>DATMDS010000204.1:0-15668 GCA_035557575.1 Pseudonocardia sp. | reverse complement strand
AGCCGGGGTGGCGGGCGGCGAGCAACGCGTCGGGCACGTGTCCGGTGTGACCGTCCAGCCAGGCCGACCGCCACACCTCGGCAACGGTCGGGGCGTCGGCCCCGGTGGCGGGGCGCAGGATCGGGTGCACGGGAACGAGGGTAGTGCCGGTCAGCCGCTCGCATCGGACCCCGAACATGACGAAGGCCCCTGACCGCACCGGTCAGGGGCCTTCGTCTTTTGTAGCGGGGGTAGGATTCGAACCTACGACCTCTGGGTTATGAGCCCAGCGAGCTACCGAGCTGCTCCACCCCGCGTTGCTGTTGTGTCTACGAGAGTACACCGCCCCGGAAGGTGCGTGCCGCCCGGGGGGTCGGTGGTGGGTGGCCGAGCGGCCACCCACCACCGGTGTGTCAGCCGCCGGGTCCTGGCACCGGGGCCGGCGCGGGCGCCGATGCCGCCTGACCGTTGGCCGACTGGAAGTTCTTCACGGCGGTGTCCAGTGCCTGCAGCGCCTGCCCGAGCGAGCCGAGGTCGCCGGACTGCTGGGCCGTGCGCACCTGCCCGAGCGCCGACTGCAGCTCGGCGGTGGCCGCGGCCAGCGCCGGGCCGCCGGCTCCCGGGGCTCCCGCGGCCGGAGGTGCCGGGCCGCCGCCGGCACCGGGTATCGGCGTCGCGCCGGCCCCGGCGCCGGGACCGAACACCTGGTCCAGCGCGTCGGACAGGCTCGCGCTGAACCCGACCTGGTCGTTGTAGAAGACCAGCACCCGCGCCAGCTGCGGATAGCTGGACTCCTGGTTGGCCCGTTCGATGTACACCGGTTCGACGTACAGCAGCCCGCCGGCCACCGGCAGCGTCAGCAGGTTGCCGTAGTTGACCGTGCTCTGCCCGCCCCGGGACAGCAGCCCGAGATCCGCGCTGACGCGCGGGGAACCGACGAGCTGGGTCTGCACCTGCTGCGGGCCCAGCGTCTGGGTGTCCGGCGGCAGCTGCAGCACGGTGATCTTGCCGTAGGTGTCCGGATCGGAGCTGGCCGAGACGTACGCCGACAGGATCTGCCGGTTCCGGAACACCAGCGCGCTGGTGAGCTGGAACGACGGGGTGGCCGCGCCCTCCCCGCCGGGCTGGCCGGCCAGCACGTAGTACGGCGGTTGGGAGGCGCCGGCCCCGCCGCCGGGCACCGTCGGATCGGACGGCACCCCCCAGAACGAGGCGTTGCCGTAGAACTCCAGCGGGTTGTCCACGTGGTAGCGGGTCAGCAGCTCGCGCTGGACCTTGAACTGGTCCTCCGGGTAGCGGAAGTGCGAGCGCAGCCCGGGCGAGATGTCCGAGGCCGGCTTCACCGAGCCCGGGAAGGTCTTCATCCAGGTCTGCAGCACCGGGTCGGACTCGTCGAACGCGTACATCGTCACGGTGCCGTCGTAGGCGTCGACGGTGGCCTTGACCGAGTTGCGCAGGTAGCTGACGTTGCGGTCCAGCTCCGGTCGCTGCAGCGGCTGCAGCGCATCGGTGGTGGCCTGGCCCAGCGACATGCTCTGCGCGTAGGGGTAGTGCTGCAGCGTGGTGTAGCCGTCGACGATCCAGGTGATCCGGCCGTCCACCACGGCCGGGTACGGGTCGCTGTCCGGGGTCAGCCACGGCGCGACGGCCTGCACCCGCTCCGCCGGGTCGCGCACGTACATGATCTTGGAGTTGTCGTTGATCGAGTTGTTGAACAGGATGTTGCGCTCGCCGTAGAGCAGCGAGAACACCAGCCGGTTCACCACGTTGCCGAGCGGCACGCCGCCCCTGCCCGTGTAGGTGTAGCTCTGGGTGTCGGAGTCGTACTCGCGCGGCGCGGCGCCCTCCTCGGCGCCGACGATCGAGTAGCCCTCGACCAGCTCGCCGTAGTAGATCCGCGGTTCGACCACCCGCAGCTCCGGCGGTATCGAGCTGGACTGCGCGGTGGCGGTGTCGATGCTGGTGAACACGGGCAGGCCGCCCTGGCCCGCGTTGTCGTCCAGCGAGGCGTTCACGCGGTTGGCCGGGGCCACGACCAGGCCGTTGCCGTGCGTGTAGACCAGCCGCCGGTTGATCCAGTCGGTCTGGTTGCCGGCCAGCCCGTTGGAGTTGAGCTCGCGGGCGGCGACGATGTAGTCCTCGGTCTTGCCGCCCACCGCGTAGCGGTCGATGTCCAGCCGGGACGGGAAGCCGTAGAACTGGCGGCGCTGCTGCAGCTGGGTGAACGTCTCGCCGAGCTTGGCCGGGTCCAGCAGCCGGATGTTCGGCACGGTCGCGGTGTCGTTACGGACCTCGGCCGGCGACACCTGCGAGGTGCCGCTGAAGGGCACCTCGGTGACCTTGTCGTCGGTCAGGCCGAAGGCCTGCTTGGTGGCCGCGATGTTGCGCTCGATCGGGACCGACTCGCGCTCGTTCGCGTTCGGTGCCACCACGAACTGCTGCAGCACCTGCGGCCAGGCCGCGCCGACCAGCACCGAGGACAGCACCAGCAGCACGGTCGCGATGGCCGGCAGCTGCAGGTTGCGGCGGAACACCGCGACGAAGAACGCGGCCGCACAGATGATCGAGATGAACAGCAGGATGAGCTTCGCCGGCATCACCGCGTTCAGGTCGGTGTAGGTGGCGCCGGTGAACAGGTCGCTGCGGTCGGAGTACAGCAGCTCGTAGCGGTCCAGGTAGTAGGCGACGGCCTTGAGCAGCACGAACACCCCGGCCAGGATGGCCAGCTGGGCCCGGGCCGCGGCCGAGACCTGCCCGTTGCGGCCGGTCAGCCGGATGCCGCCGAAGATGTAGTGGGTGATCAGCGCCACCCCGAAGCTGACCGCGACCGCGATGAACAGCCAGTCCAGCACGTACCGGTAGAAGGGCAGCTGGAAGGCGTAGAAGCCGACGTCGATGCCGAATTCGGGGTCGGCGATGCCGAAGGGCGTGGAGTTGACGAACTGCTGGACGGTCTCCCAGTCGCCCTGCGCGGCGAAGCCGGCGACCACGCCGATGACCAGCGGAATACCGATCGCGAACAGCCGGAGCCGGCCGATGATCAGGGTCCGGTAGCGGGCGATCGGGTCCTCGGGCCCGGTGATCGGCACGAACACCGGGCGGGAGCGGTAGGCGATCCACAGCGACAGCGCCACCAGCCCGCCGATCAGCAGGCCACCGACCAGGAACTGGACGATGCGGGTGAACAGCACCGTGGTGAACACGTCGCGGTAGCCGACCTCGCCGAACCACAGCCAGTCGACATAGAAATTGATCAGACGGGCGCCGCCGAGGAGCAGCAGCACCAGGATCGCCGCCAGACCGAGCAGGATCCGGGTACGGCGGGTTAGCGTCGGTGCTCCCACCGGGGGCCGCATGGCCACAACGCACGCTCCCTGATATTTAGGATGAAGCCGGGCGCTTCCGGCGCGCTCTGCCCTGTCAACTCTACGGCCGTGGTGTGGGGTTCCCGTTCGGGCCCGGGTCCTTCCGCGGCTGGGACGAATCCGACGATCCGCCCGCCGCGATCAGCAGCTGCTGGGGGCCTGATCGGCACGCAGCGCATCGAGGCCGGCGACCGCGTCACGCAGGGTGCCCACCCGCAGCAGCTGCAGCCCGTCCGGCGCGTTGGCGACCGCCTCCGCGCAGTTGCCGGCGGGTACCAGGAACGCGGTCGCCCCGGCATTCCGAGCGGCGAGCATCTTGAACGGGATGCCTCCGATCGGGCCGACCGCACCCTCGGAGTTGATCGTCCCGGTGCCGGCGACGAAGCGGCCGCCGGTGAGCTCGCCGGGAGTCAGCTTGTCCACCACGGCCAGCGCGAACATCAACCCGGCCGACGGGCCACCGATGTCGCCGAGGCTGATCCTGATGTCCCCGGCCTGCGGTTCGATGCCGGGCCGGACGCCGAGCAGCCCCTGCCGGCGGTCCGGGCTGGAGCCCAGCACCACGTTCGCGTCGCGCTGTTCGCCCGCACGCCGGAACGTGATCGTGACCGACTGCCCCGGAGCCGTCGCCGCGAGCGCCTCGGCCACCGCCAGCGGGGAGTTCACCGACCGGCCGGACACCGCGACCAGCTCGTCGCCGACCTGCAGCGCACCGGCCGCCGGGGAGTCGGCGACCAGCTCCCCCACCACCACCCGGGTCGGGACCGCCAGCTGGTGCAGCGCGGCCACCTCGGCATTGGCCTCCGACGCCGCGAACTGGTCGGCGTTGTCCTGCTCGACCTGCTCGTCGGAGCGGCCCGGCGGGAACACCGAGTCCCGAGGCACCACCCGGCGGGCCCCGGAGACCCAGTAGCCGAGCATGGTGAACAGGGTCAGCCGGTCGGCGACGGCGACGGTGGTCATGTTCAGGTGCCCGGAGGTCGGGAAGACCGGGAGGCCGTCGACCGCCACCACCGGCGTCCCGCCCACCTCGCCCAGGGTGTCGTAGGTGGGGCCGGGCCCCAGCGCGACCAGCGGCACCGGCACCGTCACCCCGAGCAGGGCGAAGGCCAGCGCGAGCAGCCCGGCGGCGACGGCGGTCCGGGTCCGGGGGTTCACGGTGGCGAGCCTAGGTGGTGGATCACCTGGCGGCGGCACGGACCGGCGTTCGCCACCGGCGATAAAGAGGCGCCACGCACCGATGCGAGCGCACGCCAGGCCGCTGTCGCGGCCCGTCACGCGTACCGTTGTGGACATGAGTGACACGCCGTTCGGATTCGGGCCCTCGGACCGGGACCGCGACCGCGACGAGGACCGCAACCCGGAACGCCGCCCGGGCGACGGGCCGCAGGATCCGCTCGGCTTCGGGATGGGCGGCCTGCCCGGGATGCCCGGTTTCGGAGGGCCCGGCATGCCGGGCGGCTTCGATGTGAGCCAGCTCGGGCAGATGCTCACCCAGCTCGGCCAGATGCTCAGCCAGGCGCAGAGCTCAGGCGGCGGCCCGGTCAACTACGACCTGGCGGCCCAGCTCGCCCGCCAGCAGCTGGCCACCACCACGTCCTCGCTGACCGGGCCGCAGCGGGCCGCGGTGAGCGACGCGGTGAAGCTGGCCGAGCTCTGGTTGGACGCGGCCACCGACTTCCCCGCCGGTGCGACCGAGACGAAGGCCTGGTCGGCCAGCGAGTGGGTGGACGCGAGCATGCCGACCTGGAAGCGGCTGTGCGATCCGGTGGCGCAGCGGGTGTCCGGGGCCTGGCTCGAGGCGATGCCGGAGGAGATGCGCTCGGCGGCCGGCCCGATGCTGGCCATGCTCGGCCAGATGGGCGGCTTGGCGTTCGGCAGCCAGCTCGGGCACGGGCTGTCCCAGCTGGCCGCGGAGGTGCTGACCTCCACCGAGATCGGCATCCCGGTGGGCCCGGAGCGGGTGGCGGCGCTGCTGCCGGAGAACGTGGAGAAGTTCACCCGGGACCTGGACCGGCCGGCCAGCGAGGTGATGATCTTCCTGGCCGCCCGGGAGGCCGCCCACCACCGGCTGTTCACCCACGTGCCGTGGCTCAAGGAGCGGCTGCTGGGTGCGGTGGAGCAGTACGCGCGCGGGATCACGGTGGACGCCTCGCGGATCGAGGAGCTGGCCCGGGGTATCGACCCGTCGAATCCGGCCGCCATCCAGGAGGCCATGCAGTCGGGCATGTTCTCCCCGGAGACCACGCCCGAGCAGAAGGCGGCGCTGGCCCGGCTGGAGACACAGCTCGCGCTGGTCGAGGGCTGGGTGGACGCCGTGGTCGCCGACGCCGTGGGCGAGCGGCTGCCCGGGGCCGGCGCGCTGCGCGAGACCCTGCGCCGCCGGCGTGCCTCCGGCGGTCCGGCCGAGCAGACCTTCGCCACCGTGGTCGGGCTGGAGTTGCGCCCGCGCCGGCTGCGGGCCGCCGCTGAGCTGTGGCGGCTGCTGGGCGAGCAGCGTGGTGTCGCCGGCCGCGACGCGCTGTGGGAGCACCCGGACCTGATTCCGACCGCGGAGGATCTCGACGACCCGGCCGGGTTCGTCGGCCGCGCCGAGCTCGGGGACCCGATCGCCGAGCTGGAGAAGCTGGCCGCCCGGGAGCGCGCCGAGGAGTCGGCCGCGGCCGGCGAGTCCGACAGCACCGATGCCGAGGACGAGTCGGACCGCGACGACGACGGGCCGCCGCCGGCGCCGACCGGCTGAGCGGTCGCAAGCGGCGACCGGGCGCGCCGCCGCGACCGGGCCGATCAGGACAGCTCGGCCGGCATCGGCTCCTCGCCGTCGATGCCGCTGAACCCGAGGCCGGCCGCTGCCGCCAGGCCTTCGAGATACCCCATGGCCCTCTCGGTGCGCGGGTAGCGCTGCACCCACGCCCAGAAGCGGGCGTCGTGGCCGGGTTCGAGCAGGTGGGTCAGCTCGTGGACCAGCACGTAGTCCACCACCCAACCGGGGGCGTCGCGCAGCCGATCGCTGATCCTGATGGTGGCGTCGACCGGGGTGCACGAGGCCCAGCGGGTCCGCATCGGCGGCACCCAGCGCACGCTGGCCGGGTCGGCCCGCCCCTCCAGGTAGCGCCGGGCCAGCTCCACGCTGCGCCGGTGCAGCGCATCGTCGCTCTTGCGGGCGGGTGAGCGGCGACGGGCTTCGCTGCGCTCCAACCGCCGCACCATCTCGTCGACCCAGCGGAGTTCCTCGGACTCGCTCATCCAGCCGGGAATGAACACAATCACCGTGTCGCCCTCGCGCCGCGCGCTGACCATGCGTTGGCGTCGAGCACTGCGTCTGACCTCGACGACCGGGGGGTGCGCCATCAGTCCAGCCTAGGCCCCGACATGCCGGGTCGGGCGTTTCCCCCACCATGGTCTCCACCCGTCCCCCGGTCGGTCCCGACAGTTATCCACAGCCTGGGCGGCCTGTGGATGGTCGGATGCGCCGGTTCGCGCGGCCCGGCACCATCGACCCATGCCGACCGCACCGTCGCCACCGAACCCGGCCCCGGCGCTGCCCGAGCGGCTGGCGCTGCCGCCCCACTGGTCGGTGCTGCCGCTGGGACCGGACGCGCGGCTGCTCGGCCTCGACCCGGGTTCCGCGATCGCCGTCGAGGGGCTGTCCGGCGGGCTGGCGGCGATGCTGGACGAGCTACGGGTTCCGGCCGGCTCGGTCGGGCTGCTGGCCCGGGCGCTCGAGCGCGGCGTGGAGGCCGAGCAGGCCATCGAGCTGCTGCGTCGACTGGTCGAGGCGGGAGCGCTGGTCGACGCCGCGGTGGCCGAGCGCGGGGTTCGGTTGCGTCGGGACAGCGTCGTCGTGGTGACCGGGGAAGGGCCGATCGCGGTGGGCGTGGTGGTGGGGCTGGTCCGCGCGGGGGTGGGCACGGTCTACACCGAGACCGGGGGCGCGGTGCTGGCGGGCGATCTGGGCACCGGCTTCCTGGATGCCGATCGCGGTCGGGACCGGTCGGGCGCCACCCGGGACGCGGTGCGCCGGCTCTGCCCGCAGGCCGATGCCGCCGCGCTGCCGCTGCGGGCCATTCCGGACCTGGTGGTACTGACCGACGCGCTCGCCCCGGAGCCGGCCCGGATCGCGCGGCTGCACACCGACCTGACCCCGCACCTGCCCGTGCGGCTGCGTGACGGTGTCGGGGTCATCGGCCCGCTGGTGTTGCCCGGCCGCAGTGCCTGCCTGGGCTGTCTGGAGCTGCACCGGCGGTCCCGCGCCCCGGAATGGCCGAGGGTGTCCGCGCAGCTGTCCGGGCGCGCCGGGCGGGCCGGGCCGGCGGAGACCGCCGCGACCGCTGCGCTGGCCGCGGCCCAGGTGCTGACCTGTGTGGACGCTGTCGTCGGCGGCGGTGACCCACCGCCCACGCTGCAGACGTCGATCGAGTTCGACGCCGCGGCGGGCACGATCGTGCGCCGACCCTGGACTCCGCACCCCGACTGCGGATGCGGCTCGGCCCAGGCGGCTCGGGCGGCGAGCGGTGGCCTGCGCCACGGCGCCGTGACGAGCGCGGACCGCGGCGGTCGGGAGACAATCATGGTGTGAGCGAGCGAGAACACCGTCCGGCGCGACACGCGGCCCGGCTTGCCGTAACCGGTGAGTCGGCAGCGTGACCGAGATTCCGCGGCGGACTGCGGCACGGACGGCCAAACTGGCCAGCCTCCCCCTCGGGGTGGCGGGCCGGGCCGCCGCCGGATGGGGGCGCAGGCTGGTCGGCGGGAACACCGACGAGCTCTCCGCCCAGCTGATGGCCAAGAGCGCCGAGCAGCTGTTCGCGGTGCTGGGCGAGCTCAAGGGCGGGGCCATGAAGTTCGGCCAGGCGCTGAGCGTGTTCGAGGCGGCGATCCCGGACGAGTACGCCGCCCCCTTCCGGGAATCGCTGGTCAAGCTGCAGAGCGCGGCTCCGCCGATGTCCACGCCCGACATGCAGCGGATGCTGGCCGAGCAGTTCGGCCGGGGCTGGCGGTCCCGGTTCCGCGAGTTCGACGAGAAGCCGGCGGCCGCGGCGAGCATCGGTCAGGTGCACCACGCGGTGTGGCGGGACGGCCGCGAGGTCGCGGTGAAGGTCCAGTACCCGGGGGCCGAGGAGGCGCTGCGCTCGGACCTGCGGCAGCTGTCCCGGATGAGCCGGGTGCTGCAGCCGCTGGTGCCCGGCCTGGAGATCAAACCGCTGATCGCCGAACTGCGGGACCGCATGGAGGAGGAGCTCGACTACCGCGACGAGGCGAACAACCAGCGCACCTTCGCGGCCGCGTTCGAGGGTGATGCGCTGGTCAAGGTGCCGCGGGTGGTGGCCTCGGCCCCGCGCGCGCTGGTCACCGAGTGGGTGAGCGGGCGGAAGCTGTCGGAGGTGATCCGGGCCGGGACGCAGGAGGAACGCGACAGCGTCGCGGTGCTGCTGGCCGAGTTCCTCTACTCCACGCCGACCCGGGTCGGGTTGTTGCACGCCGACCCGCACCCCGGCAACTTCCAGGCGCTGGCCGACGGTCGGCTGATGGTCACCGACTACGGGGCGGTCGCCCGGCTGCCGTCGGGAATGCCCCGGCCGCTGACCATGATGACCAAGCTGGCCTTCGAGAACCGTCCGGACGACCTGCTGCAGCTGCTGCGCGACGAGGGCTTCCTGCGACCCGACTCGCCGCTTCCGGCCGAGGAGGCGGTGGCCTACCTCGCGCCCTTCACCGAGCCGCTGCGCACCGAGTCCTTCCACTTCAACCGCCGGTGGCTGCAGGGGCAGGCCGAACGCGTGGGCGACCTGCGCAGCCCGCAGTTCAACACCGGCCGGGAGCTGAACCTGCCGCCGCAGTACCTGCTGATCCACCGGGTCACGATGGGCACCCTCGGCGTGCTCTGCCAGCTCGACGCGCACGTGCCGCTGCGGGCCATCGTGCACCGGTGGGCACCCTGGATCTTCGGCGACGCCTGACCGGCCGCTCCGGGAAGCAGGACAGCGCAGGGGCCCGTGACGGCGCGCGGCCCGCGCGATGCGGGCCGCGCGCCCGGGAACCCGCCGCGGCGCGATCCGCGGCTCCCCAGTCGACGGGTCGCGTCGACGCCGGCGCGCACTCGGGCGGCGCGCCGCGCGAGGCGCGGCGGGGTGGGACAGGAGGCCCGAACCCGGCCCGCGGAGACCGCGGGCCGGGGTCCGGGGGCGTCGAGCCCGCTAGCCGAGCTCCACGCGACCCGGTTCACGCTGTCGGCCCCGAGACAGGGCTTCGTTGAGCAACATCGCGGCGCCCGCCCGGTCGCCGGCTGCGGCGCGCGGTCGGAGTCGCTGGGTCGACATCAGGGTCGTGATCATCGGAACGATCTCCCGTCGGTGGTTCGGGTGGTCAGGCGGACAGGGCCTCGGCGTAGGCGCGGTCCCGGGCCAGGTCGGCCTTGCTGGGCCGACCGCGCGGCCGCTTGCGCGGCACCACGGCCCCGCGCTCGAAGATCTCGCCGCCCCAGACCCCCCACGGCTCGGCGCGGCGCAGGGCACCGGCCAGGCACTCGGCACGGATCGGGCACCGACCGCACAGCTCCTTGGCCCGCTCCAGGTCGGCAGGGACCTCGGCGAACCACAGGTCGGCGTCGCCGGAGCGACACGGCAGGTCCAGCCCGGCGCGGGGTGCCGCGACGAGCAGGTCCCCCAGTCCGGTGGCCTCGTCGCCACCGAACTGCTCGGTACAACTGATCGCCCCGCCGTCCACCGGAGCTGATCGGACTAGCACAACAACCTCCTGAGGGTCTTCAGGTAGGACAACAAAAAAGGCCGCGGATCCCGGGTGTGGGTCCGCGGCCTGGTTCTCTCGGGCCGGTGGCTGTGTGCGCCTACCGACGGCGACACTCCACTCCGGACACACCTGTGCTGTTGTTGATCATGAAGCCGCAGAGGAGGGCGGGCGGGGTCGGCTGCCACGTGCCCTTGCCGCTCGGCCGCGCCGACGGCGCCACGTACCCGGTGCGCAGACGGGTGCCGTGCACGTCGACGAAGGTCGTCGTGATCATCGGACACCCCTTCCGGGTCGAGTCGTGACGAAAGACGGCCGGGTGAGGTCCGTCACGGCGTCCACGTTAGGGGGAGTGCCCGGGACGCACAACTGAATTACTGAGAACTTCCTTCGAACCGCGGCGCATCCTCGATGTCGTCGATCAGGGCGAGCACGGCGCCCCCGTACCGCTCCAGCTTGCGGGCGCCGATCCCCGGTATCCCGACCAGCGCGGCACCGTCGGCCGGGCGGTGTTCGGCGATCGCGGTCAGCGTGGCGTCGGTGAAGATCACATAAGCCGGGACGTGCTGCTTGCCCGCCTCGCAGCTGCGCCAGCTGCGCAGCCGGTCCAGCAGCTCGACATCGACGTTCGACGGGCAGTCGCCGCACCGCCGCAGCTTCATCGCCTCGGCACCGAGCAGGGGCGAACCGCAGACCCGGCAGCGCGGCTTGGCGCCGGTCCGGGCCGGCGCCGTCACCCGGGAGGTCGGGTGGTGCTCGGGGATCAGCCCGTGGAGGAAGCGGCTGCGGCGCCGGCGCGGCGGCCCGCCCGGCTGTCGGGACAGCGCCCAGGACAGCTGCAGCAGGCGGCGGGCGCGGGTGATCCCGACGTAGAGCAGCCGGCGCTCCTCCTCGATCGCGTCCGGGTCGCCGTCCGCGTGCTGGATCGGCAGCGTGCCGTCGGCCAGCCCGACCAGGAACACCGCATCCCACTCCAGGCCCTTCGCGGTGTGCAGGGACGCCAGCGTCACGCCCTGCACGGTCGGCGGGTGCGCGGCGTCGGCCCGCAGGGAGAGCTCGGTGACGAAGCGATCGAGATCGGCGTCGGGCTCCACTGCCACCAGCTCCTCGGCCAGCTCGACCAGCGCGAGCAGCGACTCCCACTGGGCGCGCTGGGCTGCCCCGCCCGGCGGCTCGGCGGTCAGCCCGTAGGGGGCCAGCACGGCGCGCACGGTGTCGATCAGCGGCGCCGCGACCGGCTCCGCGGAGCGCAGTGCCAGCATCGCCCGCCGCACCTCGGGACGCTGGAAGAACCGCTCCCCGCCCCGCACCTGGTAGGGCACCCCGACCTCGGTCAACGCCTGTTCGTAGCCCTCGGACTGGGCGTTGATCCGGAACAGCACCGCGATCTCGGCGGCCGGGGTGCCGTCGGCGATCAGCGCGGTGATCCGCCGGGCCACGGCGGCCGCCTCGGCCGGCTCGTCGTCGTACTCGGCGAACTCCGGATCCGGCCCGGCCGCGAGCTGCCCGACCAGCCGCAGCCGCGAGCCGGCCGGCCGGTCCCGCGCGCTGCCGATCAGCAGGTTGGCCGCCGACACCACCTGCGGGGTGGACCGGTAGTCGCGCTGCAGCCGCACCAGCACGGCATCCGGGAAGCGGCGCGGGAAGTCCAGCAGGTAGCGCGGCGTGGCGCCGGCGAAGCTGTAGATCGTCTGGTTGGCGTCGCCGACCACGGTCAGGTCGTCGCGGTCGCCGAGCCAGGCGTCCAGCACCCGCTGCTGCAGCGCGGTGACGTCCTGGTACTCGTCGACCACGAAGCAGCGGTAGCGCTCGCGGAACTCCTCGGCGATGTCGCGCCGCTCCTCGAGCGCGGCCGCGGTGTGCAGCAGCAGGTCGTCGAAGTCCAGCCGCTCGGCGCCGTTCTTGAGCGTCTCGTAGCCGGCGTAGACGGCGGCCACCTGCTCGGCCGGCCCCGGGGTGGAGCGGTGCCGCTTCGCGACCTCGGCCGGGTACTCCTCGGGGCCGATCAGGCTGGCCTTGGCCCATTCGATCTCGCCGGCGAAGTCGCGCAGGCTGGCCGCGTCGGTGTCGGCCCGCAGCCGGGCCGCGGCCTGCCCGACGACCCGCACCTTGCCCTCCAGCAGCGGCCACGGTGGGCCACCGACCGCGCGCGGCCAGAAGTAGCGCAGCTGGCGCAGCGCGGCGGCGTGGAAGGTGCGGGCCTGCACGCCGGAGACGCCGAGCGCGCGCAGCCGGGTGCGCAGCTCCCCCGCCGCGCGGGCGGTGAAGGTGACGGCGAGAACCTGGCCGGGCGACACGTGCCCGGTCTGCACCAGGTGGGCGATGCGCCGGGTGATCGTGCGGGTCTTCCCGGTGCCCGCGCCGGCCAGCACGCATACCGGCCCGCGGGGTGCGGTGACCGCCACCTGCTGCTCGTCGTCGAGACCGGCGGCGGTGGTGGGTGTGCGCACCGTCCCATCCTGACAGCCGCCCCTGACGGAAGAGACGCGCCTGCGCGGCGGTTGGACAGGACATGGCTGACGTCACGATGTACTCGACCACCTGGTGCGGCTACTGCCGCCGGCTCAAGCTGCAGCTGGACCAGGCCGGGATCGTCTACGACGAGATCGACATCGAGCGCGACCCCGATGCCGCGTCGTTTGTCGAGTCGGTGAACGGCGGCAACCAGACCGTCCCGGTGATCCGCTATCCCGACGGCAGCACCGCCACCAACCCCACCGCCGCCCAGGTCCAGTCCACCCTGGCCGCGCTGGCCGCCTGACCGCAGGCTCTCCGCCCGCGGGTACTCACTGGCTCCGTGGCGGCTCGGAGCGCACGGGTCCCACCCGGATCAGCCAGTCCCGTGCCGGCGGCGGCCTGTGGACCCGGACCGGTACCGCGATGCCCGTCGGCGGCGCTCCCGCCGGCTTATGCGCCGCCCGGCGCTGCGCGTCGTAGCGCGCCCGTCGGGTCGGGTCGCGCAGCACCGCGTACGCCTCCTGGAGCGCTCGCAGGTCGGTGTGTGCGGGGTCCGGGCCGTCCGACAGCCGGTCCCGGGTGTCCGGGTGCACCGCGCGCAGCCGGCGCCGGTACGCCCGGGCGACCTCGCGGGCGTCCGCGTCCGGCGTCACTCCCAGCAGGGCGTAGAGGTCGCGCCCCCGCTCGCTCACCCGGCACCTCCTACCGCGTCTACTACCAGGGTGCGAGGTGCGCGAAACCCCGGCAATCCGCCATCGCCGCGACGTCGACGGTTCGTGGTCGGCGCCCCGTGAGCCGCTCGGTGACGAGGCGTTTTCAGCGCCTGAAGTTGCTTGAGTCGCGGACTCATCTCTCAGTCTCCTCGCCGTGGTCGTCATCGGGGAGCGTGTCAACGGCGGCGAAGGTTGAGCTGACCACCCTGGGTCACGGTCTGTCTCGTTCGGCGCGGTTCTGCTTGGCGAGGGAGCTCGCGTCGTTGCCGGGTGCGGTGGGAGTCGCCGGTCGCAGGGTATGTAGCCGAACTCGTCGAATGATGATGATGAGCTTGTAGCGGCGGATCTTCTTCAGCTCCGCCTCGAGCCGCCGCCTCGGCGTCAACGACAGGGCATTCAGCAGGAATTCAGCGGGCACCGCGGCCGCAAAGACGACCCCCTCTACCGGATCCGCAGGTTGCTCCGCCGCGGCCAGGATCACCAATCAGAGCGGTCCTGGGCGCGGCGACGGGCCGGGTTGGACTCCGGCGACACCACCGACGAACAACTCGCCCCGTACCTGAATCGCCACCCAAGGCCCATGCCCGATCTTCTCCCTGCCCGGACCGGGCGCGCGCCGAGCTGGCGCTGTACCGGTGGCGGCCTACTGCGCCGACGCCGGCATCCCCGAGCTCACCCGGCTGGCCCGCACCATGACTCCTGGCGGGCCGAGCTGCTCGCCTTCGACACCGGCGGCGCCCTACGGGCCGTATCGGTGCGAGTCGCATAATTGCCGGTTCAATTGTTAGAAGGCTCGCGATAGACGCGCAGTTTTGGGTCGGCTACCGTTAGCTGATTACTCCAGCTGGGTAGGCCAAAACGATGCACGTAGCGGACGGGCGACGTTCTAGTGCGTTTGCGTGGTCACGCGTCAAATATCTTGTCATCCTGCGTGAAGTCCCTACAGTCCAACGGGAGCGACAACGCGTTCGCTACCCTGCCCTGGAGCCAAACGTCGCGCGACGGTCGCCGGCCCTACTCGATAGATATGCGACAGCACATGGTCGTCGGCTCCAGCCACAGGTGGGTGTCGTCCATCAGTGCCCGAGACAAGGCATGGAGATCGAATGAACCAGACCGTGTCCGACGACAAGACAGCTGCGCAGGAGCACTTCACCCGGGCCGCCCAGACCGGGCAAGAGGCATTTTCCACGGCGATTCGAATGTGGGGCGAGGCGGCGCGATCGGCGATGGGCTTGAGCGCGGGTCGTGATCGTGCGCCCACACCGGAGCACCTGATCGACGGTTGGTTCGACGCCGCCGAGGAAGCCCTCAACGCACAACGCGAATTTGTCGAAGGCTTACTGGGTATCGGCAAACCCGCCATGCAGGCAATGGTCCGTGCGGCACAGCAGACCTCGGATGTCATTCAACAATCCACCCATGACGTACCCGAGCAGGCGCATCCGGCCATGACGACCGCGTCGAGGCAGCGATCCGCAGCGCATAACGGCGGCTAATTGGCACTGCTGGAAGTGTCCCGAACGTACTGGAACCAGATGGGACCACCACGCTGCTGTTCGTGGCGGTGCCGCTCGGCTATGGCCCGGCGCGCGGCTCTGGCGCGTTCGTCGGCATGGCCATGGTGTTCCTGGCGCCGCTGGTAGCGGGCGGTCTGTTCCTGGGCGGAGTGCTGGCCAGCGATGACCGCCGACGCCGGCACCGGCCGAGTTCACCCCCCGCCCGTTCCGACGCCGCACTGGCCGACGCCGCACTGGCCGACGCCGCAGCCTCGTGCAAGCCACCGCAGCTGCCGTACGGGCCAGCTGGGGAGACGCCCAGTCGGGTGAGCAGCGCGGCGCCGAGGTCGGCGGCACTGGGCGCTGTGTGCTGGACGGTCACGCAGACTCACCGCCGGAACTGCTTGAGGGCTGCTGGTCAAAGGGCTGGGTCCGCCACGGCGTCTGCAGCCGGAAGTCGTGGCAGGACGATCAGCAGGGACTCGACCACTTCACCACGGAGATCGGCATCGAGTTCGATGAGAACGCCCGGCGGCGCCTTCTACCGCCTACCGCGTCTCGCATCGCGACGTCCGCGGCATGCACTGCGACCTCCACGAGGTCGGCATCCTCTATGTCACCCTGATGGTCCACGAGGGCTGGGGCGACCCCGGCGCTGACCCGGGCGAAGCCGGGCGGATGACGCGCCACTTCCAGTACACCGACGCCGCCGGCGTGACGTGCGAGATCGACCTGCTGGTCATCCGACGGAAGGGCTGCGGCGCACGGGTGACCTGAGGCTGTGCAGCGGCGGTAGGTCCACCCCAGCAGCTTGCCGCTGCCCGCCCTGCGTCGGTCCGCTTCGTCGCGCCTTGTGGACAGCGTCCACCGCGCAGGGCGTGCAGCCTCTGCGCCGTGCGCACTCGGTC
>DATMDS010000203.1:0-9626 GCA_035557575.1 Pseudonocardia sp. | reverse complement strand
GTGGTCGAGCAGCACGGCCTGCACCGCGCCCAGCTGCGCGGCCACGTGCCGGCTGGACGAGTCCGGCACCGACTCCAGTGCCTGCACCGCACCTGCCCGGTCGCCGGTCCGCAGCCGCACCCTGGCCAGCCCGAACACGGCATCGGCCCGCCCGGGATCGGTTCGGGCCAGCAGTGCGTAGGTCCGCCCGGCCGGCTCGTCCTGGCCCGCGCACTCGGCGGCCGCGGCCACCGCCAGCTTGATCGCGGCCTCCCCCGGCAAGGCGGTGTAGCAGGCATCGAACCAGCCGGCGGCGTCCGCCGCTGCTCCGGCCACCAGCGCGGCTATCCCCCGGAACCAGTCCAGCCGCCAGTCGTCCGGGTCCTCGGCGGCCAGCTCGTCGAGCACCGCCGTGGCCGCGGCCGGCTCGTGGGCCTCGAGGTGCGCCCGGACCAGTCGCAGCCGCAGCTCCGGGCTGGGCTCGGGTGCGGCCGCGAGCAGCCGGGCCACCTCCTGCGGCGCCACCGCGGTGGCGGTGACCAGCAGCCCGGCCGCGGCGTCGGCCATGTCCACCAGCGGCACCGGGAGCGCCGCCGCGATGCGCACCGGATCGGGGCGACCAGCTTGATGACGCACAGCGCCGTCGGGGCCGATCAGCAGGTCGGGGCCGAACTCACCGCGGCTCGGACTGAACACGGTCGACGGGGCCGGCCGCGGTTCGCCGTCGGAGATCGACAGCACCTCGCGCAGCACCCCGGCGAGCTGGTCGGCCATCTCGTCGGCCGAGGCGAACCGGTGCAGCGGGTCCGGGTGGGTCGCCCTCCGCAGCACGCGGTCGAACGACTCGTGGTCGCGCAGCACCGGGTGCTCGGTGCGGCCCGGCAGCTCCACCGGGACCCCGCCGCGGGTCGGCGGCATGCCCAGGGCCAGTACCGCGAGCGTGCGCCCGACCGTGTAGACGTCCGACGCCGCGGACGGGCCGTCGGTCGCGATCTCCGGGGCCTGGTAGCCGATCGTGCCGAAGATCGCGCTGCGCTCGTCGTCCATCCGGATCACGGCGCCGAGGTCGATCAGCTTCAGCCGGCGCTCGTACTGGATCACGTTCTCCGGCTTGAAGTCGCAGTAGGCCAGCCCGAGGGAGTGCAGGTGGCCGAGCGCGGGCAGGATCTCCAGCGCGTACGCGATCGCCTGCGGCAACGGCAGCGGTTCGAGCGCGCTGCCCGGCCGCCGCCGGGCCTCCAGCAGTTGCTTGAGCGAGGAGCCGCCGACGTACTCCATCACGATGTAGCCGACGGGGGTGCCGTCGTCGCCAGGATGCTGCACGAAGTTGTGGATGGTGACGATGTTCGGGTGGTTGACCTGGGCCAGGAACCGCCGCTCCGCGATCGCGGCCGCCATCGCGTCCGCGTCCCCCGCGTTGACCAGGCCCTTGAGCACCACCCAGCGGTCCTCGACGTTGCGGTCCAGGGCGAGGTAGATCCAGCCGAGGCCGCCGTGGGCCAGGCAGCCCTGCACGGCGTACTGCCCGGCCACCAGGTCCCCCGGCCCGAGCTTGGGAGCGTACGAGAAGCGGGTGCCGTCGCGCGGGCAGAAGCCCTCGACCCGGCCCGGCCGGTCGCCGAACGCCCGGCCCACCTTCTCCCCGCAGGTGGCGCAGAACCGCTTCTCCTCCGCGACCTGCGGGTCCTTCAGCAGCGCGCTGGCCGGGTCGGTCGCCGGCACCGGCGGCACCTCCACCAGCCCGGCCCCGATCCGGCTGCGTGCGGAGCTGCTGGTCCGCCGGCTGGCGCGCCGCGAGAAGCGCCGCGACCCGGACGCGGTGAGCGGGGCACCGCTGGCGGTGGCCGGGCCGGACGACGGGCCTCCGGTCCGCGGCGGCTGCGCGGCTACGACCGCCGCGGCGGTGCCCGGAGCAGCGACGACGGCTGGCCCGATGGCCAGCCCGCAGCTGTCGCAGTAGCCGTCGTCGATCGTGCCAGCGCAGCCCGTCCGGGAGCACCGGGCCGCGGCGACGGCCGGGGCGGCGGCGGGGGCGGCGGCCAGCCCGCAGGTGTCGCAGTAGCCGTCGTCGATCGTGCCGGGGCAGCCCGGTCGGGAGCAGGCGGCGTCGGGCGCGGTCATGAACCGCCGTCCACTTGCCGCGCGGCCAGCGTGCGCCGGTAGGCGTTCAGCGCCCGGGTGGCCGCGGCCAGATCGCACGGCCTGCTCCAGAGCAGCCGCTCGGCCTCCCGGGCCGGCGACCACAGCTCCGGGAGCTCCGCGAGTCCGAGCCGGGCGGCCTTGGCCCGGTAGGCCTCGAACCGGCCGCGCAGCTCGGCGCGCCGCTGCAGCAGCCCGTCGGCCCGCTCCAGCGCGGCCCGCAGGGTGGCGCCGGCCGCGCTGACCGCCGCGTCCAGGTCGTCGATCCGGCGGGCCCGCGCCGGCCAGCCCGGCACCGCGGCGATGCGGTCCAGCCGCTGCCGCAGCATCGGCAGCGGGTCGGCCGGCGGCACCAGGCCGTGCCCGGCGATCCGGTCCGACGCGCGGGCCCGAACCCGACGCTCCTGCCCGGCCAGCTGCTCCAGCTCGTCCAGTGCCGCGGCCGCCGCGGCCAGCCGTCCGTCCCACCCGTCGCGCACCGTCAGCAGGCGTTCCAGCCGCTCGGTCAGCGCGGCGACATCGGCGTCGAGCCCGGCCAGGGTGGGCGCCGAACCGCCGGCCAGCGCCAGCGGATCCGGCGCGGCCGCGGCCAGGGCGTCCAGCCGGGCACCGGCGGCGGCGATCGCGTCGCCCTCGGGCCGGTCGTCCGGACCGGTGGCCAGCCCGGCGGCCAGCGCCCGGGCGGCCCGCATGCGCTCCAGCAGCGGGCTCAGCCCGCCGACGAAGGCGCGGTGCTGGACGTCGCAGGCCACCACCAGCTCGTCGACCGCCGCGTACGAAACCTCCATCCGCTCCGCCAGCTGACCGAGCGTGATCGCCTCGACCCGCTCGACGGCTCCGGTGAGCCGCCGCCGCACCACCGTGCGCGCGAGCTCGATGCTCGGTTCCCGGAGCAGCCGGCGCAGCTCGACGACCTCGGCCGGTCCCGGTCGGGCCCGCCGGTCGCGGACGGCGCGGGCCTCGGCCAGCACCGCCTGGTACCGGGAGAAATCGGTCCACAACCCGGCCATCCGGTCCTGGGCCGCCGCCCACCGCTGCGCGGTGACCCCGGTCGGCGTGATCGTCTCGAGCAGCCGGTAGCCGGGGTGCCGCTCCAGCTCGACCAGCGACGCCGCCATGGCCTCCGCCGCCACGAGCCGCCGCTCGAGCTCGGCGGCCAGCTCGGACCCGAGATCGTCCCTCACGTCAGCGTCACGCCGCGGCATCTGCGCATCCCCCGATCGTGGCGCAGCGTAGCGCGCACGGATCAGCCGGGCGCCGCTGCGGGGCAGATCCTGGCTGCCCATTGCCACCGGCCCCCCGGGCCGCCCACGATTCCCGCATGACCGACGTCGCCCCGTTCACCTCCGACACCAGTGCCGCCATCGCGCGGGCCCGGCAGCACTCCGTGGGCGACCTGCTGCACCGCACCGCGATGCGCTACCCGGACAAGCTCGCCGTGGTCGACGGGGAGCTCCGCAAGAGCTTCGCCGAGTTCGACGACGCGGTGAACCGGGCGGCGAACGCGCTGGCCGCGCGGGGGGTGGACAAGGGCGACCGGCTGGCGCTGCTGGCCCGCAACAGCTGGCAGTACGCGGTGCTCGCGTTCGCCACCGCCCGGCTGGGCGTCGTGCTGGTGCCGGTGAACTTCATGCTCGGCGCCGAGGAGATCGCCTACATCCTGCGCCACTCCGGGGCCGTCGGAATGATCACGGAGGACGCCCTGGCCGGCGCCGCCGAGAAGGCGATCGCCTCGGCCGGGCTGGCCACCGGCGTCCGCGGCTGGATCGGCGGCAACCCGGCCGACGGCTGGGAGGACGTCGACGACTGGTGGACCGTCGGGCCGGCGCACGATCCGGAGGTGGCCATCGACGACGACGATCCGCTGCGGCTGATGTACACCTCGGGCACCGAGTCGCGGCCCAAGGGCGTGATGCTGTCCTCCCGGTCGCTGATCGCGCAGTACGTGAGCTGCGTGATCGACGGTGGCATGGACAGCGACGACATCGAGGTGCACTCGCTGCCGCTGTACCACTGCGCGCAGCTGGACTGCTTCTTCTCCGTCGATGTCTACCTGGGCGCCACCAGCGTGATCCTGCCCGGGCCGGACCCGGCGACGCTGCTGGCCGCGATCGAGCGCGAGCGGGCCACCAAGTTGTTCTGCCCGCCGACGGTGTGGATCTCGCTGCTGCGGCACCCGGACTTCGACACCCGCGACCTGTCCTCGCTGCGCAAGGGCTACTACGGGGCGTCGGCGATGCCGGTGGAGGTGCTGCGCGAGCTCGCGCAGCGGCTGCCCGACGTGCAGTTCTGGAACTTCTACGGGCAGACCGAGATGGCCCCGCTGGCCACCATCCTGCGCCCGCACGAGCAGCTGCCCAGGGCCGGCTCGGCCGGCCGGCCGTCGATCAACGTCGAGACCCGCCTGGTGGACGGCGCGGACGAGCCGGTGGGCCCGGGCGTGGTCGGCGAGATCGTGCACCGCAGCCCGCACGCCGCGCTGGGCTACTACAACGACGAGGAGAAGACCGCCGAGGCGTTCCGCGGCGGCTGGTTCCACTCCGGTGACCTCGGCGTACTGAGTGAGGACGGCTACCTCTCGGTGGTCGACCGGAAGAAAGACATGATCAAGACCGGCGGTGAGAACGTGGCGTCCCGCGAGGTCGAGGAGACGATCTACCAGCTCGACGGGGTGGCGGAGGTGGCGGTGTTCGGGATCGCGCACCCGCGCTGGATCGAGGCGGTGACGGCGGTGGTCGTGCCCAAAGCGGGGGCGACGCTGACCGCGGCGCACGTCGATGCGCACGTCCGCGAGCACCTGGCCGGCTTCAAACGCCCGAAGTACGTGGTGTTCGCCGACGCGTTGCCGAAGAACCCGAGCGGCAAGATCCTGAAGCGGGAGCTGCGGGCCCAGCACTCGGGGCTCGCCCGGACCTGATCGGCACCGTCCGGTCGCTCGCTCGGGGCGTGGGCGGCGGAAATCCGCGCGAAACCGTCGGGGGCGGCGGCTAGCGTGCCGAGGGTGAGTCGCTTGTTGTCCACGGGTGCGCCCGCGGGGATGCGCTGGGACGCCGTCGCCGCGGTGACGGTCACCGTGGTGGCCTGGGCATCGGCCTTCGTCGTGCTGCGTGCCGTCGCCGGGGACTACGACGCGGGTCCGCTGGCCCTGGGCCGGCTGCTGGTCGCGGCGGCCGCACTCGGCGTCGGGCTGCTGCTGAGCCGGCGCTGGGTGCCGCCGACCGGCCGGGAGTGGGCGCTGATCACGCTGTGCGGGGTCGCCTGGTTCGCCGTCTACAACGTGGCGCTCAACGCGGCCGAGCAGCGGGTCGACGCCGGCACCGCGGCCATGCTGGTGAACATCGGTCCGATCCTCATCGCGCTGTTCGCCGGGCTGCTGCTCGGCGAGGGCTTCCCGCGCTGGCTGGTGATCGGGGCGGTGGTCGCCTTCGCCGGCGCGGTCCTGGTCGGCGCGGCCACCGCCGGTGGGGGGAGCTCCGACCTGCTGGGCAGCCTGCTGTGCGTCGTCGCCGCGGTCACCTACGCGATCGGCGTGCTCGCCCAGAAGCCCACGCTGCGCCGGCTGCCGGCCCTGCAGGTCACCTGGCTGGCCACGACGATCGGTGCCGCGGTCTGCCTGCCCTTCGCGCCCGGGCTGGTCGCCGGCCTGGGTTCGGCCTCGACCGCCGCCACCGCCGGGGTGGTCTACCTGGGGCTGGTGCCGACCGCGCTGGCGTTCAGCACCTGGGCCTACGCACTGGCCCGGATGGACGCCGGGCGGCTCGGTGTCAGCACCTACCTGGTGCCGCCGATCACCATCGCGATGTCGGCGGCGCTGCTCGGCGAGGCGCCACCGCTGCTCGCAGTGGTGGGCGGGGCGATCTGCCTGCTGGGGGTGGGGTTGTCGCGGCGGCGTCCGCGCCGGCCGGCGGCCGCGGGCCGCGCCCGCCCCGCAGCCGGGGTGGACGGCACCGAGCCCGGATGCTCCTGACCCCGGACAGCTCCGGTCCGGTTCGTCGCGCGAGAGATCGGCGCTGCGCTTCTTGTTGACTGCGCACGAACCGGCTCGATCGGGCCAGACTTGGGTCATGACCGCCGAGGTTCCCGGATTCGCGCACGGCTCCGAAGCAGCCGCGGTCGGCATCCCGCTGCGGAGCCGACCGGATGCGGGGGTCGTATCGGACCGCGATCTGCGCAGTGCATTCGACAACGCGCCGAGCGGCATCGCCGTGCTCACGCCGACCGGTGTCATCACCGCGTGCAACCCGGCCGTCGGGCGGCTGCTCGGGTGCCCACCGGAGGGGCTGCTCGGCAGGACGTTCTTCGACGTCACCCACGTCGACGACCTGGACGGCGCCGTCGCCAACTGCACGCTGATGCAGGCCGGCGGCAGTCGGATCCTGCGGTACGAGTGCCGGTTCCTGCGCGCCGACGGCGCGGCGGTCTGGGTGCTGGTCAGCTCGTCGCGCGTTCCGGAGGGGCCCGGCGGCCCGGCGCACCTGATCATGCACATCGAGGACATCGACGAACGCAAGCAGCTGGAGGCGGAGCTGACCCATCAGGCCCGGCACGATCCGCTGACCGGATTGGCGAACCGCAACCTGCTCGTCGAGCGGATCGACGCGAGCCTCGGCGGGCGGGCCCGCTCACACTGCCTGCTCTACCTCGACCTCGACGGGTTCAAGGAGGTCAACGACCGCTACGGGCACGCCGTGGGCGACGAGGTGCTGCGGCAGTTGGCCCGCAGGATGACCGGCCTGCTGCGCCCGCAGGACACCGCGGCCCGGCTCGGCGGCGACGAGTTCGCGATCCTGTGCCAGGGCGCCGAACCGCACCACGGCGACGCCATCGCGACGCGGCTGCGGGCCGCCGTGGCGGAACCCTTCGTGGTGGACGGGGCCACCCTGCACCTGACCGTCACGGTCGGGATGAGCAGCACCGACCGGTCGGCCGGCGGCCTGCTGGCTCCGGCCGACCTCGTGCGCCGCGCCGACCTGCAGATGTACGCGATCAAACGGCGCCGAGAGCGGCCGGAGCGCCGGTCGGGGCGGCGGTGACGGGCCAGCAGACCTCGGCCTGGTCCGCAGCGAGGTAGAGCTCGCAGATCGGGCCGGGCGCGCCGATGCCCCGCTCGCTCACCCAGGACCCGAGCGCGCCGTAGGTTCGATCGAGCTCGTCCATCGGACCCCGGTGCGCCAGGACCGCGTACTCCGTCGCCGGCAGCGCGAGCCACTCCGTGCCGGCTCCGGGCGCTGGTTCCCCGGGCCGACCGGCCCCGTCCACCGGCACGAAGGCCACCACGTCGCCGACGTCCTCGCAGAAGAAGTCCTCGCCGTACAGCGCGCCGGCGCGGCCGTCGACGGTCACCCGCGCGGCTCGGGCGGCGCGCTGGAGCTCCACGAAGGCGGCGGTGATCCAGGGCACGCAGCCGTCCATGGCCACCCGGCCCCGCACGGCGAGCGCGCGCGTCGGGCCGAGCACCCGCCGGCACACCGCCGCGGTGGTCGGGCCGGCGGAGAGCAGCGCCCGCAGCGCGTCCACGGTCGAACGGGCGCGGTCGATCTGGTCCTCGATCCGCTGCAGGTGCTCCAGGATCGCCGCCTCGCGGGCGGCCGGGTCGGGTGCGGTGAGCACCGCCCGGATGCCGTCCAGCGGCATGTCGAGATCGCGGAAGCGGCGGATGGCCTGGGCCGCGGGGGCCTGCGCGGGCGAGTAGCGGCGGTAGCCGCTGTGCCGGTCGATGTCGGCCGGTTCGAGCAGGCCGATGTCGTGGTAGTGCCGCAGCGCCTTGACGCTCAGGTGGGTCATCTTCGAGAACTCGCCGATGGGCACGAGCACGTCCATGCCGACCAGCATGACCCCTCCCGTTACCGGAGGGACAAGGATGGCTAGTCGGCCTAGCCCGTGTTGCGCAACCCGGCGGCGATGCCGTTGACCGTGAGCAGCAGGGCGCGCAGCAGGTCGGGATCCGGCTCCTCGGTGCGGCGGCGCTGGCTCAGCAGCTCCACCTGCAGGTGGTGCAGCGGCTCCAGGTAGGACGCGCGTACGGCGAGGGTGGTGCGCAGGATCGGGTGCCGGGCCAGCAACACGTTGCTGCCGATCAGCCCGAGCACCTCGTGCTGGGTGCGCTCGTGCTCGGCGACGATGTCGTCGAAGATCGGGTGCAGTTCGGGGTCGACCAGCTCGGAGACGTAGAACCCGGCGATCCGCAGGTCGGTCTTGGCCAGCGTCATCTCCACGTTGCCCAGCAGGTTGGTGAGGAACGCCCACTGCCGCATCTCGTCCAGCACGTCGCCGTAGCCGGCGTCCCGGGCCGCGCGCAGCCCGCTGCCCAGCCCGTACCAGCCGGGAACCACCATCCGGGTCTGCGTCCAGCCGAACACCCAGGGGATGGCCCGCAGGTCGTCCAGCGTGGGGGCGCTGCGTCCCGGCCGCCGGGACGGGCGGGAGCCCACGTTGAGCTTGCCCAGCTCGTCCACCGGGGTCGCGGCGGCGAAGAACTCGGGCAGCCCCGGACGCGAGATCAGCCGGGTGTAGGCCGCCCGGGCGGCGTCGGAGACCACGTCCATCGCCTGGTCCCAGCGCTCCAGGGTGGCGGCGTCCCAGCGCGAGACCTGGTGCAGCAGCGTCGCGTCCAGCACCGCGGCCAGCGTGATCTCCAAATTGCGCAGCGCCAGCGACGGCAGCGAGTACTTGTCGGAGATCACCTCGCCCTGCTCGGTGACCTTCAAGGTCGCGTCCACGGTGCCGAACGGTTGCGAGGCCACCGCCTCCCCGGACGGTCCGCCGCCGCGCCCGACCGAGCCGCCGCGGCCGTGGAACAGCCGCAGCCGCACCCCGTGCTTGGCCCCGATGTCGCGCAACTGGCGCTGCGCCCGGTGGATCTCCCACTGCGAGGTGGTGATGCCGGCGCCCTTGTTGGAGTCGGAGTAGCCCAGCATCACCTCCTGCACGTCGCCCCGGTTGCGCACGTGCTGGCGATAGCCGGGCACCGAGAGCAGCTGGTCCAGCAGCGCGCCGGCCTGGCACAGCTCCTGCACGGTCTCGAACAGCGGCACCAGGTCGACCGACGAGCGCGGGTCGCGGTGCAGCTCGACCATGAACGCCTCGCGGGCCAGCACGGTCAC
Source organism: Pseudonocardia sp. (assembly GCA_035557575.1). GTDB lineage: Bacteria > Actinomycetota > Actinomycetes > Mycobacteriales > Pseudonocardiaceae > Pseudonocardia. The sequence continues at coordinate 405 of DATMDS010000203.1, read as the reverse complement.
CGCGAGCAGGTCGTCCACGCCCTGGCACATCGACACGATGTAGGTCTGGGCCGCCGCCGGCCCGTACTCGTGCTGCACGTCGTGCAGCAGGTCGAAGACGCTGAGCACGTCGGCCGCGCCGGCGGGCAGCCCGTAGTGCCGGCGGATCAGCGGGCGGCCCCCGTCCAGCTCGGCGGCCAGCAGCCGGGTGCGTTCCTCCCGGGTCAGCTGCGCGTACGGCTTGTCCAGCTCGCCGAGCGCGTCGTACACGGCGCCCAGGGCCTCGTGGTGGCGCTCGCTGTGCTCGCGGATGTCCAGCTCGGCCAGGTGCAGCCCGAGCGCGCGGCCGGTACGCAGCGCGCGGGCCAGCGTGCCGTCGGCGATCCGGCCGCCCAGGTGCGCGCGCAGCGAGCGGTCGATCACGCC
>DATMDS010000202.1:0-27660 GCA_035557575.1 Pseudonocardia sp. | reverse complement strand
ACCTGCCGTTCGACTCGACGATGACCGAGGAGCTGGGGCAGAACGCGTTCGTCATCCGGGTGCAGCCCGACGAGGGCGTCACCATGCGCTTCGGGTCGAAGGTGCCGGGCAGCCAGATGGAGGTCCGCGACGTCACCATGGACTTCGGCTACGGCACCTCGTTCACCGAGGCCTCCCCCGAGGCCTACGAGCGGCTGATCCTGGACGTGCTGCTCGGCGAGCCGTCGCTGTTCCCGGTGAACGAGGAGGTCGAACGGTCCTGGGAGATCCTCGACCCGGTGCTCGAACACTGGCAGGCCAAGGAGACCGGACCCGACCCGTATCCGGCGGGCAGCTGGGGCCCCGAGTCGGCCAGCGCGATGCTGGCCCGCACCGGCCGCGTCTGGCGCCGGCCGTGAGGAGTCAGTCGTGATTGTCGATCTGCCGTCGAGCAACCTCTCTGCGGTCAACAAGAAGCTGGTCGAGCTGCGCGAGAAGGGCGGCGTGCTGGCCCAGGGCCGGGTGCTGACGCTGGTGATCATGACCGACGACAGCGGCGCCATCGAGAGCGCGATCGAGGCGGCCAACGCGGCCAGCCGCGAGCACCCGTGCCGGGTGATCGTGCTGGCCCGCGGGCAGCGCAAGGCGGCAGCCCGGCTGGATGCCCAGATCCGGGTGGGCGGCGACGCCGGGGCCAGCGACGTGATCGTGCTGCGCGGCTACGGCGCGCTGGTCGAGCCCGAGGCCGGCGCAGGCATGGTGATGCCGCTGCTGCTGCCGGACGCCCCGGTGGTGGCCTGGTGGCCGGGCGAGGCGCCGGCGGTGCCGTCGGCGGACCCGGTCGGGATGCTCGCCCAGCGGCGGATCACCGACGCACTGGCCTCGCGGAACCCGCTCAAGTCCTTCGAGCAGCGCCGGGCCAACCACGTCGCCGGGGACAGCGACCTGATCTGGACCCGGCTCACCCTGTGGCGGGCGCTGCTGGCCACCGCGCTGGACGCGCCGCCGCACGAGCCGGTCACCGCGGCCACGGTGGCCGGCGAGGCGGTCTCGCCGTCGACCGACCTGCTCGCCGGCTGGCTGGCGGCTCGGCTGGACACCAAGGTGAAGCGGTCGCCGGCCAAGCGCGGCGAGGGCATGGTCTCGGTGCGGCTGGAGCGCCGGTCCGGCTCGGTCGAGCTGATCCGGCCGGACGGCAAGGTGGGTCGGTTGCGCCAACCCGGCCAGCCCGACCGGTTGGTCGCGCTGGCCCGGCGCGCGGTGCGCGACTGCATCGCCGAGGAGCTGCGCCGGCTCGACCCGGATGAGATCTACGCCGAGGCGCTGGGCGGGGTCGGCCGGGTCAGCAAGGGCCGGACACCGATCGACGTGCCGACGCTGGCGGGTGTCTGATGGTGGTCCCGGACGTCGCGGTGCACGCACAGCCGAACGTGCTCGCCGCCGCGGCGGCGGCCCGGCTGCTGACCCGGCTGGTGGATCTGCAGTCCGCCGGTTCGGTGCCGAAGGTGGTGCTCACCGGCGGCACCATCGGGATCGCGATGCTCGAGCAGGTGCGCGCCACCGTGGCCCGGGACGCGGTCGACTGGGGCCAGGTCGAGTTCTACTGGGGCGACGAGCGTTTCCTGCCGCCCGGGGACCCGGAGCGCAACGAGACCCAGGCGCGCGCTGCGCTGCTCGACCACATCCGGGTCGACCCGGCCAAGGTGTTCCCGATGGGTGCCGACAACGGCACCGGTCCGGCCGGCGCCGAGGCCGCTGCCGCGGAGTACGCACAGCTGCTGCGGCAGGCGGCCCGGCCGGAGGACCACGGCCCGGTGCCCTCGTTCGACGTGATGCTGCTGGGCGTGGGTCCCGAGGGCCACACCGCGTCGATCTTCCCGCACTCCCCCGCGGTCTACGAGACCGAGCGCTCGGTGGTCGCGGTGCACGGCTGCCCGAAGCCGCCGCCCACCCGCGTGTCGCTGACCCTGCCCGCGATCCGGCAGTCGGCCGAGGTGTGGATCGTCGCCACTGGCGAGTCCAAGGCCGCGGCGGTGGCCATGGCCCTGAGCGGCGCCGGTGAGGTGGCGCTCCCGGTGGCCGGGGCCCGGGGGCGGCGACGCACCCGGTGGCTGGTGGACCGGGCCGCCGCGGCCAAGCTGCCGCGCGACCTCGTGCCGCCGATCGCCTGACCCGTGCTGCATGTGGTGGTGGACGGGGCCAACGTGGTCGGCTCCCGCCCGGACGGCTGGTGGCACGACCGGCCCGGCGCGGCCCGGCGGCTGGCCGGGCAACTGGTGGCCGCGCTGATCGAGGACCCGGCCGACCTGGCCGTGGCCCTGAGCGGGTCCGCGGCGGACGAGCTGACGATCCACCTGGTCCTGGAGGGCGCCGCGGCCCGCGCCGACGACCTGCCCACCCACCCGCACCTGCGCGTGGTGCTGGCCGCGGCGGACGGCGACTCGACCATCGCGGCGCTGGCCGACGACCTCGGCGAGGGCATCCTGGTGGTGACGGCCGACCGGGCGCTGCGCGACCGGGTCCGGGGCGTCGGGGCGGCCACGGTCGGGCCGGGCACCCTGCTGCGAGCACTCCCGGGCTGACCCACCCGCCCGATCGTCGAGGCCGGTCAGGGCTCGCCCAGCCGGTAGACCCGGCGCGCGTTGCCGTGGCACGCCAGTTCGGCGATCCGGTGCGCGTCCGCGCCCGACCACTCCCCCGCGGCCACCTTTGCCGCGAGTACGGAGCTCAGCGCGACCCGGAAGGTGTGGGCGCCGAGCAGGTAGAGCTCGGGCAGGCCGAAGGCGTCGGACGAGTAGAGCAGCTTCCCGAACGGGGCCAGCTCCATGGCCTCGGCCAGCACCGCCGCCGCCCGGGTCGGCCCGACGTAGCTCAGCGTCAGCCCGACATCGAGGTACACCTGCGGCCACACCGCCGCCAGGTAACCGGCGTGGCGCTGGTAGGGCCAGCAGTGCAGGAGCATGATCGGCACCGGGGGCAGCGCCGCGAGCAGGTCGGACAGCAGTGTCGGGTCGCTGCGGTGCAGCCGGACGTCCCGGTCGCCGTAACCGATGTGCAGCTGGATCGGCAGCCCGGCCTCCGCGCCCGCCCAGAGCAGCTCGCGCGTGATCACCGGGTGGGCCACCCGCCCGGCGCGACCGGCGGGTCGCAGCGCCGCGGCCACCGCGGTGGCCAGCTCGGAGCGGGTCGGTCGGCGCGGGTCGAGGCCCAGCCCGACCCGGTACGCCGCGATGGACTTCAGCCCGACCGCGCCGGGCAGCGCGGCGGCCAGCGCCGCGGCGAACGCCGTCCGGAACTCGCCGGGCTCGCAGCCGTCGGTCACGAGGCGATCGGCCAGCGCTTCCAGCCGGACGATCGGGTGGGTCGGCACCGGCCGCCCCGGCGGACCGGCCAGCGCACCCAGTTCGGCCGGTTCGAGCAGCTGGTCGGCCCGGAAACCGGTGTCCACGAGGAACGCGGCGGTGCCGCTGGCCCGCAGCAGCCGGGTCGTCACGTCGGTCGCGCCGAGCTCGGCCCGCCGGGCCAGGTAGTCGGCAGCCGGCGCGTGCGCGGGCAGCCCGAGCACCGGGGCGCAGTGTCGCCGCACCGCCAACCCGATCGGGGTGTCGAAGTTGGTCGTTCCGGGGGCGGCCGCACCGCCCTCGGAGAGCAGCGCGTCCACCGTGTCCGCGGACAGCTCGCCGCGGATCAGGCCGTGGCAGTGGTGATCCAGCAGCGGCGCCCCGTCGAGCATCATCGGTCGCGGGTGGCGTCCAGCGCCGCGGCCATGTCGTCCAGCAGCGCGTCCGGGTCCTCCAGGCCGACCGACAGCCGCAGCGTGCCCGGACCGATCCCGGCGGCCGCCCGGTCGGCGGGCGAGAGCGAGAAGTGCGAGGAGTTGAACGGGGTGCTGGCCAGGCTCTCCACCCCGCCCAGGCTGGTCGCCTCGGTGAACAGCCGCAGCTCGCGCAGCACGTCCAGCGCCCGCCGGTCCCCGCCGGCCACCTCGACGGCGAGCATCGCGGTGCCCCGCGGCATCATCGCTGCGGCCAGCTCGTGCTGCGGGTGGTCCGGCCGGGTCGGGTGCAGCACCCGGACCACGTCGTCCCGCTCGGCCAGCGCGGCGGCCAGCCGGGCCGCCGAGGTGGTCTGCCGGGCCAGCCGCACCTCGAAGGTCTGCAGGCTGCGCCACAGCAGGTAGGCAGCGGCCGGGTCCAGGCAACCGCCGAAGGTCACCAGCCGCCGCTGCACCTCCCGAATGGTGTCCACATCGGACAGGACGGCGCCGGCGAGCAGGTCGGAGTGTCCGGAGAGGAACTTGGTGGCCGACTCGACGACGACGTCGGCGCCGAGCGCGGCCGGGCGCACCGCGTAGGGGGTGGCGAACGTGTTGTCCACGACCAGCCTGGCCCCGGCCGCGTGCGCCAGCTCGGCGACGGCGGCGATGTCCAGCAGCCGCAGCGTCGGGTTGGCCAGCGTCTCGCCGTAGGCCAGGGCCACCGGTCCGGCGGCCAGCGCGGCCCGCCAGCCGTCGACGTCGTGCCCGTCGACCAGGTCCACCGTGATGCCGAGGGCGGGCAGGTCCCGGGTGAGCAGCTCCCGGGTGTCGCCGTAGACCGCCCGCGCCGCCACCACCCGGTCGCCCGCGCGCAGCAGCGTGACCAGCGTGGTGGCGATGGCCGCCATCCCGCTCGCGGTGAGCAACCCGGCTGCGGTGCCCTCCCAGCGCCGGATCGGTTCGGCCGCCGCGGTCACCGTCGGGTTGGAGAACCGGCCGTACCAGGTCTCGTTCAGGCCGCCGTTCACGATGTCCTCGTAGGACTTGTCATCCAACCCGTAGGTCACCGCGTGGTAGACGGGCGGGACCAGCGGCGTGGTGCGGGCGGTCCAGGCCCGCGCGTCGGTCATCCGACCCGGTGCGTCATCCGTGCTCATCCGGTGATGATCGCGCCCCCGCCGACCCGGACGGCGCTCAGCCCTGCTCGTCCGGCAACCGGCCGTTGTTGTAGTCGTCGTAGGCCGACAGATCCAGGAAGCCGTGCCCGCAGTAGTTGAACAGGATCACCCGCTCCTGCCCGTCCTCCTTGGCCGCCAGCGCCTCGTCGATCGCGGCCGCGATCGCGTGCCCGCACTCCGGGGCCGGGATCCGGCCCTCCACGCGGGCGAACCGCACCGCCGCCTCGAACACCTTGCTCTGCGGGTAGGCCAGCGCCTGCATCCGGCCGGTCCGCACCAGCGCCGAGATCAGCGGTGAGTCGCCGTGGTAGCGCAGCCCGCCGGCGTGGATCGACGGCGGCACGAAGTCGTGGCCGAGGGTGTACATCGGCATCAGCGGGGTGAGGCCGGCGCTGTCGCCGAAGTCGTACTCGAAGCGCCCCTCGGTCAGGGTCGGGCAGCTGGTCGGCTCCACGGCCACCAGCCGCACTCCGGCGTCCGGCACGAACGGGAAGGCGATGCCGCCCAGGTTGGAGCCGCCGCCGCAGGGGGCGATGACTACATCCGGCAGCCGCTCCCCGGCCAGCTCCAGCTGCTCCCGGGCCTCCAGCCCGATCACCGTCTGGTGCAGCAGCACGTGGTTCAGCACCGAGCCCAGGGCGTAGTGGGTGTCGGCGCGCCCGACGCAGTCCCGCACCGCGTCGGAGATCGCGGTGCCCAACGAACCGGGATGCCCGGGATCGTCGACCGGGGAGGCCACGACCTGACCACCCCAGGTCTCGATGGCGATCCGCCGGTACGGCTTCTGCTCGTAGGAGGCGCGCACCATGTACACCTGCAGCTGCAGGTCGAACTGCGCGCACGCGAAGGACAGCGCGGTCCCCCACTGGCCGGCGCCGGTCTCGGTGGAGAGCCGGGCGATGCCCTCGCGGGCGTTGTAGTACGCCTGCGGCACCGCGGTGTTGGGCTTGTGGCTGCCGGCCGGCGACACCGACTCGTCCTTGAAGTAGATCCGGGCCGGGGTGCCGAGCGCCCGCTCCAGCCGGGTGGCGCGCACCAGCGGCGTCGGCCGCCACAGGCGCAGGATGTCCAGCACCTCGCCCGGGATGTCGATCCACGGCTGGGCGGAGACCTCCTGCTCGATCAGCGCCATCGGGAACAGCGGGGCGAGATCGCCGGGCCCGATCGGTTCACGGGTGCCCGGGTGCAGCGGCGGCAGCAGCGGCTCTTTCAGGTGCGGGGCCACGTTGAACCACGCGCTGGGGATCCGGTCGGGAGCAAGGGTCCACCGCGTCATGACCGCACAGGCTATCCCGCCACGGTCGATCCGGCCCCGCAGTCGTCCGATTCCTGGCGGCCGACCCGGGCGGTGGCCGCGACCCGTGCCGTGCAAGGGTGCACCCATGACGGGCGGGAGGGGCGCGGCGGCCGGCCGGCTGGCGGTCGGGGCCACCGTCGGGCTGGTGCTCGCGGCGTGCAGCGCGGCGCCGACGACACCGACCCCGCCGCCGGTGCAGGCGCCGCCACCACCGCCACCCGCGGCCTGCCTGCTGGACACCGGCGGGCTCGAGGCCGGGACCGGGCTGAGCTGGCGGCCGGACCCGAGCACGGCCAGCGACACCCGCTGCGTCTACGACCCGAACGGCGCCCCCACGCCGGCCGGCGAGTTCCTGGCCGTGCAGATCGCGCCGATCACCGCCACGGACGCCGGCGGTGAGCTGGACACCGTGGCCAGCACCTGCGCCGACGGGTCCCGCGCCGCACTCGCACAGGGCAGTGGGTTCGTCTGCCGGTTCCGTGGCGGCAGCGTGTTCGCCGCGCTGGTCCGGGCCGGTCAGCTGATCACGGTGTCGGCGTCGGGCGTGCCCGAGGGCACCACCGCCGCCCGCCTGGTGCTGAGCCTGCAGCAGCAGCTCGACGGCCTCGCCTGAGCCCGAGCCGCCCCGGCGGCCGGCTCACAGCTCGCGGGAGGCCCGCAACCGGCCCAGCGCCTCCTCCAGGATGGCTGCCCCGTCGGCGTCGCTGCGCCGCTCCTTGACGTACGCCAGGTGCGTCTTGTACGGCTCGGTGCGCGGCGCCGCCGGCGGGTTGTCGTTGTCCCGCCCGCCGGGCAACCCGCAGCGCGGGCAGTCCCAGAACTCCGGGATCTCCGCCTCGGCGGCGAAGGAGGGAGTGGTGACGTGCCCACTCGCGCAGAAGTAGGAGATGTGCGCGCGCGGCGCGGTCTCCCCGCGCTCGGACTCGCCCATCGGACCGGCACCCACCCGGGTGCCACGGATCGCGTTTCCGCCTGCCATGGTCATTCCTCTTCTCAGGGCCCGATCTTGACCAGGAGCCCGGCGCCGATGATGGCGACCACCCAGATGGCGCCGACGAACAGGGTGAGGCGGTCGAGGTTCTTCTCGACCACGCTGGACCCGGAGAGGCTGGACTGCACGCCGCCGCCGAACAGGCTCGACAGCCCGCCCCCGCGGCCCCGGTGCAGGAGGATCAACAGCACCAACAGCACGCTCGAGATAATCAAAACGATCTGCAGGGCGAGTTGCATCCCATCCTCAATCTCGTCGCGCAGAGTGCGCATCGACGTCGTTCCGGGCCAAGGCTACCCGCCGCACCCCGCCCCTCCGAACCCGAGCCCCCGAACGCATTTCGGAGCCACCGTGCTGTTTCCGGTGGCGCTGAACAGCGGAACGGCTCCGAAATGCTTCCGGGACGGGACGGGACGGGACGGGAAGGGACGGGCTACGGGAGCGGGCCTCCGGCGGCGATCGCGCAGAGCTGCGCGAACCCGTCCGCGTCCAGGCTGGCCCCGCCGACGAGGGCACCGTCGACGTCGCGCTGCTCGACGATCTCACCGACGTTGTTGGCCTTGACCGAGCCGCCGTACAGGATCCGCACCGCGGCGCCCGCCGGCTGGCCGAAGCCGTCGGTCACCGCCGCCCGCAACGCCGCGCACACCTCCTGGGCGTCGGCCGCGCTGGCCACCCGCCCGGTGCCGATCGCCCACACCGGTTCGTAGGCGATCACCAGGGTCTGCACCTGCTCGGCCGACAGCCCGGCCAGCGCCGCGGTGAGCTGCGCCGTGGAGTGCTCGACGTGCTGGCCGGCCTCCCGGACCTCCAGGCCCTCGCCCACGCACAGGATGGGCACCAGGCCGTGCCGGTAGGCGGCGAGCACCTTGCTGTTCACCACCGCGTCGTCCTCGCCGTGCACCTCGCGCCGCTCCGAGTGCCCGACGACGACGTAGCGGCAGCCCAGCTTGGCCAGCATCGCCCCGGACACGTCACCGGTGTAGGCCCCGGAGTCGTGCGGGGAGAGGTCCTGGGCGCCGTGCACCATCAGCAGCTCGTCGCCGTCGATCATCGTTTGCACGGACCGGATGTCGGTGAACGGCGGCAGCACCGCCACCTCGACCTTGGCGTAGTACTTCTCCGGCAACGCGAACGCGAGCTTCTGCATCAGCGCGATCGCTTCGAGATGATTGCAGTTCATCTTCCAGTTGCCGGCGATCAGCGGCTTCCGGGATGCCGGTGCGCTCATGAGCTCTTCTCCAGAATCGCGACGCCGGGCAGATCCTTGCCTTCGAGGAACTCCAGCGACGCGCCCCCGCCGGTGGAGATGTGCGAGAAACCGTCCTCGGCCAGCCCGAGCGCGCGCACCGCGGCCGCCGAGTCCCCGCCGCCGACCACGCTGTAGGCGCCGGAGTCGATGATGGCCTGCGCCACCCCGCGGGTGCCCGCGGCGAACGGCGCCAGCTCGAACACGCCCATCGGCCCGTTCCAGAACACCGTCCGCGCCCCGGACAGCACCTCGGCGAAGGCCTCCACCGACGCGGGTCCGATGTCCAGGCCCTTCCACTCGTCCGGGATCGCGTCCGCGGACACCGTCCGCGTCGCGGCCTCGGCCGAGAAGTCGTCGGCCACCACGACGTCGGTGGGCAGCACGATCTTGCCCGACTCCAGCAGCCGCCGGCAGTTGTCGATCTGCTCGCGCTCGAGCAGCGAGTCTCCGACACCGTTGCCCTGAGCGGCCAGGAACGTGAAGCACATCCCGCCGCCGACCAGCAGCGAGTCCACCTTCGGCAGCAGCGCGTCGATCACGGCCAGCTTGTCGGAGACCTTGGAGCCGCCCAGCACCACCGCGTAGGGCCGCTCCGGGTTCTCGGTGAGCCGGCGCAACACCTCGACCTCGGAGAGCACCAGCCCGCCCGCGTAGGCGGGCAGCTGCTGCGCCACCTCGTACACCGAGGCCTGCTTGCGGTGCACGACGCCGAAGCCGTCGGACACGAAGGCCCCGTCGCTCCCGGTCAGCGCGGCCAGCTCGGCGGCCAGCCGGGCGCGCTCGTGGGCGTCCTTGCTGGTCTCGCGCGGGTCGAAGCGGATGTTCTCGACCAGCACGACATCGCCGGCCGCCATGCTCGGTTTCCCGTCGGCCAGCTGCACGAGCCGCACCGGCGCGCCCAGCAGCTCGCCCAGCCGGCGGGCCGCCGGGGCCAGCGAGTACTGCGGATCCGGCGCGCCCTTGGGCCGTCCCAGGTGCGCGGTGACGATCACCTGGGCGCCGGCCTCGGCCAGCGTCGAGATGGTCGGCAGCGAGGCCCTGATCCGGCCGTCGTCGGTGATCCGGTCGCCGTCCAGCGGCACGTTCAGGTCGGACCGCACGAGCACGGTCCGGCCCGAGACGCCCTCGCCGATCAGGTCGTCGAGAGTTTTCACTGCCCGTCCTAGAGCTTCGAGGCGACCAGCGCGGTGATGTCGACCAGCCGGTTCGAGTAACCCCACTCGTTGTCGTACCACCCGACGATCTTGACCTGGTTGCCGATGACCTTGGTCAGGCCGGCGTCGAAGATGCACGAGTGCGGGTCGGTGACGATGTCGGAGGACACGATCGGCGCCTCGGTGTAGGACAGGATCCCCTTGAGCGGGCCCTCGGCCGCGGCCTTCATCGCCGCGTTGACCTCCTCGGCGGTGGTCTCCCGGCCGACCGTGGCGGTCAGGTCGGTGGCCGAGCCGGTGGGGATCGGGACCCGCAGCGCGTAGCCGTCGAGCTTGCCCTTGAGGTGCGGCAGGACCAGCGAGATCGCCTTGGCCGCGCCGGTGGAGGTGGGCACGATGTTCAGCGCGGCGGCGCGCGCCCGGCGCAGGTCCTTGTGCGGGCCGTCCTGCAGGTTCTGGTCCTGGGTGTAGGCGTGGATCGTGGTCATCAGACCCTTCTCGATACCCACCAGGTCGTCGAGCACCTTGGCCATCGGGGCCAGGCAGTTGGTGGTGCAGGAGGCGTTCGAGACCACGGTCTGGCTGCCGTCGTAGGCATCGTCGTTGACGCCCTTGACCACGGTGAGGTCCTCACCGGTTGCCGGCGCGGAGATGACCACCTTCTTGGCCCCGGCGTCGAGGTGCTTGGCCGCGGCCTCCCGCTTGGTGAACAGACCCGTCGACTCGACGACCACGTCGACGCCCAGGTCCTTCCACGGCAGCTCCCCGGGGTCGCGGACGGCCAGGCCCTTGAACGCGTTTCCATCGACCACGATGTCCTCGTCGTTCGAGGTCACGTCGTAGGGCAGCCGGCCCAGGATCGAGTCGTACTTCAGCAGGTGGGCCAGGGTGGCGTTGTCGGTGATGTCGTTCACCGCGACGATCTCGATGTCACTGGTCCCGGCGACGCGCTGAGCGTCCACCGCCCGCCAGAAGTTGCGCCCGATCCGACCGAACCCGTTCACGCCAACGCGCACCGTCACGCCGTGCCTCCCTGATCATGTGCTGCTACGGCGAATCCTTCGCCGGTTCCAGGTGAACCCTAGCGTTTCGCGCAGACAGGGCCAGTAACAGCGTTCGGAATCGATACACCCCGCTACCCAGACCACCCGGGTGGAGGTACGGCCTGCCTCCGAACCGGTGACCGGACGAACCGACTCGGTGCCGCTCAGGCGTCGCCGTCCAGCATCTCCGGGGTCACCGCGGACTCGGTGTCCGGGATGCCCAGATCAGCGGCACGCTTGTCGGCCATGTGCAACAACCGGCGGATCCGGCCGGCCACGGCGTCCTTGGTCATCGGTGGGTCGGCGAGCTGGCCGAGCTCCTCCAGCGAGGCCTGGGTGTGCTCGGCGCGCAGCCGGCCCGCGGCCAGCAGGTGCGTCGGCACGTCGTCGGCGAGGATCTCCAGGGCGCGCTGCACCCGAGCGGCCGCGGCCACCGCGGCCCGGGCCGAGCGGCGCAGGTTGGCGTCGTCGAAGTTGGCCAGCCGGTTGGCGGTGGCCCGCACCTCGCGGCGCATCCGGCGTTCCTCCCAGGCCAGCACGCTGTCGTGGGCACCCATGCGGGTGAGCAACGCCGAGATCGCATCCCCGTCCCGCACCACCACCCGGTCCGCGCCCCGCACCTCGCGCCACTTGGCCGTCACCCCGAGCCGGCGGGCCGCTCCGACCAGCGCCATCGCCGCCTCCTGGCCGGGGCAGGTGACCTCCAGCGCGGAGCTGCGGCCGGGTTCGGTCAACGAGCCGTGGGCCAGGAACGCGCCCCGCCAGGCCGCCTCCGCGTCGCACAGACCCCCGGACACCACGGGCGGCGGCAGCCCGCGCACCGGGCGGCCGCGGGCGTCCAGCAGGCCGGTCTGCCGGGCCAGGCCCTCCCCGTCGCGCACCACCCGCAGCACGTACCGGGCCCCGCGGCGCAGCCCGCCGGCGGTGATCACGTGCGCCTCGCAGGTGTGCCCGTACAGCTCGTGGATCTCCCGGCGCAGCCGGCGCGCCACCGATCCGGTGTCCACCTCGGCCTCGACCACGACCCGGCCGCCGATGATGTGCAGCCCGCCGGCGAAGCGCAGCAACGAGGCCACCTCGGCCCGCCGGCAGCACGGCTTGGTGACCACCAGCCTGCTCAGCTCGTCCTTGACCGCTGCGGTCATCGCCATCGCTGGGACCTCCTGGCGGGCTGCGGCGCACGGACCTCGTGCACGGACATGTGTCACACCCTCATCTCGGTGGCGAGCACCGTGCTGATCGCGTCGGCGAGTGCCGTCGGATCATGACGGGGCAGCGAGTCGGCGGCCGCCACCGCAGCCAGCTGCACCCGCCCGCCCGATGTGAGCATGGGCCGGGCGGCCTGCCGCAACCGGTACGGCACCGGCACCGCGGCGACATCGGCGAGCACCACGTCGACCCGCAGCTGCGGTGCGTGTTCGGACAGCACGTGGAGGTGCTGCTCCGGGGAGAAGCCGGCGGTCTCGCCCGGCTCCGGGGCCAGGTTCAGCACCACCACCCGGCGGGCCCGGCTGCCGATGACGGCGTCCCGCAGCTCGGGGACCAACAGGTGCGGCAGCACCGAGGAGAACCACGAGCCCGGCCCGAGGAACAGCACGTCGGCCGCGCGCACGGCGTCCACGGCCTGCGGGCAGGCCCGGGGCTCCTCCGGCCGCAGCCACACCCGGCGGACCCGGCCCGGGGTGGAGGCCACCGCCACCTGCCCGCGGATCCGGTAGGCCTGATCGGGCTGCTCCCCCAGGCCGGTCACCTCGGCCTCGATGTCCAGCGGTTCGCAGCTCATCGGCAGCACCCGCCCGCGCAGCCGGAGCAGCGCGCCCACCTCGTCGAGCGCGGCCACCGGGTCGCCGAGCACCTCGAACAGCCCGGTCAGCAGCAGGTTGCCGACGGCGTGCCCGGCCAGCGCCCCGCTGCCACCGAACCGGTGCTGCACCAGGGTGCGCCAGCGGCTGCCCGCACCGTCCCCCGCGGCCAGCGCGTCCATCGCCATCCGCAGGTCGCCGGGGGGCAGCGAGCCGAACTCGCGGCGCAGCCGGCCCGAGGACCCGCCGTCGTCGGCCACCGTCACGACCGCGGTGATCGTGTCGATCGGCCCGCGCTCGGCCAGCAGGCGCAGCGCGGACAGCGTGGCGTGCAGCCCGTGGCCGCCGCCCAGCGCCACGGCGCGCAGACCCGTCATTCGCGCCCCAGATCACGATGCGCGACGGTGACCCCGACGCCGACGGTCCCGGTCAGCCTGCGCGCGAGCTCCTCGCTGATCGCGACGCTGCGGTGCTTGCCGCCGGTGCAGCCGACGGCGATGGTCAGGTAGCGCTTGCCCTCACGCCGGTAGCCGGCGCCGATCAGCCGCAGCAGCTCGAGGTAGCGCTCGATGAACTCCGCGCAGCCCTCCTGGCTCAGCACGTAGTCGCGCACCGGCTCCTCCCGCCCGGTGTGCACGCGCAGCTCGGGGATCCAGAACGGGTTGGGCAGGAAGCGCACGTCGACGACGAGGTCGGCGTCCATCGGCAGGCCGTACTTGTAGCCGAAGGACACCAGCGTGACCCGCATGCGCTGCTGCTGGGCCTCGTCACCGCCGAAGGCCCGCTCCAGGACGGCACGCAGCTGGTGCACCGACAGTCCGGTGGTGTCCACCACCAGATCGGCGCTCTCGCGCAGCGGGGTCAGCAGCTCGCGCTCGGCGGCGATGCCGTCGGCGAGGCGGCCGTCGCCCTGCAGCGGATGGCTGCGGCGGACCTGCTCGAAGCGCCGCACCAGCACGCTGTCCGAGGCCTCGAGGAACAGCAGCCGCGGCCGGTCGCCGCGGGCGTCGAGATCCTTGAGCACGGTGCCGAGGTCGGAGGTGAAGGCGCGGCTGCGCACGTCCATCACCACGGCGATCCGGGTGATGTCACCTTTGGCCCTGGCCCCCAGGTCCACCATCGTGGTGATCAGCTCCGGTGGCAGGTTGTCCACCACGAACCAGCCCAGGTCCTCCAGGACCTTGGCCGCGGTGCTGCGCCCGGCCCCGGACAGCCCGCTGACCAGCGCGACGTCGATGCCGGTCGGGCTGGTGGTTGCGGTCGCCGGGCCGGTCATCGGGCCGGAACCCCGTGCTCGGTCACCTCGGACGCCTCGGACGCCTCCGTCGCGGACGTCGGGGCCTGCTCCGCGGCCGGGAGCCGGCCGCCCAGCGCGGCGAGCACGGCGGCCGCGGTGCGTGGGCCGAAGCCGGGCACCGCGGCGATCTCCTGGATGTCGGCCGCCCTGAGCTTGCGCACCGAGCCGAAGTGCTTGAGCAGGGCGGCCCGGCGCGTCGGGCCGAGCCCGGGCACGGCGTCCAGCTCGGAACGGGTCATGCCCTTGGAACGACGCTGCCGGTGGTAGGTGATGGCGAAGCGGTGCGCCTCGTCCCGGACCCGCTGCAGGAGGTAGAGGCCTTCGCTGGTGCGGGAGAGGATCACCGGGTCCGGGTCCGCGGGCAGCCACACCTCCTCCAGCCGCTTGGCCAGCCCGCACACCGCCACATCGGTGATCCCCAGCTCGGCCAGGACGTCGGCGGCCGCCTCCACCTGCGGCTGGCCGCCGTCGACGACGAGCAGGTTGGGCGGGTACGCGAACTTGCGGGGACGCCCGGTGTCGGGATCGATACCGGGGCGGTGGGCGGGAGCGGTCGGGGCGGCGATACCGGAACCGTCGGGCTGATCATCAACCTCGTTACCCGGAACCGGCTGCCCGCCCGTCTCGGCGAGGTAGCGGCGGAACCGCCGGCGCACCACCTCGGCGATGGAGGCCACGTCGCCCCCGGCGGCGCCGTCCCGGACCTCGAACCGCCGGTACTCCGACTTGCGGGCCAGCCCGTCCTCGAAGACCACCAGCGAGGCGACCACGTCGGTGCCCTGCACGTGCGAGACGTCGATGCACTCGATGCGCAGCGGCGCCGAGTCCAGGCCGAGCGCCTCCTGCAGCTCGGCCAGCGCGGCCGAGCGGGCGGTGAGGTCGCCGGCGCGGCGCAGCTTGTGCTGGGTGAACGCCTCCGCGGCGTTGCGGGCCACGGTCTCGGCCAGCGCCCGCTTGTCCCCGCGCTGCGGCACCCGGATGTGCACCCGGGCGCCGCGCAGCCCGCACAGCCACTGCGCGAGGGAGTCCAGCTCGGCCGGCAGCGTCGGCACCAGGATCTCCCTCGGCACCGGTTGGTGCGCGTCGTCGGCGGACTCGGCCAACGCGGCCTGCTCGCCGTAGAACTGGGTCAGGAAGCGTTCCACCAGCTGCGCGGTGTCGGTGGGCTCCACCTTGTCGACCACCCAGCCGCGCTGGCCGCGGACCCGGCCGCCGCGCACGTGGAAGACCTGCACCGCGGCCTCCAGCTCGTCCTCGGCGAAGGCCACCACGTCGGCGTCGGTGCCGTCGCCGAGCACCACGGCCTGACGTTCCATGGCCCGCCGCAGCGCCCCGAGGTCGTCCCGCAGCCGGGCGGCCCGCTCGAACTCCAGGTTGCCCGACGCCTCGGCCATCCGCCGCTCGAGCTGACGCACCAGGTGGTCGGTGCGGCCGGAGAGGAAGTCGTTGAAGTCGGAGACGATGTCGCGGTGCTCGGCCGCGCTGACCCGCCCGACGCACGGCGCGGAGCACTTGTCGATGTAGCCGAGCAGGCACGGCCGGCCGATCTGGCCGTGCCGCTTGAAGACCCCGGCGCTGCAGGTGCGCGCCGGGAACACCCGCAGCAGCAGGTCCAGGGTCTCCCGGATGGCCCAGGCGTGCGCGTACGGACCGAAGTAGCGCACGCCCCGGCGGCGCGGACCGCGGTAGACGTGCAGCCGCGGGAACTCCTCGTTCATGGTCACCGCGAGCACCGGGTAGGTCTTGTCGTCCCGGTAGCGGACGTTGAACCGCGGGTCGAACTCCTTGATCCAGTTGTACTCCAGCTGCAGCGCCTCGACCTCGGTGGTCACCACCGTCCACTGCACGTGGGCTGCGGTGGTGACCATCTGGCGGGTCCGCGGGTGCAGGTTCGACAGGTCGGCGAAGTAGGAGTTCAGCCGCTGCCGCAGGCTCTTGGCCTTGCCGACGTAGATCACCCGGCCGTGCGGGTCGGAGAACCGGTACACCCCGGGGGCCTCCGGGATGGCCCCGGAGGCCGGGCGGTACGAGGCGGGGTCGGGCATGGCAGGTCCAGACTAGGCCGGGGGGCCGACAGGGTGCCGACGCCCTCGCCGAGAACTCAGGCCGGCAGCTCGAGCAGCAGCTCGACGACGTCGTCCAGCCGTTCGGCCCAGACGTGGGGCCGGACGACGACATCGGGCACCCACCCCTCCAGCCGGGTGGCCAGCGCGCCGACCAGACCGGCCCGCACCGCGCCGTGCACGTCCCAGGAGTGCGCGGCCACCAGCGCCACCCGGTCCGCCGGCAGCTCCAGCTCCCGGCAGGCCCAGTGGTAGGCCAGCGGCGGCGGCTTGAACACGTGCAGCTGCTCGGTGCTGAGCACGCCGCGCAGGTAGGTACGCAGGCCGCCGCGGTCCAGCGCGGTACAGGCCGTCTCCGCGGCGCCGTGCGTGAACGCGTGCACCGGCACCCGGGCCCTGGCCAACGCCATCAGCGCCGGTTCCACGTCGGGGTGCGGGGGCAGGTTCCGGAAGCCGGCCAGCACGTGGTCGAGCGCTTCCTCGGAGAGGGTGTGTCCGGTCGTGGTGCGCAGCGCCGCCCGGGCGATCTCCGGGAACGGGCGCGCCCCGCCGGCCAGGGTCAGCGCCATTCCGTCGCGCAGGGTGCGGGTGAAGAACAGCTCCCACTCGTGCTCCGGGCGCCCCACGTCGACGAACCGCTCCCCCAGCGCCTGGACCTGCAGCATCGTCTCGAACACGTCGATCAGGACGGCGCGCGGTCGGCGCGCCGGTACGCGCGGGCGATGCGGTTCGCCGTGCGCCCCGGCCGTGCTCATCGCCACCGCCTCCCAGGTGCCCTACCAGGCACGATGCCGCGATGATCGGCTAGCGCGACGAGGGGTAGCGGGTCGGCAGCGTCCGGTAGCGCCGAACGGCGCGCAGGACGCGCCGAACGCGCAGTCCCTGCACCGGGGCCAGCAGATACCCGGGATAGCTGGCCAGCCAGGTCGCGCTGCCCAGGCTCACCGCGTCGGCGCCGGCCCAGAAGTACTCCCGGCAGTCGTCGACCGTGCGGGCGCCGCCGGTCGCGATGATCGGCAGCGTCACCCCGGCTTCCCGCAGCTCGGACACCACCCGCAGCCCGATCGGTTTGATGGCCCGCCCGGACAGCCCGCCGTAGCGGTTGGCCAGCCACGGTGTGCCGGTGCGCGGGTCGAGCCGCAGCGCCTTCACGGTGTTGATCGCGGTCAACGCGGACACCCCGGCCCGGGCCGCCTGCTCGGCGTTGCGCAGGTAGTCGTAGTCGGGCGAGAGCTTGAGGATCACCGGGTGGTTGCTGCGCGGCACCGCCTCGGCCAGCACCTCGGCCAGGATGGCCGAGAAGTCGAAGTTGACGTTGTGGCAGGACACGTTGAACTCGACCGCCGCGATGTCCCCGGCGGGCACCGCGGCGTTCACCCGGTCCACCAGGGTGACGAACTCCGCCGCCGAGAACCCGCCCAGCGAGATGATCACCCGTTGGTCGCGGGTGCGCGGGTAGTAGTCGCGCAGGTAGGCCTGGATGCCGACGTTGCACCAGCCGAACGCGTTCAGCCAGCCGCCGTCGGTGCCGCGCAGCACCGTGCGGTAGCGGCGCAGCAGCCCGGGCAGCTCGGGCAGCCGGTAGTCGTCACGGGTGGTGAAGTGGCCTTCGCGCGGCTGCACGGTCAGGGTCCGGGTGGTCACCGCACCGAACTCGGCGAGGGGCACGAACAGCGAGATGGGGCTCATGCCGTAGGGCACCAGCGCGGAGTTGGAGACCCCGTAGCCGAGCAGGCTGGAGGAGGTCAGCAGCCGGTTGCGCAGGACGATGTCGCCGAGCCGGACGCCCTCGTGGCCCGGTCCTCGATCACCGGGTGGTTGCCCATCGCGAGCCCGCAGCACAGCATCGATCCTACGGGGGCCGACGCCACGTGCGGCCGGCCCGGGCGGCGGCGTGCAGGGCCCGCACCCTGGTGATGCCGTCCACCGCGCGCTGGCCGTCGACGGCCTGGATGGCCAGCACGGGCAGGTACTCGTCGTCGGGCAGGTCCAGCCGGGCCCAGGACGCCCCGTCGGGGAACGCCACCCGCTCCACGGCGTCCCAGGGCAGCCGGCGGGTGACCAGGACGTTGCGCACCTCGATGCCCGCAGCGTCGGCGCGCACCCGCGGCCGGGCCCACAGCAGCAGCCCGCCCGCGATGAACATTCCGAGCAGCACCATCGACACCTGGTCGGCGAGCCGGAAGTACACCCCGGTCGAGGCGGTGCGCAGCACGACCGCGATGGCGACGAACAGCCCGAGCACCGCCACCGCCCCGACCCAGGCCGCGATCAGCGTGCGCCGCGGCCGCAGCACGACCTCCTCCGGTGGCCGCCGCGTCCGCCGGCCGATCATCGCCCGCTCCGCAGCTCGCGCAGCACGAGGGCGGTCCCGATCGCCGCCAGGCAGGCCTCGGCCCCCTTGTCCTCGGCCGCACCCGGGCCGCCGGCCCGGTCCATCGCCTGCTCGCGAGTGTCGCAGGTCAGCACGCCGTTGCCGACCGGTGTGCCCTCGTCGAGCGCCACCCGGGTCAACCCGGCGGTCACCGCGTCGCAGACGTACTCGAAGTGCGGGGTACCGCCGCGGATCACCACCCCGAGCGCCACCACGGCGTCGTGGTCGCGGGCCAGCTGCTGGCAGACCACCGGCAGCTCGACCGTCCCGGGGACCCGCACCACCGTCGGCCGCTCGGTGCCGGCCTTGCCCGCCGTGGCCAGCGCGCGTTCCAGCAGCGCGTCCACGATCTCGCTGTGCCACGTCGCCGCGGCCACGCCCAGTCGGATCCCGGTGCCGTCCGGGATGTCCGTCTGTTCCGGTCGGCCCTCGCCGCTCATGCCGTGCTCCTCGGCTCGTGTCGTCTCGGCCCGGTCATCTCCGCCGGAGTCGGCCGCCGCGACGTCCGCGCTCGCTACGAGCGCAAGCCGTCCGCGACGGACTCCCCCAGGTCGGGCAGGTCGTGGCCCATCCGGTCGCGCTTGGTCCGGAGGTAGCGCAGGTTCTCCGAGCTGGCGCGGACCGGGAGCGGAACCCGCCCGGTGATGGTCAGACCGTAGCCCTCCAGCCCGGCCCGCTTGTCGGGGTTGTTGGACAGCAGCCGCATCGAGCGGATTCCGAGATCGACCAGGATCTGGGCGCCGATGCCGTAGTCGCGGGCGTCGGCGGGCAGCCCGAGCGCGAGGTTGGCGTCCACGGTGTCGGCGCCCGCCTCCTGCAGCTGGTAGGCCTGCAGCTTGTGCAGCAGGCCGATGCCGCGGCCCTCGTGCCCGCGCATGTAGAGGACGACGCCGCGGCCCTCCGCGGCCACCGCGGCCAGCGCGGCGTCCAGCTGCGGCCCGCAGTCGCAGCGCAGGGAGCCGAACACGTCCCCCGTCAGGCATTCCGAGTGCACCCGCACCAGCACGTCCTCGCCGGTGCCATCGGAGGTGCCCACGTCACCGCGGACCATGGCGATGTGCTCGATGCCGTCCAGCAGCGAGTCGTAGCCGTAGGCGATGAACTCGCCGTGCGCGGTGGGGATCCTGGCCTGCGCCACCCGCAGGACGTGCTTCTCGAACCGGCGCCGGTAGGCGATCAGGTCGGCGATCGTCACCAGGGTGAGCTCGTGGTCGGCCGCGAACACGGCCAGCTCGTCGCCGCGGGCCATGTCCACGTCGTCCTTCTGCGAGACGATCTCGCAGAGCGCCCCGGCCGGCGCCAACCCGGCCAGCCGGGCCAGGTCCACCGCGGCCTCGGTGTGCCCCGGTCGGCGGAGCACCCCGCCCTCGCGGGCGCGCAGCGGCAGCACGTGCCCGGGGCGGACCAGGTCGCCGGGCCCGGCGGCGGGGTCGGCCAGCAGCCGGATGGTGTGCGCCCGGTCGGCCGCCGAGATACCGGTGGAGATGCCCGCCTTGGCGTCGACGGTCACGGTGAACGCGGTCCGGAAGCTGTCGGCGTTGGTGTGGTGCATCGGCGGCAGGTCGAGCCGGTCGCACTCGCTGTCGGTGAGCGCCACGCACACGTAGCCGGAGGTGTAGCGGACCATGAAGGACACCAGCTCGGGTGTGGCCTTCTCGGCGGCGAAGATCAGATCGCCCTCGTTCTCGCGGTCCTCGTCGTCGATGACGACCACGGCCTTGCCGTCCCGCAGGTCGGCCAGCGCCCGCTCGATCTTCTCGAAGCCCCCCGCTCGGGGCGCCGGGGACGGTCCCGCTGCTGACTCGTTCACCGGGGTTGAGCCTCCTCGTCCACACCGACGCCTCGGGCGGCGTCCCCTTCCGGGTCCCGGGCGGCGCCCAGGTACCCGGCGGAGAGCCGGTGCACGTACTTCGCGACCACGTCGACCTCGAGATTGACGGTATCTCCGGGAGCCCGGAAACCGAGTGTCGTGTGGGCCAATGTGGTGGGGATCAAACCGACGGTGAACGCCTCGGGTTCGACGTCGATGACGGTGAGCGAGACCCCGTCCACGGCGATCGAGCCCTTCCCCACGACGAAGCGGGCCAGGTCGGCCGGCAGGCTGAAACGCAGCACGTCGGTGCGCTCGCCCGGCGCGCGGGAGAGCAGCGTGGCGATGCCGTCCACATGGCCCTGCACGATGTGCCCGCCGAGCCGGCCGCCGGCGGCCAGCGCCCGTTCCAGGTTCACCCGGGCGCCGGCCGCGACCGCGGCCAGGCTCGAGCGCTTCAGGGTCTCCGGCATCAGCTCCACGGTGAAGGTGCCGTCGGTGCTGCCGTCCGGGTCGACGACGGTCAGGCAGACTCCGTTCACCGCGATCGAGTCGCCGTGCCGGGCGTCGCTGGTGACCGTCCGCCCGAGCACCGTGAACACCACGACGTCGGCGCTCTCCCGCACGGCCACCACCTCGCCGATCTCCTCGACGATCCCGGTGAACATCTGTCGGGCTCCCCTCAGGTCCAGTTCCGGTGCGGCGCGGCGGTCCGCACCCGGTCCCGCAGTGCCTGCACGGCCCGGGCCGGCTCGGCGGCGCCGTAGACGGCGGAGCCGGCCACGAAGCAGTCCACCCCGGCCTCGGCGGCCTGCTCGATGGTGTCGTCGTTGATCCCGCCGTCGATCTCGATCAGCAGCGTGAGGTGCCCGGTGTCGATGTGCCGGCGGGCAGCCCGCACCTTGTCCAGCACGCCCGGGAGGAACTGCTGGCCGCCGAACCCGGGCTCGACGCTCATCACCAGCAGCGTGTCGTAGTGCCGCAGCGTCTCCAGGTGCGGCTCCAGCGGGGTGTCCGGCTTGACCGACAACCCCGCCCGGGCGCCGGCCGCGCGCAGGTTCCTGGCCAGCGCCACCGGGTCCGCGGCCGCCTCCACGTGCACGGTCACGTTGTACGCGCCGGCCTCGGCGTAGCCGATCGCCCACCGGTCCGGGTCGTCGATCATGAGATGGCAGTCCAGTGGCACGTCGGTGGCCTTGTGCAGCGACGCGACGACCGGCAGGCCGAGGGTCAGGTTGGGCACGAAGTGCGCGTCCATCACGTCGACGTGCAGCCAGTCCGCGCCCCGGCCCGGTGCCCCGGCCACCGCTGCGGCCTCGTCGGCGAGGCGGGCGAAGTCCGCCGCCAGGATGCTCGGAGCGATCATCGGATGCACACCCGCAGGTTACGCGGGGCCGGCTCAGCCGGTGCGGCGCAGCAGCGCGAGGAACATCGCGTCGGTGCCGTGCCGGTGCGGCCACAGCTGCACCGTCGGCCCGGCACCGAGATCGGGGACCCCGGGCAGCAGCGGGCGGGCGTCGACCGGCTCCACCCCGGGGTGGCGGCGCAGCACGCCCGCGAGCACGCCCACGGTCTCGGCCAGGTGCGGGGAGCAGGTGACGTACGCGACGACCCCACCGACGCGCACGTGCCGCAGTGCCGCGGTGAGCAGGTCGCGCTGCAGCCGGGTCAGCCCGGACACGTCGTCCGGACTGCGCCGCCAGCGCGCCTCCGGCCGCCGACGCAACGCGCCCAGCCCGGAACAGGGGGCGTCGACCAGCACCCGGTCGTAGCCGCCCGCGGGCAGCGGCGCCGAGCGGCCGTCGGTGACGTGCACCGTGACCGGCAGCCCGTCGACGACCCGGCGCACCAGGTCGGCGCGATGCTCGCTGATCTCCACCGCGTCCACGGTCGCCCCGTCCAGCGCGGCCAGGCCGCCCAGCAGCACCGCCTTGCCACCCGGCCCGGCGCACAGGTCCAGCCAGTGGCCGGCGTCGTCCCCGGCCACCGGGGCCCGGGCACAGGCCACGGCGACCAGCTGGCTGCCCTCGTCCTGGACGACGGCCAGGCCTTCGCCGATCACGTCCAGCTCACCGATGTCGCCGCCGCCCGGCTCCAGGTGCACCCCGAACGGCGAGTACGGGGCGGGAACGCCCCCGGTCACCAGCGCCAGCTCCTCGGCGGTGATGTCACCGGGCCGGCCGAGCAGGTGCACCGTCGGGCGGGCGTCGTCGGCGGCCAGCGCGACGGCCAGCTCGTCGGGACCGCCGGGGCCCAATGCGTCGGCGAAGGCCTGGGCGATCCACCGCGGGTGGGAGTGGGCGAAGGCGGCGTGTCCGACCGGGTCCTCGTCGGCCGCCGGGGCCAGCCGCTGCACCCACGCCGGCTCGTCCAGCTCACCGACCTTGCGCAGGATGGCGTTCACGAAGCCGGCGGCCCGGCTGCCCGCGTCGGCGCGCACCAGCTCGACGGTGGTGTCGACGGCGGCGTGCGCCGGGATCCGGGTGCGCAGCAGCTGGTAGGCGCCGAGCCGGAGCGCATCGAGCAGCGGGGGCTCCACCCGGTTCAGCGGGCGCTCGGTGCACTCGGCGATCACCGCGTCCAGCAGGCCGCGGGCACGCAGGGTGCCGTAGCCGAGCTCGGTGGCCAGCCCGGCGTCGCGGTCGCGCAGCCGGTGGCGGCGCAGGATCGCCGGCAGCGCGAGGTTGGCGTAGGCGTCGCGGGTCCGTACCGCGGTGAGCAGCTCCAGCGCCGCCTGCCGGGCCGGGTCCAGCTCCGGCGGGCGCGGCGGCCCGACCCGGCCGCGCGGTGGGGCGGACCGGTCGGATCCGCTGCGGCGGGCGCCGCGCGGACCGTCCCGGCGGGATCCACCGCGCCGGGGCGCGGTCACGATTCCGCCCTTCGAGCCGCAGCGGACACCGGAAGACAACGCCTCATACCAGCAGCTCCCCGGGCTCGACGCGAACCCCACGGGCCCAGTCGGCGGCCGGCATCGCCCGCTTGCCGACCGGCCGCACCTCACCCAGCTGCACGGCGGCGGTGCCCGTCCCGACCAGCACCCGCCGCTTCTGCACGTGCAGCGTCCCCGGCGTGAGCTCGGGTGCGTCGGCGACGGCGGGCCCGACCGGGCCGACGCCGAGCCGCTCGTCGCGGAACGTGGTCCAGCCGCCGGGCTCCGGCGTCACCGAGCGGATCAACCGGTCGACGGCCGTCGCCGGCACGGCCCAGTCGACCCGGGCGTCCGCGGCGGCGATCTTGGGCGCGTGCGAGATCCCGTCGGCCGGCTGCGGACGGGCGACCAGGGTGCCCGCCTCGATCCCGTCCATGGTGGCCAGCAGCAGCGCGGCGCCGGCGGTGGCCAGCCGGTCGAGCAGCTCGCCGGCGGTGTCGGTCGGCCCGATGGCCTCGGTCACCACGCCGAACGTCGGGCCGGTGTCCAGGCCCTTCTCCAGCAGGAACGTGGTCGCACCGGTGATCTCGTCGCCGTGCCGGATCGCCGCCTGCACGGGCGCCGCCCCGCGCCACGCCGGCAGCAGCGAGAAGTGCAGGTTGACCCAGCCGTGACGGGGAATCGCCAGCGCCGCCGGCGGCACCAGACCCCCGTAGGCGACCACCGGGCAGCAGTCCGGCGCGAGGTCGGTGAGCCGGTCGAGGAAATCGGGATCCGACGGCGTCGGCGGGGTCAGCACCGGCACGCCCGCCTCGTCGGCCAGGCGCCCGACCGGGGACCGGTGCAGCGTCCGTCCACGACCGGACGGCGCGTCCGGGCGGGTCACGACGGCCACCACCGGGTGCCGCCCGGAGTCCAGCAGCGCCCGCAACGAGGGCACCGCGGCCTCCGGGGTGCCGGCGAACACCAGCCGCACCGGCCGCTACCTGACCTTCCCGAACAGCGGGTGCGGGCTGACCTTCACCACGGGTACCGGCTCGCCGAACCACTCCGCGGCGCGGATCTCCGCCATGGCCTGCTTGCGCACCGCCGGGTCGAGCCGGTCGACGAACAGCACGCCGTCCAGGTGGTCGATCTCGTGCTGGATGCAGCGGGCCAGCAGCTCGCTGCCCTCCACCGTCACCGGTTCACCGTGCTCGGACCAGCCGTGCGCGACGACGTGCAGGTGCCGGCGGCAGTCCCAGCTCAGCCCGGGGATCGACAGGCAGCCCTCGGGGCCGAGCTGCTCCTCGTCGCCGACGACGTCGAAGGTGGGGTTGACCAGGTGCCCGGCGAACCCGTCGCAGTCGTAGCTGAACACCCGCAGCCCGACGCCGAGCTGCGGCGCGGCCAAGCCGGCACCGCCCTCCTCGTGCATCGTCTCGGTCAGGTCGGCCACCAGCTTGCGCAACTCGAGGTCGAAACTCGTCACCTCCCGCGCGGGTGTGCGCAGCACCGGATCGCCGAAGAGCCGGACGGGCTGGACGGACACGGATCTCCTTGCCGGATCGGGACGGCGGCGCGCCGAGCGGCGCGCCGGCAGGCCCTCGATTCTGCCACGGCCGCCGCCCGGGGCTCGGCCCCGCGCAGCTCCGGCGCCAGGCCGGCCCGCGCAGCCCCGGCGACCGGACATCGACTCAGCCGATCTCGATCGGGTCCAGCCGGATCCGGACCGGGTCCGGCACCTTGCGCGCGGTGCGTGCGGCCTGGGCGGCGTGCAGGGCCGCGGCCAGCGAGCGGCCGTCGGCCCGCGGCACCCGCAGCAGCGCGCGTTCCCGGCCGTCGAGCGGCGGCTGCCCGGGCTCCGACGTCGGAGCCGGCTCCAGCTCGACCGGACCCAGCACCTGCAGCCCAGCCAGCCCGCTGCCGCCCCCGGCCGGCTCGTTGTCGACGGGGTGCGGCGGCAGGTCCGCCGACCGGCCCACCCCCAGCTCGGCCAGCACGTCGGCCACCGCGGCCGCGGTGCCCTCGACCGCGGCCATCCGCACGGCGGGCGGGAACCCGACCTCGGCGCGACCGGCCAGCTCGGCGGCGGCGTGGCCGGCCGGGTCCCAGCGCACCAGTGCCTGCACGGTCGGGTCGGCGGAGTCGGCCATCACGACCACCCGGCCACCGTCTGAGTGCGGCACGACCAGCGCTGCCGCAGCCAGCCAGCGTCGCAGCGTCTCCTCCGCGACCCGCAGGTCGGGGCGCGACAGCAGCGCCCACCCGTCGAGCAGCAGGGCCGCGCCGTAGCCACCCGGCGCCGGCGGCTCGGCTCCGGGGGTGGCCACCACCAGCTCGGCCCGCCCGGGCGCGGCGGCCAGCACCGGCGCTCCGCCGCCGGAGAGCCGGACCGTGGTGCCCGGGAACGCGCGACCCAGTTCCTCGGCCGTGCGCCCGGCCCCGACCACTCCGGCCCGCAGCCGCCGCGAGCCGCAGGCGGCGCACCGGAAGCCGCTCTCGGCGCGGCCGCACCAGCGACAGTGCGGCAGCCCGGTGGGGCTGCCGGTCGCGCTGCCGCCGACGCCGGGCAGGCCGGCGCCGGCGGCGCCACCCCCGGCGCCGGGCAGACCGAGCGGACCGGCGCAGTGCCGGCACCGGGCGGTCTCCCGGCAGGCCGCACAGGCCAGCCAGGGCAGGTAGCCGGCGCGTGGCACCTGCACCAGCACGCTGCGGCCCGCGGCCAGCGCGGCCCGGGCCGCCTCGAAGGCGACCGCCGGCAGCCGGGCGCCCCGGGTGTCGGGGTCCCGGGCGAGCTGGCCGTCGGACTCGCCCAGCGCCGTCACCCTGGGCATCGCCGCCCGCACCGTGGCGCGGTCGGCCACCACCTCCCGCGCCCAGCCGGATCCGACCAGCAGCTGCGCCTCCGCGGTCCGGTTGTACCCGCCGACCAGGAGCGCGGCTCCGGCCTGGTGCGCGCGCAGCAGCAGCACGTCGCGGGCGTGCGGGTAGGGGGCGCGGGGTTCGGCGTGCAGGTCGTCGCCGTCGTCCCAGACCGCGAGCAGGCCGAGCCGCTCGACCGGCGCGAACGCGGCGGACCGGGTGCCGACGACCACCCGAACCCGGCCGCGGCGCACCGTGAGCCAGCGCCGGTAGCGCTCGGCCGGCCCGAGCTCCGCGGTGAGCGCGACCACCCGGTCCGCGCCGAGCCGCTCCGTGCACGCGGCCAGCAACCGGTCGACATCGCGCTGGTCGGGCACGAGGAGCAGGACGCCCTGCCCGGACCCGACGGTGGCCGCCGCGGCCTCGGCCAGCCGCGCGGGCCACGACTCTCCCGGTAGCGCCTGCCACACCGCGTGCGCCACCCGACCGGCGGCCAGTGCGTCCAGCAGGGCGGCGCCGTGCGCGTAGCGGCCCCAGCCGTGGTCTGCGGGAACACCCGGAACGACGGGGTCCTTCGGCCCGGTGCCCGACCCGGCCGCCCCGACCGGCGGCCCGTTCCCTGGCGATCCGACCGGCGGCCCGTTCCCGGCCGATCCGACCGGCGGCCCGTTCCCGGCCGATCCGGCTGGCGGCCCCGGGCCGGCCGGCACCGGTTCCGCCTCGACCCGGGCGTGCCGCGGCGGCACGGCCAGCCGCACCACGTCGGCCAGCACCCCGGCGTACCGGTCGGCCACCGCCCGGCAGAGCGTCGCCACCTCGGCGGTCAGCACCGGTTCCGGCGACACCACCTTGTCCACCCAGGCCAGGGTGCCGCCGTGCGCCGACTCCGCCACCCGCTCCAGCAGGTAGCCGTCGACCAGGCGCCCGGCGAAGCGCACCCGCAGCCGCACCCCGGGCACCGCGGCCTCGTCGAGATGCGCCGGCACCCGGTAGTCGAACGGGCGGTCCAGGTGGGCCAGCGCCACATCCACCGCGACCCGGGCCACCGGTAGCTCGGCCGCCGGCCGCCACTCGCCGCGGTTGCGACCAGCAGCCACCGCTCCTCGCCCTCCGACTCGCCGTACCCCTCGGTGCCGCGGACCCGGTCCGACGGACCGGGCCGGACGTTCCCTCGGCGGCGACGGCTGCACGTTCACGCTCATGCCGCCATCCTGACCGCGACCCCCGACAGTTCCCGGCGGTCCCGGCAGCGGGCTGCCGGCGCTCGGGGGAGGCCGTCGCTCAGAGGTTGACCTGATCGTGCCGGGCGTAGAACTCGACCCGTTCCTCGGGGCTCAGCTCCCGCCCGGAGCGACGGAGCTCGGCGAGCTCGAGGAAGAACTGCTCGCGGGCGATCCCCGGGGCGAACAGGATCAGGAACGCCGCCGGATCGTCGCCGTCGTTGCGGAACGCGTGCACCCCGCGGTCGGCCACGTGCGCGAAGTCACCGGGCCCGAAGCCCGCCCAGCGCTCCCCGTCGAAGATCGTCAGCTCGCCGGAGAGCACGAAGAACGACTCCGAGAAGGTGCGGTGGTAGTGCGGGCCCGGGCCCGGGCTGTGGGCCGGCATCCGGTACTCGAACAACCCGTACCGGCCGGCCGTGACCGACCCGGGGGCGACGAAGCGCAGGGTCGGCGGGCCCGCGATGTCCGGCGGGTCCGCCGACCGGCGCACGGTGACCGCTGCGTCCGGATAGCTCATCGCACGAGCGTGCCAGTCCCGGGTCAGGCCCGGGCAGCCGACCGCAGCGCCTCGGCCCGCGCGGTGCTCTCCCACGGCAGCTCGACGTCCGTGCGTCCGAAGTGCCCGTACGCCGCGGTCTGCGCGTAGATCGGACGCAACAGGTCGAGGTCGCGGATGATCGCGGCCGGGCGCAGGTCGAACACCTCGTTGATGGCGCTCTCGATGCGC
>DATMDS010000201.1:0-13466 GCA_035557575.1 Pseudonocardia sp. | reverse complement strand
GCCTGCGCGGCGACGTTGTGGCTGCGCCCGGCCATGACCAGCTCGCCGTACTCGACGGCGCGCCGCGCCAGCCGGGCCAGCACCGCGACCGACCGGTCCCGGACGTGCTGCAGCGAGAGCCGGACCTGCAGCTGCTCGACGTTCTCGGTGAGGTCCCGGCTCGTCAATCCCTTGTGGACGTGCTCGTGCCCGGCCAGCGCGTTGAACTCCTCGATCCGCGCCTTGACGTCGTGCCGGGTGACCCGCTCCCGGGCCGCGATGGACTCCAGGTCGACCTCGTCGACGACGCGCTCGTAGTCGGCGACGACGCCGTCCGGCACCTCGACCCCCAGCTCGCGCTGGCCCCGCAGCACCGCGATCCACAGCCGCCGCTCCAGAACGATCTTGTGTTCGGGCGTCCACAGCCGCACCAGCTCCGGGCTGGCGTAGCGGGCGGCCAGTACGTTGGGAACCACGTCGAGTCAGCGTAATCGGGCCCCCACCTCCCCCCTCCCACCCCCAACCCCACCCCTCAGATCGCGTTTCGGAGCCATGGTGCAGTTCCTGGGGCCGAAAAAGTGCAGTGTGGCTCCGAAACGCGCTTGCCAGCGGGGGTGAGGGGGAGGTGGTTAGGGGCGGCGGGAGCCGATGCCGCGCGTTGGGTCCCAGGCGCCGGTGTCGGGGCGGTCGTGCGGCGCGGTCCGGGGCGGAGCGCAGAGGGTGGTGTGCAGGTAGCTGTGCACCCAGGAGACGCTGCCGTCCGGCTGTGCACTGTCGATGTGCGCGAGTCGCACGACCGGCTCCCCGTCGTCGATCGGCGCGTAGCAACGTTCACAAAGCATGATCATCGCGGGTTCTCCAGCCCGGTGGTCGGCCACTGGCCGATCGTGGTCAAGGACCGTGCGGTCGGCATCGACGCGGAGCGGTGGTGGACATCGACGTCCGAGTTAAGTTTACCAAGCATACGGTCCCGTCGATCCCGCCGGTACCGGCTACGACGCACCTCACAGGAGGCGCAGCATGATCTCGCGGGCCACGGCGCGCGGATCCGGATCGGCCTCGATCAGGGCGCTGATCACCGCACCGTCCACGAGAGACACGAGATCGCGCAGCCGGACGGCGTCCAGCGGGTGCCCGCAGCGGTCCAGGATCTCGGTGAGCAGCGCGTCCAGGTCGCCGCGCAGCTCCCGCATCAGCGGCGCCAGGTACGGCCGGCGCCCGGCGCCGACCAGCCGCTCGTAGCGCAGCAGCACCGCGTCCAGCCCACCGTCGCGGGACTCCGGGCCGAGCAGCAGGTCCAGCACCAGCTCGACCAGCTCGCCGGCCGGAGCCGGCCCGGTGTCCAGCTCGTCGAGCCGGTGGCGGCCCTCCGCCAGCTCGTCGCGGCTGGTGCGGTCGACGGCCGCGGTGACCAGGTCGTCCAGGGAGGCGAAGTAGTAGGTGGTGGACGCGAGCGGCAACCCGGCCCGCTCCGCCACGGCCCGGTGCCGGACCGCGTCGAACCCGCCGGAGCGCAGCAGCTCGGCGGCCGCAGTCACCAGCTCCTGCCGCCGCCGCTCGCCCTTGGCCGTGCCCACCCGATCAGTGTCCCCAACGCCGCGTCAGAGCCGGGGTGCGAGGTAGCCGGCCACGGCGGCCAGCCGGTCCGCGTACGGCGGCGGCACCGTCCCACCGGCCGGCCCGCAGCTCACGATCACCGTGCCGCCGGACGCGGTGGGCGCACTGACCGCCAGGTCGACCGTCGACGCGGCGGTACCCGGCGGCAGGTAGGCCACGCCGATCACGCCCTGCCGGGGCCCGTCGGCCACCTCGACGGCGACGTAGCGCTCCCCGGAGGGACGGCACTCGTCGGTGGTGGGTGCGGCCGGGGCGCCCACCGCCTCCGGCAGCACCTGCTCCAGGTAGGCGCGCAGCGCCGGGTCCTGGCGGTCGGCGCAGGGCCCGGTGCCCGGGCCGAGCGGGGCCCCGGTGAACGGGGTGCCCGGCGGGACCGGCTTGGCGGCAGCGGCGCCGGAACCGGAACCACCGGCCGCGTCGGGTGCGGCCGCGGCATCGGGTGCGGCCGCGACACCGGCCTGCGGCACGCCGGCTTCGGCGGCTCCTTCCTGCGGCCCGTCCGCACCGGCAGCGGACCGGGCACCCGGCGCGGCGGGCGCGGGATCGAGGCCGGGCGCCGGTGCGGCGCGCTCGGCGGCGGCGTCGCGGTCCGCGGCGGCCACGGTGCTGGCCGTCTGCTCGCCCGGCC
This sequence comes from Pseudonocardia sp., assembly GCA_035557575.1. Taxonomy (GTDB): domain Bacteria; phylum Actinomycetota; class Actinomycetes; order Mycobacteriales; family Pseudonocardiaceae; genus Pseudonocardia. Next base: position 11,242 of record DATMDS010000201.1, on the reverse strand, counting down.
AGGCCAGCACGCCGACGCCGAGCACGGCGCACACCGCGAGCGCGCCACCGACCAGCGCCGAGCGCCGACGCGCGGTGATCCGCCGGGAGGCGGCCAGCACGTCCTGGTGGTCGAACCCGGGCGGCGGCGCAGTGTCCGCGGCCGCTGCCCGGAACAGCTCACTGAGCCGATCGTCGTCGGTCATGTCCTCCCCCTTCCCCTGCTCAGCCGGCGGGTCGCAGATCGTCGAGCGCGTCGCCCAGTGCGACCCGCAACGCGGCCAGCCCGTGCGCGGTCTGGCTCTTCACGGTGCCCTCGGTGCAGCCCAGCGCGGCGGCGGTGCCGGCCACGTCCAGGCCCTCCAGGTAGCGCAGCACCAGCACCGCGCGCTGCCGCGGTGGCACCGCGCGCAGCCCGGTCACGAGCACGTGCCGGGTGGCCACCGCGTCCGACGCCGAGGGCTCACTGGCCGTGTCCAGGTGCTCGGCCGTGGCCCGCTCCCGCCGCCACGGCCGCCGCGACTCGTCGACCACCGCGCGCACCACGGTGCGCCGCATCCACGCGTCCAGGGCCTTCTTGTCGCGGATCCGGCGCCAGTTGCGGTGCAGCGCCACGAACGCGGCCTGGGCGTGGTCGTCGGCCCGGTGCCAGTCGCCGCAGAGCAGGTAGGCGGTGCGGCGCACGGCGTCCCGGCGCGCGCGGAAGTACTCCGCGAACTCCTGCTCGCCGAGCGTGTCCACGCCGTCAGTCTCCCCTTCCGACCGCGGGCCGGCCCACGGTCACGACAGGGACGGTGCGGAGTGCCGAACCGGTTGCACGGCGCACCACACCGTCCCCCGACGGACCAGTTCGTGATCGTTCCGTAACCCTGACGCGACCTTCTCGAACCCAGCTGGTTGAATTGCGGTTCGTGCGCTCCACATCCCGTATCCGGCGGTCCACCGGCACCACCGGACCGATCGATCTGCGTTCGGACACCGTGACCCGGCCGACGAAGCAGATGCGCGCGGCGATGGCCGCCGCCGAGGTCGGCGACGACGTGCTCGACCACGACCCGACCATGCGCCGGCTCGAGGAGCGGGTGGCCGACCTGCTGGGCGCGGCGGCCGCGCTCTGGACCCCCAGCGGTTCGATGGCCAACCTCATAGCGCTCATGAGCCACCTCTCCCGCGGCGACGCCTTCCTCGCCCCGGCCGGGGCCCACGTGCTGGACAACGAGCTGGGTACCGCCGGGTGGCTGGCCGGTGGCATGCCGCGCCCGCTGGAGCACGACGGCGGCCCCGGCAAGATCTCGCCGGACGCGGTGCGCCGCGCCGCCGGCACCCCCGGCCCGTACTACGCGCTGCGCACGACCCTGCTCTGCCTGGAGAACACCCACAACGCCGCCGGCGGGACGGTGACCGCTCCCGAGGAGCAGGTCGCCGTGGCGGCGGCGGCCCGGGCCGCCGGACTGCGGGTGCACCTGGACGGGGCCCGGATCTGGCATGCCGCGGTCGCGCTCGGCGTGCCGCCGGGTGCGCTCACCGTCGGCACCGACACCGTGCAGGTGTGCCTGAGCAAGGGCCTCGGCGCACCGGTCGGCTCGCTGGTCGCCGGGACGGCCGAGTTCGTCGAGGACGCCCGCCGGCTGCGCAAGATGCTCGGCGGCGGGGTGCGCCAGGGCGGCGTGCTCGCCGCGGCCGGGCTGGTCGCGCTGGAGCGCATCGACCGGCTCGCCGAGGACCACGAGCGGGCCCGGGTGCTGGCGTCGGGCCTGCGCGAGCGCGGCTGGCAGGTCACGCCGCCGCAGACGAACATCGTGCTGGTCGCGGTGGCCGACCTGGAGGGCACGCTGCGCCGCTTCACCGCGGCCGGGGTGGCCGCCGCGCCGATGGCCGGCAAGGTGCGGCTGACCACCCACGCCGACCTCGGCGACGCCGACATCGCGGCGGCGCTGGAGCGCATCGGGGCGGCGGACGGCGGGCTCAGGACGGGCGCCGGCGCTGCCTCGGGGCATCCAGCTCGAGGGCGTCCAGCCGGGCGCTGATCGAGCGCAGCTCGGCCAGCACCACGGCGAGCGACGCCTCCGCCTGCGCGACGTCCTCGGCCACCTCCTCGACGTCCTCGGCCACCTGCTCGCCGGCCCGGCGCAGGTTGTCCACGAACCAGCTCGCGATGGACGCGGTCACCACGCCGAGCAGGGCGATGCCGGCCACCATCAGCGCGGCGGCCACGACCCGGCCCTCGGTGGTCACCGGGTAGCGATCGCCGTAGCCCACGGTGGAGATGGTGGTCAGCGTCCACCAGACCGCGTCCGGGAAGGTGGTGATCGTCGCGTCCGGGGCGTTGCGCTCGGCGTCCAGCACCGCCACCGAGGCGACGAAGCCGGCCAGCGCGACCGTGCTGGCGACGTAGAGGGCCACCCGGCCGCGGACGTCGTCGCGCAGCTGCCGGTTCAGCACGCTGATGACCGTGATCACCCGCAGCGCCCGCAGCTGCCGGAACATCGGCAGCAGCAGGATGGCCAGGTCCAGCAGGTGGGTGCCGATGAAGCGCAGCTTGCGCTCGGCCAGCCAGAGCCGGATCAGGTAGTCCAGCCCGAACAGCACCCAGATCCCGGTGAGCAGCACCTCCAGCAGGTCGCGCCCGGCCGGCGGGATCGCGGTGTCCAGCACCGACCAGGCGTAGCTGATCAGGAACAGCACCGCGAGCCCGGTCAGGTACCAGTCCACCCGGCGGTCCCACTCGGCGATCCTCGGCTCGACCGTGACCCCGCGATCGGTGTCGGTGCTGCTCATGTGCGCAGCGTAGGAGCCGGTCCGGCAGCTGCCCGCCGCGGAACGACGAGTGCGGCCGGGGTGGTCAGCGCGGGCCGCTGCCGGGTTCGAGCCAGCCGGCCAGCCGGCGCAGCGCCTCGTGCATGTCCGAGGTCGCGCCCGCGCAGGAGAGCCGGATCCAGCGGTGCCCGTCCACCGGGTCGAAGTCGAGCCCGGGCGCCACCGCCAGCCCGGTGTCGGCCAGCAGCCGGTAGGTCAGGTCCATCGAGTCCGACGACAGGTGCGAGACGTCGGCGTAGACGTAGAAGGCGCCGTCGGCCGGAGCCAGCCGGGTGATGCCGAGCCGGGACAGCCCGTCGAGCAGGAGATCCCGGTTGACGCCGTAGCGGATCACGTGTGCGTCCGCCTCGGCGTAGCTGTCCGGGGTGAACGCACCCAGCGCGGCCAGCTGCGGCAGCGCCGGCGGGCAGACGGTGAAGTTGCCGGCCAGGCAGTCGACCGCGCGCAGCAGCCGCGGCGGCACCACCAGCCACCCCAACCGCCAGCCGGTCATCGAGAAGTACTTGGAGAAGGAGTTCACCAGGATCGCCTCCCGGGACGTGGCCCAGGCCGTCGAGGTAGCGGGGGCGCCGGGGAAGGAGATGCCGTGGTAGATCTCGTCGCTGATCAGCTGGATCCCGGTGCGCTCGCAGTACTCGGCGATGGCGGCCAGCTCGCCGGCGTCGATCACGGTGCCGGTCGGGTTGGCCGGGCTGGCCAGCACCAGCCCGCGCACCGGCTCGGACAGTTCCTCCAGCATCGCCACCGTCGGCTGGTAGCGGGTGTCCACGCCGCACGGCAGCTCGACGACCTCGCAGCCCAGCGCGGACAGGATGTTGCGGTAGCAGGGGTAACCGGGACGGGCCATGGCCACCCGGTCACCGGCGTCGAACGCGGACAAAAAGGCCAGCAGGAACCCGCCGGAGGAGCCGGTGGTGACCACGATCTGGTCCGGCGACACCTCCAGGTCGTAGGTGCGGGCGTAGTGCGCGGCGATCGCGGCCCGCAGCGGCGGGATGCCCAGGGCGACCGTGTAGCCGAGCACCTCGCCGGTCAGCGCGGCGGTGGCCGCCTCCCGCACCGCCACCGGCGCCGGGGTGGAGGGCTGCCCGGCCGAGAGGTTCACCAGGTCACCGTGGGTGCGCTGGCGCTCCCCCGCGGCCGCCCACACGTCCATCACGTGGAACGGCGGGATCTGGGCGCGCCGGGCGACGGCCGGGGCATCCGGTTGCGTGGTCACCGGACCGAGCCTAAACACCGCCGCCGCGGTGCCGGCTCCGGTCAGCCCGCGGGTACCGCGACCTCGCCGCGGGCGGCCCGCAGCGCGATGTCGGTGCGGTGGTGCGAGCCGGCCAGGTGCACGCCCTGCAGCCGCCGGTAGGCGTCCGCGCGAGCGGCTTCCAGGTCGTCGCCGGTGCCGACCACGGACAGCACCCGGCCACCGGAGGACACCACGGCCCCGTCGTCGCGGCGCCGGGTGCCTGCGTGCAGCACCCCGGCCGCCTCGGCACCGGTGATCACGTCGCCCAGCCGCGGAGGTCCGGGATAGCCCTCGGCCGCGACGACGACGGCGACCGCGGCCCCGTCCGCCCACTGCAGCGGCGGCTGGTCGGCCAGCGTGCCGGTGGCCGTGGCGTGCAGCAGCCCGGCCAGCGGGGTGCGCAGCAGCGGCAGCACCACCTGCGTCTCCGGGTCACCGAACCGGCAGTTGAACTCGATCACGGCCGGGCCGGTGGAGGTCAGCGCGAGCCCGGCGTAGAGCAGCCCGCTGAACGGCATGCCGCGGGCGGCGAGCTCGGTGGCGACCGGAGCGACCACGTCACGCACCAGCTCGGCGGCCAGCTCGGGCTGCGCCCAGGGCAGCGGGGCGTAGGACCCCATCCCGCCGGTGTTCGGTCCGCTGTCGTCGTCGCCGACCCGCTTGAAGTCCTGCGCCGGCAGCAGCGGCACCACGGTCGCCCCGTCGACCAGGCAGAACAGCGACACCTCCGGGCCATCCAGGTAGGACTCGAGCAGCACCGGGTGACCGCCGTCGAGCAGGGTCATGGCGTGCGCCCGCGCCAGGTCGAGGTCCGGGCTGACCACGACGCCCTTGCCGGCGGCCAGCCCGTCGTCCTTGACCACGTAGGGCGGGTCGAACCGGGACAGCGCGGCGTCCAGGTGCGCCGGGTTGTCGACGATCTCCGAGTGCGCGGTGCGCACCCCGGCGGCGACCATCACGTCCTTGGCGAAGCTCTTGGAGCCCTCGATCCGGGCGGCCGCCGCGCTCGGGCCGAAGCACGGGAAGCCCGCCTCGCGCACCGTGTCCGCGACCCCGGCGACCAGCGGCACCTCCGGCCCGATCACCACCAGGTCGGCCTGCCAGCGCCGGGCCAGCGCCGCGGTCGCGTCCGCGTCCAGCACGTCCAGGCCGTGCTGCTCGGCCATCCCGGCGGTACCGGCGTTGCCGGGCGCGCAGGCCAGCGCGGTCACCTCCGGATCCTGGGCCATGGCCAGGACGAGGGCGTGCTCACGAGCACCGGAGCCCACCACGAGGACGCGCACGACGCAGGATCCTAGGCGGTGTCCTGCCGATCTCGATCGACGCATCGTTCGTTCACGTGTTCGTCGTCTCCTCGACCTGTGGCCGCAGGACGGTCCTGCGACCATGACGGCGTGCGGCTTCTCCCCCCCGCGGCACCGCTGCTGATCGCCCACCGCGGCGCTTCCGGCATCCGCCCCGAGCACACCCTGGCCGGCTACGAGCTGGCCGCCCGGATGGGCGCGGACTACCTCGAGCCGGACCTGGTCGCCACGTCCGACGGCGTGCTGGTGGCCCGGCACGAGCCCGAGATCGGTGCCACCACCGACATCGCCGAGCATCCGGAGCTCGCCGACCGGCACACCACGAAGATCATCGACGGGGAGCGGGTCAGCGGCTGGTTCGTCGAGGACCTGACGCTGGCCGAGCTGAGGTCGTTGCGCGCCCGGGAGCGCATCCCGCTGCTCCGCCCGCGGAACACGTTCTTCGACCGGCGGTACCCGGTGCCGACGTTCGACGAGATCCTCGAGCTGCGGGCCCGGCTGTCGGCCGAGCTGGGCCGCGAGATCGGCGTCTACCCGGAGACCAAGCACCCGACCTACTTCGCCTCCCTCGGCTCGCCGCTGGAGCCGCCGCTGGTCGCGGCGCTGAACCGGGCCGGGCTGAACCGGCCGGACGCGCCGGTGTTCGTGCAGTCGTTCGAGACCGGCAACCTGCGGGCGCTGCGGGAGGTGCTGCGGGTTCCGCTGGTGCAGCTGCTCTACGCGGAGGGGGCGCCGGCCGACCTGGTGGCGGCGGGCGACCCGCGCGGCTACGCCGACCTGGCCACCCCGGACGGCCTGGCCGGGATCGCGGGCTACGCCGACGCGATCGGGCCGCAGAAGGACCAGGTGATCGCGCGCGCCCCGGACCAGTCGCTGGCCGAGCCGACCGGGCTGGTCGAGGAGGCGCACGCGGCCGGGCTGCAGGTGCACGCCTACACGTTCCGCAACGAGAACCAGTTCCTCCCGACGAACCTGCGCTCGGGCGGGGTCGAGAGCGACCACGGCGACAGCGCCGCCGAGTACGCCGCGTTCTTCGCCGCCGGGTTGGACGGCGTGTTCACCGACCACACCGACGCCGCGTTCGCGGCACGGGCGCGCTGCCTCGACCAGATCCCGGCCGAGCGGTCGTCCGCCGTTCGGGGTTGAGCCGGGCGGCGGACCGACATAGGTTGATCCGCCGTGACCGCACCGGAGCTGCTGGACGAGCTGCCGCAGCTGGACCCGGTCGAGCAGCGGATCCTCGGCAGCCTGCTCGAGAAGCAGCGCACCGTGCCGGCCTCGTACCCGCTGAGCCAGAGCGCGCTGCGCACCGCGTGCAACCAGACCAGCAGCCGCGACCCGGTGGTCGACTACGACGACCGCACCGTGCTGGACGGCATCGCGCGGCTGAAGGAGCGTGGGCTGATCCGGCCGGTGTGGGCCGGCGCGGGCACCCGGGTGCTCAAGTACCACCAGCGGCTGGAGGAGCGGCTCGGGCTGACCGACGAGCACCGCGCGCTGCTCACGCTGCTCCTGCTGCGCGGCCCGCAGTCCCCTGGCGAGCTGCGGACCCGGGCCGAGCGGCTGCACCCGTTCACCGACCGCGCAGCGGTGGAGGCGGCCCTGCGGGCGATGGCCGCGCTGTCCTCACCGCTGGTGAAGGAGCTGGATCGGCAGCCGGGGCGCCACGACCGGCGCTGGACGCACCTGCTCGGCCCGCAGCCGCAACCGGAGCCGGCAGCGCCGACGCCGGCGGTCGACCGGGACGCGGTGCTGCGCGCCGGCCCGGAGGCGCGCGACGCCCGGGTGCGCGCCGGCTACGACCGGGTGGCCGCGGCCTACGCCGCGCACTTCGCCGACGAGCTGACCGGGAAGCCGTTCGACCGCTGGCTACTGGGCCGGATCGCGGAGCTGGCCGCGGACGGGCCGGTCGCCGACGTGGGCTGCGGGCCCGGGCACGTCAGCGCGCACCTCGCCGCGGCCGGCCCGGCGGTGGTCGGTTTCGATCTCGCGCCGGCGATGGTGGCACAGGCCCGGCAGCGGTTCCCGGACGTCGAGTTCGAGGTCGGCGACCTGCGGCACCTCCTGCGGCCGCCGGCGGCACCGGCCTGGCAGGCGGTCGTGGCCTGGTACGCCCTGGTGCACCTGGCCGGCTCCGAGCTGGCCCCGGCGCTGGCCGCGCTGACCAGGGTGCTGGCCCCAGGCGGCTGGCTGGCGCTCGCGGTGCACATCGGCGACGAGGTCCGGCACGTCGACGAGCTCTGCGGTGAACCCGTCGAGCTGGAGTTCGTACTGCACGACCGGGCCGAGGTGCTCGCCGCGGTCACCGCGGCCGGGCTGGTCGACGTCGAGTGGTACCTGCGCGGGCCCGCGGCGCAGGAAGTCGCGACCGAGCGGCTGTACGTGCTGGCCCGCCGGCCGCCGGTCGACTCCTAGCCGGCCGCTCGCTCATCCCCACCGGGGCTCCAGGAACTCCGCGAGCAACCGGTCGAGGAGTCCCGGCGCCTCCTCGTGCGGGAAGTGCCCCACGCCGGGGAGCACGTGCCGTCGGTGGTCGTCGCCTGCCCACGGCGCCACCGCCGCCGCTGTGCTGGCCAGCAGCCACGGATCGTCCGCGCCGTGCACCTGCAGCACCGGAACCGCGGCCGGCCGCGCCACCGCGGCCGCGAAGCGCCGGCCCTCGGCCCGCAGCTGGGAGCGCGCCGCCCACCGGAAGTACTCCAGGGCGCTGTGCACCACACCCGGCACCCGGATCGCCATCCGGTACTGCTGCACCGCCTCGGTGAAGTCCGCGCTCGCCGCCCAGTCCCGACCCGACCAGGCGGTCAGTATCGTCTCCACGCGAGCACCCCCGTTGACCCGCAGCGACCGCTCCGGCCAGCGCGGCAGCTGGAACCCCAGCGCGTACGCCGCGGCCGCCCTTCCCTGCCCGCGCGGATCGCGCAGCACCGCGCGGCGCACGGCCAGCGGGTGCGGGGCGCCGAGCACGGCCAGCGACCGGACCAGGCGGGGATGCAGCGCGGTGACCGTCCACCCGATCATGCCGCCCCAGCCGTGGCCCACCACGTCCGCCCGCGACTCGCCGAGGGCCCGGATCAGCCCGGCGACATCACCGGCCAGCGTCCACAGGTCGTAGCCGCGGGGCGGCTTGTCGGAGTCGCCGAACCCGCGCAGGTCCACCGCGACCACCCGGTGACCACGGCCGGCCAGCGCGACCAGCTGGTGCCGCCACGCCCACCAGAACTCGGGAAACCCGTGCAGCAGCACCACCAACGGACCGGAGCCGCATTCGGCGACGTGCAGCCGGATCCCGTTGGCGCTGACCGCGCGATGGGTCCACGGACCGGGCAACCGGACCGCGGTGGGATCCGGGCCGCCCGGCGGCCGCACGCCTCAGCGGGCGGTCACGCCGGGGTTGCTCAGTTCGCGCGGCGGCACCGCCCCGTCCTCGGAGCCGCGACCGACGTGCGAGAACACCTGAGCCGACTCCTTCAGCGAGGAGATCGTCCGCTCCGGCTTGCGGATCTTGCGCACCCGCCCGTAGCCGATCAGGGCGAACAGCCCGGCGAGCAGCAGCATGATCCCGAAGACGATGGCGAACGAGGCCGGCCGGTTCAGCCAGAGCGCGATCAGCTCCGCGAGGGCGAAGAACATGAAGAACAGGCTGAACAGCAGGATCGTCAGCGCGATGACGAAGAAGACGCTGCCCTGCACACCCTTCTTCACCTCGGCGCTGACCTCGGCCTTCGCCAGCTCCACCTCGGCGCGGACCAGCGTCGACATGTGCGCGGTGGCCTCTTTGACCAGGCCGCCGATCGACTGGTCGGCGGGCGAGCGCACCTCCGGGGAGAGCGGGATCGACGGGAGAACGGGCGGAACATCCGCGCCGCTGGAGCTCGAGCTGGCCACCGCGATCCTCCTGCATTGCTGCTCGCTGAGAACGTCGGCGCCATCCTGTCACAGCGACCGGGGCGACCGCCGGATCAGCCGGGTCGTCGGTGTTCCGGGCCGATAACGGGCGAACTCGGCGGGGTCGGGCAGGCGCGACACGATCACGGGCGGCTCCGGGGTCGACGGCAACCGTTGCCGAGCAGGCTTCCCAGCGCACCGGGTGCGCGTAGGCACTACTCGTCCGGACGTCCTCGCAACCGCTTGAGCTGGCCGCGACGCGCCTTGGAGTCCATCCGACGGCGCCGCGCCGACATCGACGGTCGGGTCGGGCGGCGCCGCGGCGGGTCCGGCGCGATGGCCGCCCGCAGCGCCGCAGCCAGCCGCTCCCGGGCCGCGGCCCGGTTGCGCAGCTGGCTGCGGTGCTCGGCGGCGACCACGGTGAGCACCCCGTCGACCAGCCGGCCGGCCAGCCGCGGCAGCGCCCGCGCGCGCACCGACTCCGGCACCGAGGGCGAGCGGGCCAGGTCGAACGACAGCTCCACCCGGGAGTCGGTGGTGTTCACCCCCTGCCCGCCGGGGCCGGAGGCACGGGAGAACCGCCAGTGCAGCTCGCGTTCGGGCAGCACCAGCGATCCCCGCACGTGCAGATCGCCCTCGTTCACCCGGTCAGGATCCCCCGGGCGACGCGATCAGCGCAGCGTCTCAGTCGTCCGACTTGCCCTCCTTGAGCCCGGACGAGATCAGCTCCATCACCGTCGAGTCGGCCAACGTGGTGACGTCACCGACCTCGCGGTTCTCCGCGACGTCCTTGAGCAGCCGCCGCATGATCTTGCCGGAGCGGGTCTTGGGCAGCTCGTCAACGACCATGATCTGGCGCGGCTTGGCGATCGGCCCGATCTCCTTGGAGACGTGGTCGCGCAGCGCCTTGATCGCGTCCTCGCCCTTGGCCTCGTCCTGGGCGACGTCGCCGCGCAGGATCACGAACGCGACGATGCCCTGGCCAGTGGTCGGGTCGGAGGCGCCGACCACCGCCGCCTCCGCCACGGTCGGGTGACTGACCAGCGCCGACTCCACCTCGGTCGTGGAGATCCGGTGCCCGGACACGTTCATCACGTCGTCCACCCGGCCGAGCAGCCAGATCGCGCCTTCCTCGTCGTACTTGGCCCCGTCGCCGGCGAAGTAGTAGCCCTGCTCGGCGAACCGCGACCAGTAGGTGTCGCGGTAGCGCTCCTCGTCGCCCCAGATGCCGCGCAGCATCGCCGGCCACGGCTTGTCCAGCACCAGGTAGCCGCCGCCTCCCGCACCGACCGGTTCCCCGGCCTCGTCGACCACGCTCGCCGCGATGCCCGGCAGCGCGCGCATGGCCGATCCCGGCTTGGTCGCGGTCACCCCGGGCAGCGGCGAGATCATGATCGCCCCGGTCTCGGTCTGCCACCAGGTGTCCACGATCGGGCAGTTGTTGTGGCCGACGTTCTCCCGGTACCACATCCAGGCCTCGGGGTTGATCGGCTCACCGACGCTGCCCAGCACCCGCAGCGACGACAGGTCGTACTTCTCCGGGATCTCCTTGCCCCACTTCATGAACGTGCGGATCAGCGTGGGTGCGGTGTAGTAGATGGAGACGCCGTACTTCTGGATGATCTCCCAGTGCCGGCCCTCGTGCGGGGTGTTCGGGGTGCCCTCGTACATCACCGACGTGGCCCGGTTGGCCAGCGGCCCGTAGACGATGTAGCTGTGCCCGGTGACCCAGCCGATGTCGGCGGTGCACCAGTAGACGCTCTCGCCGGGCTTGTGGTCGAACACCACGTGGTGCGTGTAGGCGGCCTGGGTGAGGTAGCCGCCCGATGTGTGCAGGATGCCCTTCGGCTTCCCGGTCGTGCCCGAGGTGTAGAGGATGTAGAGCGGATGCTCGGCGTCGAACGCCTCGGGCGTGTGCTGGTCGGACTGCTTGTCGACGAGGTCGTGCCACCAGAGGTCGCGGCCCTCGGTCCACGGCACATCCGCCTCGGTGCGCTTGACCACGAGCACATGCT
>DATMDS010000200.1:0-28945 GCA_035557575.1 Pseudonocardia sp. | reverse complement strand
GCCGGGACCGGGTGCACCGCGCACACCGTGAGGTGCTGTCGCACATGTCGTGGCCTGTGCGGACGCCAAGTGGTGTGCGTCGTGGCGTCGGAGCTCAGCGGGCGCGCCAGTAGCCGGTGGCGTAGACCAGCCGGCGGTCCAGGCCGCGCTCGGCGAGCAGGTGGGCGCGCAGGTCGCGGACCGCCGCCGACTCCCCGGACAGCCACGCCTGGCCCCGCCCGGCCGGCAGGGTGACCGCCCGCACCGCCGTGACCAGCGGTTCCCCGGCCGGATGCGCGCCGCGGTGCACCCAGTGCACGCTCGCGGTGCCCGGCAGCTGCTGCTCCTCGGCGACGTCGGCCACCTCCAGGAACGCCAGTCCTGGTACGCCGGTCGGCAGCGCGGCCAGCACCGTGGCCACCGCGGGCAGCGCCGACTCGTCGCCGATCACGAGGTGGAAGTCCGCCTCCGGGTCGGGGCGGTAGCGACCACCCGGCTCGGAGACGCCCACCCAGGAGCCGGGCCGCACGTCGCGGGCCCAGGCGGCGGCCGGGCCGTGCCCGTCGTGCAGCACGAAGTCGACGTCCAGCTCGCCTGCGGTCGGGTCGAACCGGCGCACCGTGTAGGTGCGGATCGCGGGGCGGACCGCTCCGGCCGGCCACACCGGGCCACCGGACGCGGCGCGCGGGATGGCCGGGCGGTCCTGGCCCGGCGCCGGGAAGAACATCTTGATCCGCCGGTCCGGGCCCTCGCCGCCGAAGCCCGTCAGCTCGGCCCCGGTCAGCGTCACCCGCACCATCCGCGGGGTAATCCGCTCGCTGCGTCGCACCTGCAGCAGCCGGGGCGCCGTCGTGCTCATCGCGACGATTGTGCCGCAACGCCGACGGGCCTCGGGTGCGCACGTCGACCGACGCCCCCGGCGCCGACGCTCACCGGGGGGTCGGAGCCGAACCAGCGCCACACCAAGTGCTGTGAAGTGGAAGGGTCACGGGTCTAGTCTCGATCCGTGGCCCGCGGGCAGCACGTCGCAGTCGACCGCAGCGCCGCACTGCACCCCCGGTCACCGCGGCCGTTGCGTCCGCGGCCGTAGGTGCGGCCCCGGAACCCGGAAGGCACCTGCGCCGAACGTCAGCGGAATGAGGGCACGATGAGCGACACGACGTACTGGACACCGACCGGCGGGCTGCCCCCCCAGACCCAGCTGCTCACCGACCGGGCGATGTTCCGCGAGGCCTACGCGGTGATCCCGCGCGGCACCAACTCCGACATCGTGACCAGCTACCTGCCCTTCTGGGACGACACCCGGCTCTGGGTGCTGGCCCGCCCGCTGTCCGGGTTCGCCGAGACGTTCTCGCAGTACATGGTCGAGGTGGCGCCGGGAGGCGGGAGCGACCGCCCCGAGCTCGACCCGGAGGCCGAGGGCGTGCTGTTCCTGACCAAGGGCGCGCTGCGCATCACCGTCGACGGCGTCGCGCACAAGCTGGATCCGGGCGGCTACGCCTACATTCCGCCGGCCAGCACGTGGTCGGTACGCAACGAGGGCAGCGACCACGCGCACTTCCACTGGATCCGCAAGGCCTACGAGCGGGTCGAGGGCCTGGACGTGCCGGAGGCGTTCGTGGCCAACGAACGCGATATCGAGCCCTCGCCGATGCCCGACACCGGCGGGAGGTGGGCGACCACCCGCTTCGTCGACCAGGCGGACATGCGGCACGACATGCACGTGACGATCGTCAGCCTGCAGCCGGGTGCGGTGATCCCCTTCGCCGAGACGCACGTGATGGAGCACGGCCTCTACGTGCTGGAGGGCAAGGCGGTCTACCGGCTCAACGAGGACTGGGTCGAGGTCCAGGAGGGCGACTTCATGTGGCTGCGGGCGTTCTGCCCGCAGGCCTGCTACGCCGGCGGTCCGGGGCGCTTCCGGTACCTGCTCTACAAGGACGTCAACCGGCACATGAAGCTGCGGTTGTGAGTGCCGGGCCGTGCTAGAACACGGCCAGGCACTCACAGCCGGATGCCGCTAGGTTTCCAGGCGTGTCCGTGATCGTCGTCGGAGCCGGGATATCCGGAGTCGCGTGCGCGCAGGCGCTGCGGACGGCCGGGGTGTCGGTGCGGGTGCTGGAGCGCGCGCACACGGTGGGCGGGCGGATGGCCAGCCGCCGGTTGCACGGCCGCCCGGTGGACCTCGGTGCCGCCTACTTCACCGTCACCGACCCGGAGTTCGCCGAACTGGTCGCCCGCTGGCGCACCGTCGGACTGGCCCGGCCGTGGACCACCCAGCTGGCCGTGCTCGCCGACGGCGGCCGGGACCACACGTCCGGGCCGATGCGCTGGGCCGCCCCGGCCGGGTTGCGCAGTCTGGTCCAGGAGCTCGCCGGCGGGCTGGACGTGGAGCTGGAGCGGCAGGTGTGCCACGTCGGTCCGGGCCCCGCTGTGGACGGCGAGGTGGCCGAGATCGTGGTGCTGGCCATGCCCGATCCGCAGGCGCTGCGGCTGGTGCACCCGTCCTCGCCGACGGCCACGGAGTTGGCCGACCGGGCCTGGCGGCCCAGCATCGCGGTCGCCGCCGGTTGGCCGTCGCGCCAGTGGGACCCGCTGCCCGCCGCGTTCGTCAACGGGCACCCCGTCGTGACCACGATCGCCGACGACGGCGACCGCCGCGGCGACGGGGCCGCGGTGCTGGTCACGCACACCACCGCGGAGTCGGCCCGGGCCCACGACGCCGCCCCGGACGCGGCGGTGCCGGTGGTGCTGGACGCGCTGCGCGAGCTGCTCGACGTGCGCGCCGCGCCGGAGTGGACCCATGCCCACCGGTGGCGCTTCGCGGCCCCGGACACCGCCCGCGAGCAGCCGTACTTCCTCGGCCCGGACGGCATCGCATTGGCCGGCGACGGTTGGGGGCCGCCCAAGGTCGAGACGGCCTGGCGGTCCGGCACCCTCCTCGGCCGAGCGGTGGTCGAGCGGCTCGCGGCCGGATAACGTCCGTGGTCATGGCCGTGCCCACCGCAGCGCCCGTCACCACCGTCACCGATCCCGTCGTGGCCGATCTGGCCGCGGCGCTACCCAACGATCGGATCCTGCTCGACGACGACGTGATGGCCGGCTACCTGCACGACGAGGCCGAGTGGGCCGAGCACGGGCGGGCCGCGGTGGTCGTCCGCCCGCGGAGCACCGCCGAGGTGGCCACGGTGGTGGCGATCTGCGCCCGGCACCGGCGGCCGCTGGTCCCGCGCGGGGCGGGCACCGGGCTCTCCGGCGGCGCCAACGCGGTGGACGGCTGCGTGCTGCTGAGCACCGAGCGGATGCGGGACATCGTCGAGATCAACGCCGCGGAACGGCTGGCCGTGGTGCAACCCGGGGTGGTCAACGACCACCTGCGCGCGGCCGTGGCCGACCACGGGCTGTGGTACCCGCCGGATCCGGCCAGCGCGCCCTGGTCGACGATCGGCGGCAACGTGGCCACCAACGCCGGTGGACTGTGCTGCGTGAAGTACGGGGTGACCCGCGACTACGTGCTGGCGTTGGAGGCGGTGACCGCGGCCGGCGAGATCGTGCGGGTCGGGCGGCGCACCGCTAAGGGTGTGGCCGGCTACGACCTGGCCGGGCTGCTGGTCGGCTCCGAGGGCACCCTGGCGGTGCTCACCGAGATCACCGTGCGGCTGCGCCCGCGGCGCAGCACCGCGCCGCGCACCGTGGTCGGCTTCTTCGACACCCTGGCCGCGGCCGGCGACGCGGTGGCCAGGGTCACCGCCCGCGGGCTGGAGCCGTCGGCCTTCGAGCTGATCGACCGGGAGTGCCTGCGCGCGGTCAACGCCTGGAAGCGCAGCGGGCTCCCGGAGGACGCGGCCGCGCTGCTGCTGGCCCAGACCGACCTGCCCGAGCCCGCGGCCGAGCAGGATGCCGCGGCCATCCACGCCGAGTTCCTGGCCGCCGGGGCCATCGACGCGATGGCCTCCACCGACCCGGTGGAGGCCGAGGCCCTGTTCGATGCCCGCCGGATGGCCTACCCGGCGCTGGAGCAGCGCGGCATGGCCATGCTCACCGAGGACGTCTGCCTGCCGCGCGGGGCGATCGCCGAGATGCTGGCCCGGATCGAGGAGATCGCGGCCCGGCACGACACCCAGATCGCCACCGTGGCGCACGCCGGTGACGGCAACCTGCACCCGCTGATGCTCACCCCGCACGGCGACCAGGATGCCAAGCGCCGCGCCCAGGCGGCCTTCGACGACATCGTCGCCACCGCGCTGGAGCTGGGCGGCACGGTCACCGGCGAGCACGGGGTCGGGCTGCTCAAGCGGGCCGGCATGCAGCGCGAGCTGGGCCCCGGCGTGCTGGCCCTGCAGCGGGCGGTCAAGCAGGCCCTCGACCCGGACGGCATCCTCAACCCGGGCAAGGTGGTGGGATGACCGCGCCGCTGCTGCCCGCGCTCGTCGACCCACCGGACCGTCCGGCGCTCCGGTTCGGCGTCGGGGCCGAGCAGGTCGAGCTGAGCTATCGCCGGCTGGCCGGCATCACCGGCGCGCTGGCCGCGGCGATCGCCGGCCGGGCCCGGGTGGCGGTGCACGCCGAACCCACCGTGCACGCGGCGGTCGGGGTGCTGACCGCGCTGGTGGCCGGCGTGCCGGTGGTGCCGGTCAACCCGAAGCTGGGGGAGCGGGAGCTGGGCCACGTGCTCGGCGACGCGGCCCCGGAGCTGGTGCTGGCCGCGCCCGGCGCGGTGCTGCCCGGACCGCTGGCCGCGCTGCCCCGGGTCGACGTCGACCTGGACGCCGCCGCCGCGCTGCCGCGGGCGGAGCCACCCCCCCATGCACCCGCCCTGATCATCTACACCTCGGGGACCACCGGACTGCCGAAGGGGGCCGTGCTCTCCCGCGCCGCCATGGCGTCCAACGTGGACGCCCTGGCCGAGGCCTGGGAGTGGACAGCGGACGACCTGCTCGCGCACGCGCTGCCGCTGTTCCACGTGCACGGGCTGGTGCTCGGTGTCGTCGGCCCGGCCCGGCGCGGGGGAACGCTGCACCACCTCGGCCGGCTGGACGCGTCCGTGCTGGCCGGTGCGGGCGCCGACATCGTGTTCGGGGTGCCCACCCAGTACCACCGCCTGGCCGAGCAGCTCGAGGCCGACCCGGACGCCGCGGCCGCGGTCGGCCGGGCGCGGCTGCTGATCTCCGGATCGGCCGCGCTGACCGCCGTCGACCACGTCCGGTTGCGGCGCGCCACCGGCACGCCGGTCCGGGAGCGCTACGGGCTCACCGAGACCCTCATCCTGACCGCGACCCGGGCCGGCGAGGAACCCGAACCCGGCACGGTCGGCCGGCCGCTGACCGGCATCGAGCTGCGGCTGGCCCCCCTGCCCGGGGGCGGCTCCGACGGGCTGGGGGCGGTGCAGGTGCGCGGCCCGAGCCTGTTCGACGGCTACCTCAACCGGCCGGACGCGACGGCCGCCGCGCACACCCCCGACGGCTGGTTCATCACCGGCGACATCGGCCGGTTCACCGACTCGGGGGCGCTCGCCCTGGTCGGGCGCAGCGCCACCGACCTGATCAAGTCCGGCGGCTACAAGATCGGCGCGGGTGAGATCGAGAACGCCTTGCTGGAGCACGCCGGGGTGGCCGAGGTCGCGGTCGTCGGGCGGCCGGACGACGATCTGGGGGAGCGGATCGTGGCCTTCGTCGTGCCGGCCGGCCCGCCCCCCGCGGAGCGCGAGCTCGTCGACCACGTGGCGACCCTGCTCGCCCCGCACAAGCGGCCCCGCGAGGTCCGCTTCGTCGAGCAGCTACCCCGCAACGACATGGGCAAGGTGGTGAAGTCCCGGTTGCCGGGTGGTTGACACAGGGCATCCTTTGAGAACCTGTACGGGTGCCGACGAGCAGAACCGGAACGACCAGGGCCCGGACCGGGAGCCGTACGTATCGCGGCGTGGCCGAGATCGGAGCGCCCCGGCTGGCCGGTCTGCCCGGCGTGCACGACGAGCGGCCCGAACCGCAGCAGCTGCTGGAGATGGAGCGCTACGACACCGCTGACCGGCGGTTGACCGCGGCCGGGATCGCGCTCGCGGTGTGCCGGGACGGGGCGCAGGCCGTCTGGCAGCTGGATCTGCCGGAGGGCGACGGGCACGAGCGGCTGCGGGTCCCGGTGGCCCCCGCCGACGCCACTGCGCCCCCGTTGCCGGACGAGCTCGACGAGCTCATCCGGACCACCGCCCGCGACCTGCCGGTCCACCCGGCCGCTCGGGTACGGATCGTCCGCCACGTCACCCGGCTGCTCGGTGCGCGCGGCGGCGAGCTGGGCGAGTTGGTGCACGACCAGCTGACCCTGGCGACCCTGGGCACCGCGACCGACGTCACGTCCTGGACCGAGGTCGAGCTCCGCACCGGCCCGCGCGCGCCGCTGGAGGAGATCGAGGAGCGCCTCTCCGAGGCCGGCCTGCGCCCGGCCGCGCCGGCCGCGGACGCCGAGCTGGCACGGGTGCTGCGGCCGCAGCCGCGGCCGCACCGGGGTGGTCGGCGCGACTCGGCGGGTGCGGCGCTGGTCGAGTACCTGGCCGAGCACGCCGACCGGCTGGCCGCCGAGGAGCTGCGGGTGCGCCGCGGCGAGCCGGACTCGGTGCACCAGCTGCGGGTGGCGTCGCGCCGGATGCGCAGCGCGCTGCAGGCCTACCGACCGCTGCTCGACCGGAGCCGGATCGAACCGATCCTTGCCGACCTGCGCGAGTTCGGCCGCGAGCTGGCGCCGGCGCGGGACGCCGAGGTGCTGGCCGAGCGGATCCACGCCGGGCTCGCCGCGCTGCCGCCGGAGCTGCTGCTCGGCCCGGTGCAGGCCCAGGTGAACCGGCACTTCGCGCGGGCCGAGGCGGAGGCCGGAGCCGCCGTGCTCAGCGCCCTCGACGGGCCCCGCTACGCGCGGCTGCGGACCGCCCTGGAGGAGTTCGTCGCGGACCCGCCGCTGAGCCGCGCCGCGCGCCGCCGGGCCGCCGCCGAGCTGCCCCGACACGTCGCGCGGACCGCCCGGCGGTTGGCGAAAGCGGTCCGCACGGCCACCGACCCGCAGCAGGAGGCCGAGGCCCGCGACCTCGCCGTGCACGAGGCCCGCAAGGCCGGCAAGCGGCTGCGCTACGCCACCGAGGTGGCCCGGCCGGCCGTCGGGAAGCCGGCGCAGCAGTTCGCGAAGGCGCTCAAGGGCTTCCAGACCGCGCTCGGCGAGCACCAGGACACCGTGGTGGCCCGGGAGGCGCTGCGCGGGCTGGGCGCGCAGGCGCACGCGGCGGGCGAGAACGGCTTCAGCTTCGGGGTGCTGCACGCGGTCGACGCCGCGCGAGCCGAGCGGATCGAGCAACAACTGCCCGCGCTGTGGGCGGAGGCCTGGACGAAGAAGCACCGCCGCTGGTTGCGCTGAGTCGGGATCTCCGACGTCCGCCACGCCGCGGGCCGGGCCGCGTGCGACGATCCACCGCGTGAGCGGAGCCGTGGCGGACGAGGCCCGGGACGCGGTCGCGGACCTGCGCCGCATCGCGTTCCTGCTGGAGCGGGCGCACGAATCGACCTACCGGGTACGCGCGTTCCGGACCGCGGCCGCGGTGCTGGCCCGGCGCACCCCGGAGGAGCTGTCGGCGCTGGCCCGCTCCGGTGAGCTGGTCCGGCTGAAGGGCGTCGGCGCGGTGACCGCCCGCTGCGTGGCCGAGTCGGTCGCCGGGCAGCAGCCGGGCTACCTGCAGAACCTGGAGGCCGTCGAGGAGCCTGCGCTGGACGATGCCGCCGCCGCGCTGCGGGCGGAGATCCGGGGTGACTGCCACAGCCACACCGACGCCTCCGACGGTGGCTCGCCGCTGCGCGAGATGGTGGCCACCGCCCGCGAGCTGGGCCACGAGTACCTGGTGATCACCGATCACTCGCCGCGGCTGACCGTGGCCAACGGGCTCTCGGCGGAGCGGCTACGGGCCCAGCTGGACCTCGTCGCGGAGGTGAACGACGAGCTCGCCGCCGCGCCCGGCCCGCCGTTCCGGGTGCTCACCGGGATCGAGGTCGACATCAACGAGGACGGCACCCTGGATCAGGAGCCGGAGCTGCTGGACCGGCTCGATCTCGTCGTGGCCTCGGTGCACTCGAAGCTACGGATGCCGCGCGCCGAGATGACCGGGCGGATGTTGCGCGCCATCGCCGACCCGCGGGTGGACGTGCTCGGGCACTGCACCGGCCGGATGGTGACCGGCAACCGCAAGCGGCCGGAGTCGCAGTTCGACGCGGCCGCCGTGTTCGCCGCGTGCACCGACCACGGCGTGGCGGTGGAGATCAACTCTCGGCCGGAGCGGTTGGACCCGCCGCTGCGGCTGCTGCGGGAGGCGGCCACGGCCGGATGCATGTTCACCGTCGACACCGACGCGCACGCGCCCGGGCAGCTGGACTGGCTGCGCAACGGGTGCGAGCGGGCCGCGGCGTGCGAGGTCGCCCCGGACCGGATCCTCAACACCTGGCCGGCCGAGCGGCTGCTGCAGCGCCGCCGCTGACGCAGCCGGCCGCTGACCTCCCCGAACGGGGGCCACCCATCGGAGTGGCAGCGCTCGCCATGGGTGGGGGTGAACCGCTGGAATGGTGTCTCGGTCGCCACCGGCCCGCAGCAACCGCGGTTGGTGCGACCGAAGCCCCGAATCGTGGGCGGCGGGTGACGAAAGGATCTGGGGCCGTTACCCGCCGTCCGCGACCTTCATCCCGGCCCAGCTGCGCCGGGACTCGACGTCCTCGGCGGTGGGCGGGTCCGCCCCGCGCCGCGAGCAGGTGATCGCGGCGGCCAGCATCGACTCGTCGAGCACGGCATCCATGGTCGAGTGGCTGATCGCGTGCAACGCCGGGCGGCTGGCCGCCCCGAGCAGCTTGCGTCGGTGCAGCCCCGCCAGCAGGGCACCGGAGAAGGTGTCGCCCGCGCCCACCGTGTCGATCACGGTGACCGGAACGCCCGGTCGGCGAGTGCGCAACCCGGTGGACGTGCCGGCGGTCACCCCGTCCCCGCCGAGGGTGACCACCACCAGCGCGGGACCGCGGCCCAGCCAGTCCTCCAGCACCTCTTCGGCGGTGAAGCCGGGCATCAGCCAGCCCAGGTCCTCCAGGCTGACCTTGACCACGTCGGCCACCGAGACCATCTCGTGCACCCCGGCCAGCACGTCCGCCGGCTTGCCCATCAGGCCGGGTCGACAGTTCGGGTCGTAGCTCACGGTCGCGGTCTGCGCGGCGCGGGCCATCAGTGCCCGCAGCGCCGCGTCCCCTGGCGGGGTGGTCAGCGCGAGCGACCCGGAGTGCAGGGCCAGTACCGGGCCACCGGGTCCGGGATCCAGGGCGTCGGCCAGCTCGGCCGCCGTCCACTGCCAGTCGGCGGTGCCGACGACCCGGAAGTCGTAGGTGGGGCCGCCGTCGGGGCCGACCATGACCATGGCCATCGACGTCTGCTCGGTCGCGGTGACCACGTGGTCGAGCCCGACGCCGTTCTTGCTCAGGTGCGCGCGCAGCCGGCGGCCGAGCGGGTCGTCCGCGATCCGGGCCAGCATCCGGGTCGGAATCCCCAGCCGGGACAGCCCGACCGCGACGTTCGCCGGGCTGCCACCCGGGGCGAACTCGTAGTAGCCGCTGATCGGGGCCGGAACCAGGTCGACGAGCGCCTCCCCGGCGATGGCGACGATGCCGTTGTCGATCGGTGTGCCGATGACCGCTCCCCTCTCCGAGGCGAGCACCCCGCCCGCCCTGACCACTGCCCACCGCAGCCCTTGCGCAGCGCTGCTGGGTGCTGACAATGCTCGCGGGTCGACACCGCTCCGCGCCAGTGCCAGTCCCGATGTGTGTCCGGCTCAGCCGCGGACGACGTCCTCGAGACGGGTGAGCACGCCGGCGTAGATCCGTTGCAGGCCGCGCGGCGCGAAGGTGCGCTCGAAGAAGCCGCCGATGCCGGAGGCCCCGTTCCAGGTGGTCTCGACGGTGACCGTGCTGCGCTCGGCGCCGTCCGGGACGACGCTCCACGTGGTGACCATGCTGGAGTTCGTGTCGCGCTCGACGATCCGGTCCGCGGCGGGCGCGCTGACCTCGATCAGCTGCTCCCGCGACCGCTTGCGGGTGGCCTGCAGCACCCAGTGCACTCGGCTGCCGGCACCGCGGCCGCCGGCCTCGACGCGGTAGTCCCGGAACTCGTCGGTGAGGATGCGTGGTCGCACCTCCCGGTAGTCGGCCACCGCATCCCGTACCCGCTCCGCCGGGGCGCCGATCGTCCGCTCCGCCCGCGCCCGCACCTGTGCCATGGGGCCCATCCTGCCCGCCACGCCGCGAGGGCGGGCAGGACGGACCGGTCAGGTGGTCCGGGTCGGGGTCAGTAACCGCCGGTGCTGGCGCTGCCGGAGCCGGAGTCGCCGCTGGAGTCGCTGCCGGACCCGGTCGAGCCGGATCCCGACGAACCGGATCCCGACGAACCGGATCCCGACGAGCTGGAACCCGAGGAGCCGGCCGCGCCGGACCCGGCCGAGCCCGAACCGGTGCCGGCGGCCTTCTTGCCCTCCGGGGTGACGGCGTACCAGGTGCCGCCCATACCCTGCCCGGCCGTCTGGCCCGGGGCGGTGTCACCGGCGAAGCGGTAGACCGGCCAGCCACCGAGGGTGAGCTGGGCGGTGCCGTCCGGGCGGGCCACCATCCCGATGGCCGAGGAGTCGATGCCGTCCAGCGTGAGCTTGCCCTTCGGGTCCACGGTGACCGGGGGCCACTTGGTCGCGCAGGCGTCCACGCAGGTCGTGGTCGGTTCCGGCTTGGCGGTGTCCTTGTCGAACCGGTAGAGGGTGAAGCCCTCCGCGTCGGCCACGATCTTCCCGAGGGCCGGCTCGTCCTTGGCCGCGAGCAGCGGGCCGGTCGGCGCGCTGGGGTCGGCCGTGACCGACGGGGCCGCCGGAGCGCCGACGGCCGGCGCCGACACGGAGGCGTAGGGGTCGCTGCTGGGGCCACCGCAGGCGCTCAGCGTCAGGGTGGCGGCCGCGATCACGGCGAGGGGCAGGATGCGGTGGCGGGGCATGGGCGAGGACCTCCGTGTTCCGAGCCGGCGGGTATCCCACCGACGCTCTGGAACACGGTCACGGCCGTCGAGGAGTTCAATTCGGTATCGATGTGGCGGCACTGTCGGCGTGTCGCGGCGACTCGCGCAGCTCCTGCGCGGCCGCCGTGAGCTGCTTGCCGGCCTCGATCGCCACCGGCACCCCGGCTTCCTCGGCTCCGCGTTGCAGAGCGGTACCGCCGACCCGCAGCCCGGGCGCCGCCGCCTGGAACCCGGCGGCGGCCCGCTGCATCGCCTCGGCCAGCCGGCCGGCGGTGCCGCCCGCGGCCACCAGGGTGTCCAGCAGCTGCCGGATCCGCCGGCAGATGTCGGCGGCCAGCTCAGCCGCCCGGGTCACGACGGTCAGCACGACGGTGGCCAGCGAACCCCCCGCGGTCAGGAAGGCCAGCGTGCCCGCGGCCAGCAGGTACTGCAGCACCAGCGACAGGAACTCGGCGACGGCGTCCCGGATCAGCGCCCGCACGGTGCCCACGCCGGCGCCGGTGACGAGGATCAGCTGGG
Organism: Pseudonocardia sp.; assembly: GCA_035557575.1. Classification (GTDB taxonomy): domain Bacteria; phylum Actinomycetota; class Actinomycetes; order Mycobacteriales; family Pseudonocardiaceae; genus Pseudonocardia. Next base: position 17,392 of record DATMDS010000200.1, on the reverse strand, counting down.
ACAGCGCCGCGGCCCGGTCCGCGGCCTCCTCCATCGCGGACGCCAGCTGGGCGGCCGAATGCCGGTACCCGTCGGCGGCGACACCCTCCCAGCCGGCCACGGTGCCGGCTCGGTGGTCCGATGCGGCGGCCCGCAGCTCGACGCCCACCCGGCTCCAGTCCTGGGCCTGGGCCAGTACGGCCGCCGGGTCACCGGCCAGCGCGTCCAGCGGCTCCCGCAGGAACGTGACGTGCTCGATGAGCCAGCCGAAACCGGCCTGGGCCAGCTCGTCGAACGGCGCCAGCGCGGTGCCCAGCGTGTCCAGCCCGGCCGCCGCGGCGGCGTAGCCGACCTGCGCCGGGTCGACCTGCTCGGCATCCAGCGCCGCGACCAGGTCGACCCAGCTGGACACGATCCCGGCGCCCTCGGTCGGCGCCGTCACCGGACGCCCCCGAAGTCGCCGGCGGCCCGCCGCTCGGCGCCCAGGTAGCTCTCCCGGCTGGCCCGGATCCGGGCGGACTGCTCGGCGGTGTGCTCGGCCAGCCGCCCGACGGCAGCCGCGCCCGATCCGGCCGCGGCCACTGCGGCCAGCGCGAACACCTGCCCCACGAGCCCGTACGCGGCCAGGTCCAGCGGTCGCCCGACGCCGGCCGTGTCGCGGACCCGCCCGGCCAGCGCGTCCAGCTCCCTGGCGTGCATCTCCAGTCCGTCCGGATCGACGCGGAAGCGGTCGGCCATCAGCGCACCGTCGTCAGGCGTCCGCGCCGGGCAGCTGGGCGCGCAGCATCCGCAGCACCTCGGGGTCCGGCCCGACGGCGGCCACCGCCGCGAGGGCCTGCGAGCCGGCCCGGGCCCGGGCGGCGCGCGCGGTGTCCAGCACCAGCTCGGCCAGCTCGGCCCGGCTCAGCCGCCCCGCCGGCTCGGCGAAGGCCAGCCCCACCAGCGCGCCGGCCGGGTCGACGGTGACCGTGACCGCGCCGTCCCGGCTGCTCGCGGTGGCTCGGAGGGTGGCCAACCGCTGCCCGGCCTCGCGTACGCGCTCGTCGATCTCGGCCAGCCGCCGCCGGTAGTCGTCCCACCACTGCTGCCCGTTCATGTCGGCGGACGCTACGGACGGCCGGCGGAGCGCGGTGCCGGTTCGCACAGATGCCATCCCGAGCCGGTGAAGTTGCTCCGATCGGGGCAGCCGCCCCAGATCTCACCGGGCTGCTGCGGGGGTGCCACCACCACCGCCGCCGGCTGGCCGCACCGGATCCACCCGTGCGCCACATCGCCGCGTTCTGCGGCAGCTGCAGTTGTGGTGGCCCGCAGTTGCACGTCGACGACGAGCTGCTGGTGCCCCTGCCCGGCTGGTCCCGCGGGCCCGTCAGGCGCCGGCCACGACCTCGCTGACCACGATGCGCTGGGTGCCGGCGTAGACGTTCATGGTTGGCCCGCGCAGGAAACCGACCAGGGTCAGGCCGGCGTCCAGGGCCAGTTCCACCGCCAGCGACGAGGGCGCGGACACCGCGGCCAGCGCCGGCACCCCGGCCATCACCGCCTTCTGCACGAGCTCGAAGGACGCCCGCCCGGAGACCATCAGCACGGTGCCCGCGGCCGGGATCCGCCCGTCCAGCAGCGCCCACCCGAGCACCTTGTCCACCGCGTTGTGCCGGCCGACGTCCTCGCGGGCCACCAGCAGCTCGCCGGTGGCGTCGAACAGCCCGGCGCCGTGCAGCCCGCCGGTCGAGGAGAAGATCCTCTGGGCGGCGCGCAGGCGGTCCGGCAGTGTGCTGAGCAGGGCCGGGGTCAGGGTCAGCGGGTCGGCCGCGGGTGAGAAGCGGGTCTTGAGCCGGACCGCGTCCAGCGACGCCTTGCCGCAGACCCCGCAGGACGAGGTGGTGTAGAAGTTGCGCTCCAACCCGGTGTCCGGCGGCGCGACCCCGGGCGCCAACGCCACGTCCAGCACGTTGTAGGTGTTGTGGCCACGCTCGTCCAGTGAGTCGCAGTAGCGGGCGGCGCTCACGTCGGCCGCCGCCTCGAGCACCCCCTCGGTGAGCAGGAACCCGTGCGCCAGCTCCACGTCGTGCCCGGGGGTGCGCATGGTCACCGCGAGGGGGGTGCCGTTCACCCGCAGCTCCAGCGGCTCCTCGGCGGCCAGTGAATCCAGCTGCCGGCGCTGCCCGTGCGGTCCGATCCGGAGCACCGGTCGGCGCGCGGTCAGCCTGCCCATTGCCTGCCTCCGCTTCGCTGCCGGACCACCCGGAGAAACGATAGTCCGGCCCGGGGTGCCGGCGCCGGACTCAGCCGAGCGGCACGGCCAGCTCCAGCCCGGCCGGCACCCACCGGCCGGAGACGTCGGTCGAGCGCGCAGGTAGGCCTACGGAGGGGCCGGGCGCCGAACGCGCTCGACCCAACCTGAGGTTGTCGCCGGGCAATCGGCGCAGTGCCCACGGCCGGACGGAGCAGGTGGCCGCCGCTCGGCGCAGCTGCGGCCACGCGCGTCGTCGGTGATCCTCAGCTTGGCAACCCGCCCGCCCCACCCGTGCCTAGGGTTCTCGGTCGTGCGACCGTTGCGGATCGAGCCGCCGACCGGGATCTCGGCCCGGCTCGGCTCCTTTGCCGTCGTGCTCGTGCTGGCCGCCGGTGGGGGTTGGTTCGCTGGACAGAGCGTCGGGCCGATCAGGCTCCCGGACGCCGAGACCTCCCATGGTCACACCGGCGCGGGCTTCATCGGGGCGGGATCGACGATCGGGGAGGCGGGCGAGTGAGCACCGCAGACGGACGGGTCGGGTGCGGATCGTGATCGTGGGCGCGGCCCGGTGAGCGTTCCGGTTCGCGCCGCCCCGCAGGGTCGAACGGACCTGATCATCGGCGGCATGACGTGCGGAGCCTGCGCCAACCGGATCGAGCGCAAGCTCAACAAGCTCGACGGCGTGCAGGCCGTGGTCAACTACGCCACTGAGAAGGCCTCCGTCGCGCACCCGGACACGATCACCGTGGACGAGCTCATCGCGACCGTCGAGCGGGCCGGCTACACCGCCGCGCTGCCGACCCCCGAGCCGGTTGCACCGGTCGGCGAGTCCGAGGCCGACGCGGCGGACCCGGTGCTCGAGGCGCACCGCGCCCGGCTGCTGATCTGTACCGCGCTCACCGTGCCGGTGGTGGCCATGGCCATGATCCCGGCGCTGCAGCTGGTCTACTGGCAGTGGCTCTCGCTCACCCTGGCTGCGCCGGTCGTGGTCTGGGGCGGCCTGCCCTATCACCGCGCGGCCTGGCGGAACCTGCAGCACGCCGCCGCGTCCATGGACACCCTGATCTCCATCGGATCGCTGGCCGCGTTCTGCTGGTCGCTGTACGCGCTGTTCGTCGGCGGGGCCGGCCTGCCCAGCTACAACCACCCCTTCCACCTGACCCTCAGCTGGTCCGGGGGGTCGTCGCAGATCTACCTGGAGGTCGCGGCCGGGGTCATCACGTTCGTGCTGGCCGGCCGGTACGCCGAGGCCAGGGCCCGGCGCCGCTCCGGGGCCGCGCTGCGGGCGCTGCTCACCATGGCCGCCAAGGACGCCGCCGTGCTGCGCGACGGCCGCGAGGTCCGGGTGCCGGCGGAGCAGCTGCAGGTCGGGGACCGCTTCGTGGTCCGGCCCGGGGAGAAGATCGCCACCGACGGTGTGGTCGTGGACGGCGAGTCGGCGCTCGACCTCAGCATGATCACGGGCGAGCCGCTCCCGGTGGACGTCGCCGCGGGTGCCGACGTCACCGGCGGCTGCGTCGCCGTCGACGGGCGGCTGGTGGTGCGGGCCACCCGGGTCGGCGGCGACACCCGGCTGGCCCAGATGGCTGCGCTCGTCGAGGCGGCGCAGACCCGCAAGGCCGCGGTGCAGCGGCTGGCCGACCGGGTCTCCGGGCTGTTCGTGCCGGTGGTGCTCACCCTGTCCGTCGCCACCTGGGGATTCTGGCTCGGCGCCGGGGCCGGCGCGGTCGTGGCGTTCGACGCGGCCACTGCGGTGCTCATCGTGGCCTGCCCGTGCGCGCTCGGCCTCGCCACCCCGACCGCGCTGCTGGTGGGGACCGGCCGGGGCGCCCAGCTCGGCATCCTGATCACCGGTCCGGAGGTGTTGGAGTCGACCCGGCGGATCGACACGATCCTGCTGGACAAGACCGGCACCCTGACCCGGGGCGAGATGACCGTCACCGACCTGGTGCTGGCTGACGGCGTGGACCGCGACACCGCGCTCGGCATCGCCGGCGCGCTGGAGTCGGCCTCGCAACACCCGGTGGCCGTGGCCATCACCGGCTACGTGACCGAGGCGCTGGGTGCCGTGCCCACCGCCCGCAAGGCCGTCGCGCTGGACGGGCTGGGCATGCGCGGTGTCGTCGACGGCCGCAAGGTGCTGCTCGGACGCCCGCAGCTGATGGCCACCTACGGGATCGAGCTGCCGCCGCCGCTGGCCGCGGCGCTGTCGGAGTGCTACTCGCACGGCGGCACCGGTGCCGTACTCGCCTGGTCCGGGCGGGCCCGGGCCGCGTTCGTGGTGACCGACACGCTGCGGCCGACCAGTGCGGCCGCGGTGGCCGAGCTGCGCAGTCTCGGTCTGGAGCCGGTGCTGCTCACCGGGGACAGCGCGGGCGCGGCCATGGCCGTCGCCGACCAGGTGGGCATCGAGGCGGTGATCGCCGACGCGCTGCCGGAAGGCAAGCTCGAGGTGGTTCGTCGCTACCAGCAGGCCGGCCACGTCGTGGCGATGGTGGGCGACGGGGTCAACGACGCCGCCGCACTGGCCGAGGCCGATCTGGGGCTGGCCATGGGCTCGGGCACCGACGTCGCCATCCACGCCTCCGATCTGACGCTGGTCCGCTCCGACCTGACCGCCGTGGTCGACGCCATCCGGTTGTCCCGGCGCACCCTCGCGGTGATCAAGGGCAACCTGTTCTGGGCGTTCGCCTACAACTACCTCGCGCTGCCGGTGGCCGCCGCCGGCCTGCTGAACCCGATGCTCGCCGGTGCGGCGATGGCGCTGAGCTCCGTGTTCGTGGTGTCCAACAGCCTGCGGCTGCGCCACTTCGCCGGCTCGGCCGTGACCCCGGTCCCGACAACCGCCGGCACCACGTCCGGCTGACCCTGCCGGGCCGTCAGCCGTACCGGGTCCGTCGTGCAGCCCGGACGGCGCCGTCTGCCACCCTGAGCACGTGTCCGATGTCTCCGGGTACCGATCCGGCCCGCAGCGGCCCGGTCGCGACGAGGAGGCGGTGGGTCGGCCCGTGACCGGGGATGAAGCGGCCAGCCACGCCACCGTCGGTCTGCTCGTCGTCCGCCACGGCCGGGTGAGCTGGCACAACCTCGCCGCCGCCGCGCTGGTGGGCCCCCACGGCGGCTCCTGGGCGAGCTCGGGAGCGTTGCTCGAGCAGCTCGGCCAGGTGCCGCCCGGCTCGCTCCGTACTCCGATGCGGTGGCCGTCACCGACCGGCGGGACGCGCTGGTGGTTGGTCACCAGCAGTGCGCTGCCCTCGGCCGAGCCCGCCGTGCTCTACGAGATCACCGACGAGACGACGGGCACCGACGCCGACGGGCGGCACCCGGGCTCGGTGATGGCCCGTTGGCGGCTCGCCCGCTTCGAGGCGATGGCCGGGCTGGGCTGGTGGCAGTGGAACCTGCGGGACAACACGATCGACTGGTCCGACGCGCTGCTGCGGATGGCGGGGCTGGAGCAGGGGACGCGGCTGACCTACGCCGACTACGTCGGCCTGATCCATCCCGACGATCGGCTGGAGGTCGAGGCGGCCGTGGCCGCGGCGCTGCGGGAGCAGGGGACCTTCGGTTTCACGCACCGGATCCAGGTGGCCGGCCGGGGCGAGGTGCGGATCTTCGATTGCCACGGCGAGGTCTTCGCCGACGGCGCCGGGGTGCCGTCGCGGGTGATGGGCACGGCCCGCGACGTGACCGAGCAGCACCGGATCCAGCAGGAGCTGGCCTATCTCGCCGAGCACGATCCGCTGACCGGCGTGGCGAACCGCCGTCGGATCACCTCCCGGCTGGCCGAATGCGGGGCCCGACCGGGAGGCGCCGCCCTGCTGCTGATCGACATCGACAACTTCAAGGACATCAACGACCTGCACGGGCACGCGGTTGGCGACCGGGTGATCCGGCGTATCGCCGCAGCCGTCGCCGGCCAGCTGGGGCCGGCGGCGATGCTCGGCCGACTCGGCGGCGACGAGTTCGCGGTGGTCGTGCCCGGCTGCAGCGCGGCGGACGCGCTGGACATGGCCGAGCGGCTGTGCGACGTGGTCGCCGCCGCGCCGATCGTGGACGACGTCGGCGCGCTGCGGGTGACGATCAGCATCGGGGTGGCGACCGCTCTGGACGACGACGTCGAGGCCAGCCTGGCGCAGGCCGACCTCGCGCTGTACGAGGCCAAGAGCGCCGGCCGCAACCGGGCCCGGATGTTCGTGACCGACCAGTACGAGCAGGTCGTGCGCCGGGTCTCGCTGCTGCGCCGGGTCCGGGCCGCGCTCGACGGCGGCACGATGCAGCTGGACGCGCAGCCGATCGTCGACCTGGCCAGCGGCCGGATCTCCCGCTACGAGCTGCTGATCAGGCTGCGCGACGGGCAGTACCCGCTGCTCACCCCGGGGGACTTCCTGCCGGCCGTCGAACGCACGGACCTCGTGCTGCGGCTGGACCGGTGGGTGCTGGACCACGCGGTGGCCGCGCTGGCCACCTCCGAGGCCCGCGAGGCCGGACTGCGCTTCGAGGTCAACATCTCGGCCCGATCGTTGGAGGACGACGACTTGGGCACCTGGATTCTGGGCAGTCTCAAGGAGGCCGACGTCGAGCCCGGCCGGCTGGGCCTGGAGATCACCGAGACGACCGCGATCACCAGCCTGTCGGCGGCCCAGGCGCTGGCCACCCGGCTCACCGACGCCGGCTGCGGGTTCGCGCTGGACGATTTCGGCGCCGGGTTCGGTTCGTTCTCCTACCTCAAGCACCTGCCGTTCACCGCCGTCAAGATCGCGGGGGAGTTCGTGCGCCAGCTGGACCGGGATCCGGTGGACCGGGCGCTGGTCACCGCGGTCGTGGGGGTGGCCAGGCAGCTGGGCATGCGCACGGTTGCCGAGCAGGTCGATCGGGAGGCGCTGGTCGAGCAGCTGCGCGAGGTGGGCGTCGACGACGGGCAGGGCTTCCACCTCGGCCACCCCCAGCCCCTGTGAGTGGCTGGCCGTGCTAGAGCACGGCCAGCCACTCACGACCACCCCGAGGTCGGGATCGGGCCTCTATGCTGCCGGAATGACGTCGCGGGCCGTCGAGATGGAGGCGGCCCGACGGTCGTTCCTCGCGGCCGGTCAGGCCGGGTTCGTCCGGGACCTGCTGCGGCCCGAGGTGGCGGCATCCTGGCTGCGCTCCCGCCAGCACCGGGTCGACCCGGATCGGGCCGGGGTGCGCTTCCTCGGCCACCCACAGCAGGTGTCGCCGCTGGTCAGCTGCGGTGACGAGGTGCTGCGCGAGTTCCTGGACGGCAACTCGGAGGCCGGTTGCTCGCTGGTGCTGTCCGACCCCTCCGCGGTGGTCCGGGCCCGCCGGGACGCCGACACCGCCCTGGCCCGGCTGCTCGACGGGCTGCTGCTGGTCCCCGGCTACGGCTACGCCGAGCGCACCGTGGGCACCACCGCCGCGTCGATCGCGCTGCACGAGCGCACCGACTACGCGATCAGCGGCGCCGAGCACTACCACGGCCCGCTGACCTGCGTTGCCGAGGCGGCGGCTCTGGTCCGCGACCCGCACGGCATGGACCCGGCCGGCGTCGTCTCCGTGCTCTGCCACGACTCCGACCGGTCGGCGCTGCAGCAGCCGCTGGCCCGGATGCTGGCCGACCGGATCACCGACCGGATCGCCGGCGAGCCGCACCGGCGCGGGCAGGCACTGCTGCAGCACTTCGGCCACCGCAGCGGCCACGAGGGGGAGTGGGCGCTGGCCACCGACGGCGACACCGTGCTGAGCAACGGCGCCGTCCGCCGGCTGGATCCGGCCGACCAGCGGGTGCTCTCCGATCTCCTGCTGTCCTGCCTGGTGCTGCACGATTTCGGCTACAAGCACCTCGACCTGCCCGACCTCGGCTGCGCGGAGGCGGTGGCCGAGGCCGTGCACCTGAGCGGGCAGCTCATCGGGTGCGTGCTGACCGGCTCCCGGGCCGGCCGCACCGGGCGCGCGGTGCTGCCCGAGTCCGTCCGCCGCCAGGGATCGCACGTCGCCCCGCTCACCCGCCGCGACTACGCCCAGGACCTACGGGCCGCCCGCGCCGACCACGAGCACGCCGAGGCCAGGGTGCGGGCCAACCGCGAGCTGCTCTCCCCGTTCCTGCGGGCCCGGCAGGAGGTGGTGGCCAGCATCCGGCAGGGCCGCAACCACCTGCTGATCGGCGAGCCCGGTGTCGGGAAGCGGACGCTGCTGGCCGGGCAGTTCCGGGAGGCATTCCCCTCGGGGCGGATCACCACGGTGGACTGCGCGGCCTACGGCTCCGCGCCGGACGGCGGGTCGCACCTGGTCGCTCGGGCCGACGGGCGGCCGCAGCTGTTGCTGCTGCGCGGGGTGCACCTGCTCACCCCCGTCGGGGCCCGGCGGCTCGACGAGGCGCTACGACCGGTGGTCGCGCTGCCGGCGCCGCCGCTCGTCGTGGGCTGCATCGACACGCCGGCCGTGGACGCCACCCGCCCGTACGGCCTGCTGCTGCGGCACTTCCACGAGATCACCCGCATCCCGGCGCTGCGCTACCGGGCCGACGAGATCGCGGACATCGCGCTGGGGATCCTGCGCCGGCTCGCCGGTCGGCGGTCCCTCCGACTGAGCCTGCAGGTGATCCGGGTGCTGGAGGGCTACGCCTGGCCGGGCAACATCAGTGAGCTGGAGGACGTGCTGCGCTACGTGCTGGCCCGCAAACCTGTGGGCGAGGTGCAGCCGCCGGACCTGCCCGCGTTGTGCTTCTCCGGGCGGGCCCGGCGGTTGTCGATGCTGGAGAGCGCGCAGTGCGACGCGATCATCCAGGCGCTCTACGAGTCCCGCGGCAACCGCTACAAGGCCGCCGCGATGCTCGGGATCGCCCGCTCCTCGCTCTACCGCAAGATCGACGCCTTCGGCATCAGCTACATCGCCTAGCGGCCTGTGAGTGCTGCGCCGTGCTAGAGCACGGCGCAGCACTCACGAGGAGCTAGGGGGTGATGATCACCTTGAGGGCGGAGTTCGCGGCGGCGTCCTTGAACACCGTGTAGGCCTCGTCGATCTGGTCGAACGTGAACGAGTGCGTGCCCATCTTCTCGGCCGGGATCCGCCCGCTGCCGACCATCTTCAGCAGCGTCGGGATGGACACCGTGTCCACCAGTCCCATCGTCAGCGTGACGTTCTGGATCCACATGTCCTGCATGGGCAGCTCCACCGGGGTGCCGTGGACGCCGATGTTGGCGATGGTGCCGCCCGGGCGGACGAGTGACGCCGCGGTGAGCAGGGTCTCCGGGTACCCCACGGCCTCGATCGACACGTCCACGCCGAGGCCGTCGGTCAGCGCGATCACGTCGGCGACCGTGTTCGGGCCGACCTCGACCGCGTCGGTGGCCCCGAAGTCCAGCGCCTTCTCCAGCCGGAACTTGTTGGAGTCGATGGCGATCACCTTGGACGCGCCCCACAGTCCGGTGGTGAGGATGGCCGAGAGCCCGACCGCGCCCGCCCCGACCACGGCCACCGTGTCGCCCGGCCGCACCCCGCCGGCCAGCACCCCGACCTCGTAGCCGGTGGGCAGCGAGTCGGCCAGGAAGATCGCCTGCTCGTTGCTGACCGACTCCGGCACCGCGTACAGCGAGGTGTCGGCGTAGGGCACCCGTACCGCCTCGGCCTGGGTGCCGTCGATGAGGTGTCCGAAGATCCAGCCGATGCCGCCCACGGTCTGGCAGTGCGACGGGATGCCGCGCTGGCAGTACTCGCAGCGGCCGCACTTGGTGATGGCCGGGACCAGTACCCGGTCGCCCACCGCGAACCCCTTCACCGCGTCGCCGACCTCGGTGACGGTGCCCACCGCCTCGTGGCCGAGGATCCGGCCGTCGGTCACCGCGGCCACGTCGCCCTGCAGGATGTGCAGGTCGGTGCCGCAGATCGTCGTCGTGTCCACCCGGACCACCACGTCGGTCGGCTCCTGGATCGCCGCGTCCGGCACGTCCTCCCAGGACTTCGTGCCGGGGCCGTGGTAGACAAGTGCCTTCATTTCCGCCTCCGTTGGTGGTGCCAGCTCGCTCGGCCCATCCGAAGCTAGTGGCGGCGGCCACCCCCGGGTGTCGCAAAATCGGACGATCCCCGGTGCCCTCGGACGGCCGCGACGCCGGACTGCCCCGATTCCGGGACACTCGGGCGCTCCCAATCGGTCCATCCCGGTGCCGGCCCTGTCGATCACTCGGGGTCGTGAGTGCCGAGCCGTGTTCTAGCACGGCGCAACACTCACGGGCGCCGGAGGCGCCGCACTTCCTCGCGAGCGGCCGGGCTGTCGATGCTGGCCAGCACGTCGGTCAGCGCCGCCACGTCGCCACCGGCCCGGATCGCCGCGGCCACCACCGGCACCGATCGGTCCCCGGCCCGCACCAGCAGCATGCCGGCCAGCGTCCGTTCCGTCTCGGCCCCGGCGCTCACCGCGGCCGTGAGCGCTCGACCGGCGGCCGGTACCCCGGTGAGTCGCCAGGTGGCGCCGACGGCGAGCAGCCTGGCCGATGCTGCGGCTCCCACGGTTACAGGATGCTCGGCAGCCCGTGCCGCTCCCAGTAGTCGGGCTGGTGGGCTTCGCTGTGGTCGAACCAGCCGTTGACGTGCGAGCTCACGATGGCAGCGTGCTCGGGTGGCGGTGTGAACGTCTGCCCGCCCCGGTCGGCCAGGATGATCAGGTCGAGTCGCACCCGCACGTCGATGATCCGCCGGACCCGGGTGAAGTCCGGGAACCACTGCTCGTGCACCGGCCAGCTCAGCAGCACCAGCCGGTCGAACTCGGCGCCGCGGACCGTGGCCAGGTTGGCCACCGTCCCGCCGTGGCTGTGCGCGAAGAAGTCGGGCCGCTGCAGGTTCTGGTCGGCGACCCACTCGACCAGCTGCTGGGCGGCGAGCTGCCGGGCCCCGTCGGCGTACAGCCCGCTCCAGCGGAAGCTGGGGTCGTGCAGCTTCAGCGGCGGCACCAGCGCGTCGAGGTAGGAGTAGAAGTCGCCGCCCGGCTGCCACCAGCGGGTCAGCCCGGCGAACGAGCCGTGGGTCAGCACCGCCGTGTGCGACGGTCGGTCGGTGCCGGTCAGCGGCGACGGCCGGGCGACGACGTTCCGCAGCGCGGCGTGCCCCGGGTCGATCCGCGCCACCCCGACCCGGCCCAGCTCCCTGGTCAGGGCGTCGCCCCGGGTGGCGCCCTCGACGAGGTGGGCCAGCAGGTCGTCGCGGGGGCCGGTGGTGTCCAGCGCAGCCACCGCGGCCGCGGTGCGCACCAGCCGGCTCCCGCTGTGCAGGTTCGCCTCGACCAGCGCCGCCGCGGTGACCGGCTCGGGCCGTTCCATCAGGCGGCTCATCAGCTCGGCGCAGACGGTCGCCGGGATCCGTAGCTGCCGGTCGGCGAGGTGCCGGGTCAGCTCGATCCGCAGTGGCGCGGCGGCGTCGGCGACCGGGATCGGCTGCGGTCGCCCGAGCGGCGTGAGGTCCGCGGGCAGGCCGATCGCGACCGGGTGGTCGACCCGCGCCGGTACGCCACCGGCGGCCGCTCCCACCGACAGCACGATCGCGGCCTGGCTCAGCCGGGCGTCCCGCCCGGTGCCCGCGAAGGCATCCGGGCCGGGGATCGGCGTGGCGTCGCGCCGCTGCACCATGCAAGCCTCCCGTGGATCCGATGCCGGCACCGTACGCGGCATCCCGGATGTCTCGACCGTAAAATGCCCGCCGCGGGTACCGGCTTGTCCAGGGTGGCGGACACGACTCCGCCGACGCACAGCAGAGGAGCGAGATGTCGGCACGGACCTGGTTCATCACCGGCTCGTCACGCGGCTTCGGGCGGGAGTGGGCGATCGCGGCGCTGGAGCGCGGCGACGCCGTCGCGGCCACCGCGCGGAACATCTCCAGCCTCGACGACCTCGTGGAACGCTTCGGTGAGCGGATCCTGCCGCTGACGCTGGACGTCACCGACCGGGCCGCGGTGTTCGACACCGTCGCGCAGGCGCACGCCCGGTTCGGGCGGCTGGACGTGATCGTCAACAACGCCGGCTACGGCCAGTTCGGCACGGTCGAGGAGCTGTCCGAGGCCGAAGCCCGGGAGCAGATCGAGACCAACGTGTTCGGCGCGCTGTGGGTGATCCAGGCGGCGCTGCCCTTCCTGCGGGCCCAGCGTTCGGGACACATCCTGCAGGTCTCGTCGATCGGCGGAATCAGCGCGTTCCCGAACATCGGGATATATCACGCCTCGAAGTGGGCACTGGAAGGGCTCAGTCAGTCGCTGGCCCAGGAGGTGGCCCCGTTCGGGATCAAGGTGACGGTCATCGAGCCGGCCGGGTACGCGACCGACTGGGGCGGCCCCTCGGCCCGGCACACCACGCCGAACCCGGCGTACGACGGCATTCGGGAAGCGGCCCAGCGGATGCGCAGCGAGCGGCAGAGCTCGCAGGGCGACCCGGTCGCCACCCGGGAGGCGGTGCTGACGGTCGTCGACGCCGAGCAGCCCCCGCTGCGGATCTTCTTCGGGGACGGTCCACTGGCCCTCGTCAGCCGGGACTACGAATCCCGGCTGGCCACCTGGCGGGAGTGGGAGCCGGTGTCCGTGGCCGCGCACGGCCACCGGAGCTGATTCACGCAACGGCGAGTGGACCATCGAACTGATCGGGCAGAACAGTCGTCGGCCAGCCGCTGTTGTCCGGCCGGGCGCGCTGCGCCGAGGCCATCACGGCCGGGATCGTCAGCCTTCTCGAAAAGTGCCCCCGGCAGGACTCGAACCTGCGACCTAGAGATTAGAAGGCTCTTGCTCTATCCAGCTGAGCTACGAGGGCAATGGCGGGCGGCCGAATCCGCAGGGCCGAGCCTAGCGGGCCGCCCACACCCACTGCGCGCCGCGCCACCGGCCGATGATCACGCGCCGGCCCGGTCCGACACGGAGCGGAATACGGACGGGAGCGCGACCGGGGAGACGGGTGGTGAGAGGGTGACGCCATGTCAGTGACGCTGCGTTCCGCAGCGGGCTCCGACGTCGGGCGCCGCAGGCCGATGAATCAGGACTCCGCTGCCACCACACCTCGGTTGCTCGCCGTTGCCGACGGTATGGGCGGACACGCGCACGGGGAGGTGGCCAGCGCGGTCGCCGTCGCCACCCTGCTCGAGCTCGACAACCGGCTGAGCAGCGCCGACCTCAGTCAGGTCGACCTGCTCGCCGAGCTCGGCAGCTCGATCGCCGCGGCCTCGGACCGGCTCACGGCACTCGCCCAGCAGAACCCGGATCTGCGCGGTACCGGCACAACCGTCGTCGCGTTCCTGGTGGATGGGGCGCGGATCGGTGTCGCCCACATCGGTGACTCGCGGGCCTACCAGCTACGCGGCGGCGACCTGCGGCAGCTCACTCGTGACCACACGATGGTCCAGGCGATGGTCGACGAGGGCCGCCTCTCCGAGCGGGAGGCCGCGACCCACCCGCGCCGGTCCTGGCTGATCCGGACCCTGCAGGAGGACACCACCGCCGAGCCGGACCTGTTCCTGCTCGAAGCCCAGCTCGGTGACCGCTACCTGATCTGCTCCGACGGGGTCACCGCGGTGCTCGACGACGAGACGATCGGCAAGGTCCTCACCGCGGTCGAGGAGCCCGCGGCGGCCGTCGAGCAGCTGATCGAGCTGGCCAACGAGGGTGGCGGCCCGGACAACATCACCTGCGTCGTCGCCGATGTGGTCGACCGGCCGGCTCCCGAACAGGAGGAGGAGGAGGCGGTCGTGGTCGGGGCAGCGGCGGTGGCGGCCGACTGACGACGGCCCGACCTGCCGGCGGGCGGGCTCAGCGGCGGGCGACCAGCCGGCGCAGCGGGACGGGCAGTATGCGGCCGGGACCCGACAGCCGGCACAGCGTGGTCACCGCCCGTACCCGGACTCCGGGCGGCAGGTCCGGTGGCCACAGGCCGGCCCGCGGCAGGATCTCGACGAGCCGCTGCGCGGCCTCCTGATCGGGAAGCGGCAATGAGAACGACACCCGGTCGTCGCCGAGCACGGCGAAGTCGGCCGCTGCCAGCAGCCACCCCGCCTGGTCCAGCGCCGACCGGTGCCGCCACTGCCGGTGCACGCCGGCGAGGGTGGAGGCCATCCGCAGCTCCCGCGTCGACCGGGCCAGCGCGGAGGGCACCAGCAGCACCAGGGTGCCGCCGGGCTGCAGCACCCGGCGCAGCTCGGCGAACACACCGTCCACGTTCGGCAGCCGGGGCAGCCCGAGCAGCAGGGCGATCCCGTCGAACACCCCGCTCCGCACGGGCAGCGCGTCCGGAGATCCGCGCAGTCTGGGCATCGGCCCGGGCCGGAGGGTCGCGGTCAGTCCCAGCCACTGCCCGGCCGGGAACCGGTCGGCGAGCGCACCGGCCGCACAGCCGATCTCCAGGACCCGACCGGCGGCGGCCAGCGGCGCCGCCACCCAGGAGAGCGGGTTGTCGCCGGCCCGATCCGTGAGCGACCCGAGCACGGCGCGATCATCGAGCATCCGCGCAGTGTGGCAGCTCGCCGTCCCCGCGGGCGGCGTGCCGGCGGCACCCCCTCTGCACGCTCTAGCCTGGCGGTATGGCGAACGCAACGGCCGAACCGGTCTCGCCGAACCGGAGCGGTGCCGGATCAGGTGTCGCCGGCCTGCTCGGCGTCGGGTTGGCGATCGCGGTGCTGGTGGCGGCCGGTCTCACCGCGCTCTCCGGTGCACGTCCGATCGCTGCCCTCGGCCTGCCCGATCCGGGTGCCCTGACAACCGTCGGACTGCCGGTGATCCGGACCGTGGCCGAGGTCTGCATGGCGCTGACGATCGGCGCGGTCCTGCTCGCCACCTTCCTGGTTCCGCCGCAGCGCTCCGGATATCTCGATGTGGCCGGGTATCGCGCGCTGCGCATGGCGTCCTGGACGGCTGCCGGGTGGACGACCGCCGCGGTGCTGTTGGTGCCGCTGAGCGTGGCCGAGGCGCTGGGGCGCCCGCTGGCCGACGTGCTCGACCCCGGGCTGCTGCTGGATCTCGTGCCCGAGCTGTCCGCCGCCAGCACCTGGGCCCTGACGGCAATGATCGCGGTGGTCGTGCTGGTGGGCTGCCGGTCCGTGCTGACCTGGGGCTGGACCGCCGTGCTGTTCGGAATCGCGCTCCTCGGCCCGCTGCCGGTCGCGCTCACCGGGCACTCCGCCGGCGGGGGCGCGCACGACCTGGCATCCGACAGCCTGGTGTTGCACGTGCTGGCCGCCTCCCTGTGGGTCGGCGGGCTGGCCGCGGTGCTGCTCACCGCGGCCAGCGGCGGAGCGGATCGCGCGGTGGCCCTGTCCACGGCGGTCCCGCGCTTCTCCCGGCTGGCGCTGGTCTGCTGGGGGACGCTCGCCGCCACCGGTGTGATCAATGCGCTGGTGCGGATCCCGCTGAGCGACCTGCTCGGTTCCGGGTACGGGGGGCTGGTGCTGGCCAAGGTGGCCTCGCTGCTCGCGCTGGGGGCGATCGGAGCCGTGCACCGCCGAACAACCGTGGCCCCGGCCGCCCGCGGCGAGCCACGGGCGCTGCTGCGTCTGGGGGGCGTCGAAGTCCTGCTGATGCTGGCCACCGTCGGGCTCGCGGTGGCTCTCGGTCGTACCGCGCCCCCGGACACCGGCGTGGTACCCGGCCGAGTCGAAACGATCATCGGTTACGAGCTGGCCGGGCCTCCGACCCTCGCCCGGCTGCTGCTCGACTGGCGGTTCAACCTGCTGCTCGGAACGGCCGCGATCGTGCTGGGCACGTTGTACCTGCTGGCCGTGCGCCGGCTTCGCGCCCGCGGGGACGGTTGGCCGGTCGGACGTACGGCGGCCTGGCTCACCGGTTGTGCCGGACTGCTGATCGCCACCAGCTCGGGGATCGGGCGCTACGGGCCCGCCATGTTCAGCGTGCACATGGCCCAGCACATGCTGCTCGGAATGCTGGTGCCGATCCTGCTGGTCCTCGGAGCACCGGTGACGCTGGCGCTGCGGGCGCTGCCCACCGGCGGTCGCGGCCGACCGCCGGGTCCGCGGGAGTGGTTGCTCGCCGGGCTGCACTCGCCGCCCGCGCGCTGGCTGACCAACCCCGTGGTCACCTGGGTGCTGTTCGTCGGCAGCTACTACGCGCTCTACTTCTCGGGGCTGTTCCCCGCCGCTCTGCCCGAGCACTGGGCGCACCAGCTCATGAACATCCACTTCCTGCTGGTGGGGCTGCTCTTCTTCTGGCCGCTGGTGGGGATCGACCCGGCGCCGCGCCGACTGCCCCCTGCGGCGCGGCTGGGCGTGGTGTTCTCCTCGGTGCCGTTCCACGCGTTCTTCGGTGTGGCGGTGATGAGCGCCAACACCGTGATCGGTGCCGAGTTCTACCGCGCGCTCGCCCTGCCCTGGGTCCCCGACCCGCTTCGTGACCAGCAGCTCGGCGGCGGCCTGGCGTGGGCGTCCGGCGAGGCGCCGCTGCTGGTCGTGCTGGTGGCGTTGCTCATCCAGTGGTCGCGACAGGACGAGCGGTCGGCTCGGCGCGATGATCGCCGAGCCGACACCGACGGCGATGCGCAGCTCACGGCGTACAACGCCATGCTGCGCCGCTTGGCGACGCAGCGGATACCACTCGACGCGGAGAGCGACGATCATGAAGATGGGCCAGATCACACGGGGCGGGGCGGCAAGGCGTTCCCGTCGACCGGTCCGGCCGACATCCCAGCAGGTCAGGACGGCGGACGGCGGTCGGGACGGCCGCTGTGAACGGTGTGGTCGTTGTGACCGTTCGTCGCTCACAACCCGCCGGGATCCGTGGCTGGAAGGGTGTTGTCCCAGCTCACGGCGAACAGGGGGTGCCGATTTGACCGTCGCGAAGCCCTGGCGTAACTTCGTGGACGTCGGCAGGACACCGGACAGAACGAAGGCCGCAAGGCCCCGGTCAACAGGGCCAGTCGACCAGCCCGCTCAGGGCGCCGGGATCCTCTGGATCCCATGGCGTAGAGTGGGCGCCACAGCCCCGGAAGCTTCCTGACGGTAGCGGATGGTGTGCGGGTGTCTTTTGAGAACTCAACAGTGTGTCGAGCTTTGTTTTGTGCCTGCCCCTTTTGTTGTGGGGTGGGTTTGGTTTTGTGCCAGTTTGTGTTGTTTGTTTGGTCAGGGTTTTTGTTGGAGAGTTTGATCCTGGCTCAGGACGAACGCTGGCGGCGTGCTTAACACATGCAAGTCGAGCGGTAAGGCCTCTTCGGGGGT
>DATMDS010000199.1:0-4767 GCA_035557575.1 Pseudonocardia sp. | reverse complement strand
TCTGGGGAAGCAGGCCCATCGAGACGAACTCGGTGGTGCCGATGCCGAAACCACCGAGCGCGATGGCGGCCAGGCTGATCGACACCCGGCGGGTGCGTGGTCGATCGACGGGGGGTGCGGCGGTGGTCACGGCGGGCTCCGAGCGAGGGCGAGGTGCAGGGCGGCAGCCACCACGGCGTGACGCACGGCAGAACCGCGCGCCGTCACCGACCATTCCGTGACGGGACCACGATCACACTCGCGGTGGGTGATCGTTCCTGCCCGATCGGAGGGGGCGCTCCTTCTGGTTTCCGGCGCTGTCTCCGCCGAATGGCCTTAGCGTCACGTCCGACCGCCCACCTGCACCAGAAGGGGCAGCCATGCAGGTCGACGAACTGCTCAAGCCATTCCCGATCACGGAGTTCCATCCGTTCCCGCGCGGCCTGCTCCCCGGGGTCGCACGAGCTGATCGGCCCGGAGGCCCTCGAGCTCGGGTTCAAGAAGTCGCTGATCATGACGTCCGGCCTGTGCGGCTCGGAGATCGTGCACAAGATCGCCGAGTCGATGACGTACCACGGCATCGACGTGGTGATCTACGACGTGGGGTCCACCCTCAAGAGCCGCGCTACTCGTGGGGCCTGGGCGGCTGCGACCTGCCCGACTACGCCGAGTACTGCAGCCGGGTGCGGGTGGTGCGCGACCTGACCGGGCTGGAGAGCGCCGCGCAGGAGCTGGCAACCGAACTGGTCGGCCGGTGACGGTCGCGGCGTCGGCCCGACTCCGCGTCGACCGCGCCGGGCGGGTACGGCACCGGATCGGGCTGGGCGAGATCAGCAACGACCTGGCCGGCTGGATCGCCGACGACCTGATCGCGACCGGCCGGCTCGACCCGGCCGCGTTCGAGTCCACGTTCGTGTCCGTTGTGGAGTCCGTTGCCGACGATCCGGTCGCCGCGTGGACCGCGTTCTACCGCAACACCCTGACCGGGATGGCCGCGGGCGGGACGCCGGGCGGAACCAACGCGGGGATGGCGCCGGTGCACGCGCGGGCGGCGGCGCTGGCCACCGGGTCGGTGGTCGAGCTCGGCTGCTGCTTCGGGTTCCTGTCGCTGCGGCTGGCCGCGGCCGGGCACCGGGTGACGGCGGTGGACCTGTCCCCCGGCACGGTGCGCCTGCTCGCCGCGGTCGCCCCGGCCGTGCGGGTCCGGCTGACGGCGGTGGCCGGGGACGCGCTGGCCGTGCCGCTCGCCGCCGACAGCGCCGACACCCTGTTCGCGGTGCACCTACTGGAGCACCTGCCGCCCGGCGCGGATGCCATGGTGGTGGGCGAGATGCTGCGGGTGGCCAGGCAGCGGGTGGTCGTGGCGGTGCCGTACGAGGACGAGCCGAACGCCGCGTGGGGGCACGTGCGGACCTTCGACGCCGCCGCGCTGGACCGGCTCGGTGCCGGCACCGGCCGCCGCTACCGGGTCGCCGACCACCACGGCGGCTGGCTGGTCGTGGACGCCGGATGCGGCTGACGCGGCGTGCGCCACATCGACCGGGACACCAGCGCTTCCCGGCCGTGATCGAAAAGCACTCCTGTCCCCCTCGGTGCCGACTACGCGACGGGCAGGCCGGCTGCCTTCCAGGCCTGGTAGCCGCCGGCGAGGTCGGTGGCGTTGTGCAGCCCGAGATCCTGCAGCGAGGCGGCGGCGAGGCTGGAGCTGTAGCCCGCCGAGCACACGACGACCCACATGACGTCGTGGTCGACGGCCTCCGGGATGCGGGCGTCGGACGCCGGGTCGAGCCGCCACTCCAGATGGTTGCGCTCGATGACCACGGCGCCGGGCAGCTCGCCCTCCTGCTCGCGCTGCCAGCCGGGGCGGGTGTCGACGAGGACGGCGCCCCGGGCGGCGACCAGCTCCGCGGCCCGCCGCGGACCCGGGCGGTCCAGCCGGGCGCGGGCCGCGGCCAGCAGGTCGTTGACGGTGGTCATCCCACGCCCTCCGAGGATCCCGATCCGACGAGCACGCTGCGGGTACGCCGCAGCCGGTCCGGGCGGCCCTGCTGCTCGTCGATCGCGTAGTAGGACATCGCGGTCAGTGGCGGCGAGTAGGCGTGCACGGTCACCGCCGGCTCGACGGCGGGGTTCGCGACGTCGTGCACGTGTCCGAGCGGGAAGCCGGCGCTGCGCCCGGCCGGCACCCGGCGCGAGCGCAGCCGGTCGCCGACCCAGCGCTGCTCCAGCAGGCTGCCGGACACCACGGTCAGGGCGCCGAGCGAGCCGGCGTGGTCGTGCAGCTCGGCCGCCTGCTCGGTGGCCCAGCTGAGCAGCCAGACGTCCACGTAGTCGTCGGTGCGCAGCAGCTGGTACCAGCGGCGCAGGGGGTCGATCCGGACGGGGTGCACGCCGGTGCGGACCTGCGCGGCGACCGCGCGGGTCAGGGCCACCAGGTCGGCGAGGGCGAGCGGGGTGGGGGCAGCGGGGCGGGTGGCGTGCAGCAGCACGAAGTTCTCCAGTGGTCACGAGCCGAGCGGGGAGGAAGACGGTCAGCTCGGGCGACAGCACTGGTCGAAGTGGTCCGCACGACGGCAGCCCCAGATCTCTCCGAGGAAGGCGGCCGGCGGCATGGCGCCCATCTGAGCACAGCCGGGTCCGGTTCGGCCAGTCCGTCCCACGGCGCGGGCACCGGTGCGGCAAATGTCCGACGCTCAACGCTGCGCCGCAAGCCATTCCCGCAGGTCGGCCAGTGGTCGGGCGCGTTCGGGCTCGTGGTGGATCTCATGCCACAGGCCCTCGTACCAGCGCACCGTGAGCGGTGCGGCCGTCAGGTTGTCCGCCAGGTGCCGGCTGCCGGCCGGATCGGTGAGCTGGTCGAGCAGCCCGTGCTGCAGCAGTACCGGCAGCCGCAGCGCGCGGGCCCGCTCGGGCAGCACGTCGAACTGCTGCACCACCCGGGTCGAGAGGCCGAGCGTCGGGTTTCCGTGGTGCACCAGCGGGTCGGCCCGGTAGTCGGCCACGACATCCGGATCCTTGCTGATCTTCGAAGGGTCGATGCCGGTGGGGCGCCATGTCGGGGCCAGCCGGGCCAGCCGCTTCAGCACCCCGACCAGGGCCCGCGGCACGGCCGCGCTGGCCAGCGCGGGCGCGGTGAGCACCAGCCCGGTCAGCTCGTCCTGGTGGGCGAGGGCGTAGGCCAGGGCGATCTGGCCGCCCATGCTGTGCCCGAGCAGGAAGGTCGGGAGCCCGGGGTGCCGGCCGACGGCCAGCTGCCGGAGCCGGTCGAGGTCGGTGAGCCAGTGCGCGTAGTCCTCCAGGTGGGTGCGCCGGCCGCCGGAGCGGCCATGGCCACGCAGGTCCAGGCCGTAGATCGCCCACCCGTGCGGGAGCAGCTCGTCGACGACCGTGCGGTAGCGCCCGGAGTGCTCACCGAGCCCGTGGCAGATCAGCAGCAGCCCGGTCGGCTCGGTCGGCGGCAGCCAACCCTGCCAGTACAGGGACACCCCGCCGGTTCCGTCCAGCCGGCCCGTCACGTGGCCGGGCGACGCCGGCCCGATCAGCCGTTCCCGATCATGACCCGCTGCACCGCCGGGCGGTACCCAGCGGACCTGCGCGACAACGCGGGCTCCAGGGCGAAGTCGACGTGCAGCTGGGCTCCGTCGGCGATGTCGAGCGCTGCCGTGGACGGGGCGCAGCCGCCGGCGACGGCGGTCAGTCCGTAGCCGCCCGCGGCCACGTCGACCAGCTGGTAACCGCCGTCGGACTCGCTGTCCACCGCGTCCACCGGCTCGCCGTCGGACTGCAGCGTGAGCCGGGCACCGGCGACCGGCCCGCCCGGCCCACCCACCGTGCCGCGCACGGACGCCGACCTGATCAGCGCGACGTGCGCCTGCACCGGCCCGTCCACGGTGGAGACCGCGACCGCTCCGGGCTGGTGCTCGGGAGCCGTGCAGACGAGCAGGTAGCGGGTGGCGTGCGGGGCGAGCAGCCGGCCACAGCCCTGGGCGTCGGCATACCCCGCGGCCACCTGCTCGCCGCGCCCGTCGAGCAGCCGCGCACCGGCGCCGCCGATCACCGAACCGTCCCGCCGGGTGATCCGGACATCGATCCGCTGCGCGGAACCTTCCCCATCGGACGGAGCGGCAACGGACTCCACACCGGACAAGGTCACCACATGGTCGTCGGTCGAGATCGGACCGAAGGCGCGCAGCCCGGCGATGGCGCCGAGCAGCAGCGGGTCGCTCGACTCGGACAGCGGGGCACGTTGGCTCGGGATCGCCACCGCTTTCGCCGCCGCCGCTTCCGGGGCTTCCGCGGAGGCCGGGACCAGGCGCAGGCTCGGCCGCACCTGCTCGGGCACGCCGCTGCTGCCCGACTCGTGGTCACCGGTGCGCCGAGCCGGCTCCACGGCCGCGGCGGAACCGTTGCGGTGCCGCTCGGCGCCGTCGCAGCGGGCGGCCGTCGTGGCGTCCACCGTGGACGGTGCCGACGCTGGGGACAGTGCCGACGCGGCGGACGGGGTGTCCGCACCGATCTCGGGGCCGCCGGGGGTCTCGGGGCCGGCCTGGACCTCGGTGCCGGTCGGTTCGGGCGCTGGATCCGGATCGGCTCGGACGACATCGCGGCCGGCGTGGGGCTCGGGCTGGCCCGGAGGTACCGCTTCCGGCGTCGGCGCGACCACCTCGGCGGGGCCGGAGGTGGGCCGTACGCCGGCGGCCTCGACCTCGTCCGGTTCCGGCGCGTCCTGCACCGGGACGTCGGACTCGTCGCTCGTCCGGGCCGCGGCCGCGTCGAGCCCGGCCATCC
>DATMDS010000198.1:0-3565 GCA_035557575.1 Pseudonocardia sp. | reverse complement strand
CTCACCGCGGGACGCGGCGGGTGGCGCCGGCGTGGGAGGGCGGCGCCCCGCCGGTCCCCGGCCAGGCGGCCTACACCGCACCGTCCTTCGCGGAGCCGCTGCGCCGGGTGTTCGACGACGTGGTGGACCGTGCCGCACCGGAACGGCTGGAACGCCGGCTGTACCGACCGGCGCTCGCGGCGCTCGCCGCCTGGGGCCGGGCCGGGCGCCGGCTGGCCACCGGGGGCGTGCACCGCTACCTCGGCTACGGCTTCTACGCGGTGTGTGGCGCACTCGTCCTGCTGGTGGTGACCCGATGAGCGCGCTAGGGGTGGTCGGGGGCGTCGTGGCGCCGGTGGTCGTGCTGGCCGGGGCGCCGCTGCTGGCCGGGATGATGCGGCAGGTCCGGGCCCGGCTCGAGGGCCGCGCCGGGCCGGGGATCCGCCAGCCCTACCGGGACCTGCGCAAGCTGCTGCGCAAGGAGCCGGTCGACCCGCGCGGCACCGGCGAGGTGTTCCGGATCGCGCCGCTGCTGCTGTTGGCCACCACGGCGGTGGTCGCGGTGGTGGTGCCGCTCGTGGCCGTCGAGTCGGCCGTCGGGCCGATGGCCGACGCGTTCGCCGTGGTCACCGTGCTGGCGTTGGGCGCGGTCGCGCTCGCCTTGGCCGGGTTGGACGCCGGCACGGCGTTCGGCGGGCTGGGTGCCGGCCGGCGGCTGACCGTGCTCGCGCTCGTGTTGCCGACGCTGCTGGTGGCGCTGCTCGCGCTGGCCGCCCGGGTCGGCTCGACCAGCCTCGGCGCGATCGTGTCCGTCACGTTGGCCGACCCGGCCGCGGTGGTCTCGCCGGGGAGCCTGCTGGCCGCCGTCGCGCTGCTGGTGGCCGTCGTGGCGGAGGCGGGGCGGCTGCCGGCGGAGCGCCCGGACGCCAACCTCGAGCCGACGATGGCGCACGAGGCCACGGTGTTCGAGTACGCCGGACCGGACCGGGCGGTGCTGGAGCTGGCGTCGGCGATGCGGCTCGCCGTGCTGCTCGGCCTGGTGGCGAACCTGTTCGTGCCGTGGGGGATCGCGACTTCGGCCGGCGTCGGCGCGCTGCTCGTCGGGGTCGTCGCGCTGGTGGTCAAGATCGGCGTGCTCGGCGTACTGGTGGCCGCGGGCGAGGTCTTCCTGGCCCGGCTGCGCCAGGTCCGGGTGCCCGAGCTGCTCGCGGGGTCGTTCCTGCTCGCGCTGCTGGCCGTCGCCTCCTCGTTCTTCCTGGCCTGAAAGGATCGCGGTGTCCGAGACGCTCTACTCGCAGCTGCTGGACCTGGCCTGCGGCGCCGTACTGCTGACCGCGGTGCTCGTGCTGTGGCGGCGCCCGCCCGCCGTGCGGGTGTTCGCCGTGCAGGGCGTTGCGCTGGCCGGGCTCACCGCTGTCCTTGCCGCACACCAGGGCGCGGCGTGGCTGTGGGCGGTGGCGGCCGGGATCCTGGTACTGCGCGCCGGTCTGCTGCCGCACCTGCTGCGCCGGGTCGAGCCGGACACGGCGAGCCCGGTCCTGTCGGTGCCGGTGACGCTGCTGTTCGCCGCGGGGCTGACGGTGCTCGCGCACGCCGTGGCACAGCCGTTGGTGGACCTGGCGCCGGCCACGGCGTCCCGGGCGATCCCGATCGGTGTGGCCGTCGTGCTGCTCGGCTTCCTGCTGCTGGCCACCCGTCGCCGGGCGGCCGCCCAGCTGGGCGGGATCCTGTTGATGGACAACGGGATCACCGTGGTCGGGCTGCTCACCGGCGCCGGCCTCGGACTGGTCGTGCAGCTCGCCGTCGCGTTGGACGTGGTGCTGGTGCTGCTGATCCTGCGCCCGCTCGGCGCGGCCCCCGCGCAGGCACCCGACCAGGTCGAGCCCGTCGTGCCGGCCGATCCTGTCGATTCGGTCGAGCCGGCCGAACCCGTCGAAGCGGCTGAGCCTGTCGAGCCGGCCGAGCCCGGCGACGTCACCGAGGTCGACGAGCCGGCGGAGGTGCGCCCGTGATGACAACCCTGCTCGTAGTGGTCCCGTTGGCCGTGCCGGTGCTCGTCGCGGCCGCCTACGCCGCGCTCGGCTGGCGGCGCGTGACCGCCTGGCTCGGCGCGGGGAGCGCGGCCCTGATGCTGGTCGCCGCGATCGCCGCCGCCGTCGAGGTGGTCGGCTCCGGGGCGTGGACGGTGGCCGGCGGGGTGCTGCGGGTCGACGCGCTGTCGGCGTTCCTGCTCGTGGTGGTCGGCGCGGTCGCCCTGCTCGCCACCGCCGCGACGCCCGCCTTCCTCGACGCGGAGCGCACGGCCGGCCGGGTCGATCCGCGGACCGCCCGCTGGCACGGCGCCGGGGTCCAGCTGTTCCTCGCCGCGTCGGCGCTGGCCGTGCTGGCCGCGAACCTCGGCGTGCTGTGGGTCGGCCTCGAGGTCGCCACGCTCGTCGCCGCCTTCCTCGTCGGACAGCGCGGGACGCCCGCGGCCGCGGCGGCGGCCTGGCGGTTCGCGGTGATCTGCACGGCCGGGCTCGCGCTCGCGCTGCTGGGGGCCGTGATCCTCGACCACGCCGCGGGCTCCGCACCGGGCACGGTCGGCCTGGACCTGGCCTCGCTCACCGCGAACGCCGGTGGGCTGGACGCTGGCGCAACCCGGCTCGCGGTCGTGCTGCTGGTCGTCGGCTTCGCCGCGCTGGCCGGCCTCGCGCCGCTGCACGCGTGGCTCCCCGACGCGCACGGGCAGGCCCCGGCGCCGGTGGCGGCCCTGCTCTCCGGCGTGCTGCTCTCGGTCGCCGCCTACGCGATCCTGCGGGTGAAGGCCGTCGCCGACGTCGCGCTCGGGTTCGGCTTCGGCCGGGTGCTGCTGGCCGCGCTCGCGGTGCTGTCGCTGCTCGTGGCAGCGACCCTGCTGCTCGGCCAGCGCGACTACCAGCGGATGCTGGCCTACTCGAGCGCGGCGCACCTCGGCCTGGTCGCCCTCGGCGCGGCCGTCGGTGGCCCGCTCGCCCTGGCCGCGGCGCTGCTGCACCTGCTCGGGCACGGCCTGGCGAAGGCCGTGCTGTTCCTCGGCGCCGGCCGGATCCGCCAGGTGACCGGCACCAGCCGGACCGATGGCGTGCGCGGGCTCGCGGCCCGGCATCCGATGCTGGCCGGCGCGGTCGGGTTCGGCATGCTCGCGTTGATCGGACTGCCGCCGTTCAGCATGTTCGCGAGCGGGCTCGGCATCGCCAGGGCCGGCTTCGCCGCCGGGCTCGGCTGGTTGCTGGCGGTCGCGTTCGTCCTCCTGCTGGTTGTCGCGATCGCCCTGTTCCGCCACACCAGCCGGATGCTGCTCGGCGAGCCGCCGGACGACCCGCGCGGCGGGCCAGGCGCCGCGACCGCGGTCGGGCGCCTGCCGGTGTCCACCCGGGTCGCGCTGCTGGGCGGCCTGGTCGCCTGCGTGGCCCTTGGAGTGGCCGCCGAACCGCTGGCCACGCTGCTGGCGCTGGCCGCCGAAACCGTTATGGGGAACCAGTGACGACGACGCCGACCGCCCCGATCACGCCCACCCCCGGCCCGCCCGGCGACCCGGTCGGCCGGCACCGCACCGCGCTGCGGA
>DATMDS010000197.1:0-7213 GCA_035557575.1 Pseudonocardia sp. | reverse complement strand
GGTGGCGTTGCCGGTGGGTCATCCGCTGGCCGCGCACGCCCAGGTGCGGTTCGCGCACCTGGCCACCGAGCCGTTCGTCGCGCTGCCCGCCTCGGCCGGCCCGATGCGCGCGTTCTGGCTGGCCGCCGACCAGCGCACGGTTCCGGCCCGGATCGGGGCCGAGGCCGCGACGGCCGACGAGGCGTTCGAGGCCGTGGCGTCCGGGCTGGGCGTGGCGCTGCTCGCTGCGGGCAACGCCGCCATCTACCGGCGTGACGACGTGGTCTGCCGGCCGGTGCCCGATCTCTCGCCGTGCGAGCTGGCCGTGCTGTGGCGCCGCGACGACCGGCGGCCGGCGGTGCAGGTGGTGACCGAGGCCTGCTGCCGGTGCGTGGCCGCCGACCGGGATGCCACCCCGGCCGGGGGCTGAGCTCGGATCCGATCAACCAAGGTCGATCTCCCGCAGCGGCTGGCCGCCGTCGATCAGCACCCGGCCACCGGGAGCCAGCGCCGCCGCGATCCGCCGCCGCGCCCGCTCGCCGGCCCGCGGATGCCGGCCGTCCAGCGCGCCCACCCGCACGGCCACCACCAGGTCGAAGGGTGCCTCGCCCGGCTCCAGCACGAAGTCCTCGACGGCGACCCGGCGCAGGCCGAGCCGACCGGCCGCGATCTCCTCGCGGCAGCCGGTCTCGGCCTGCCCGATCGCCGCGGCCGACCGGTCGATCGCCAGCACGAAGCCGTCGCCGATCCGGTGCGCGATCTCGCGCGCCAGCGCGCCGGGGCCACAGCCGATCTCGAGCACCCGCAACCCGTCTCGCAGCGGCAGGGCGTCCGCGATCGCCGCGAGCCGGGTGGACAGGGGGGTCCGCGACATCCGGCCATCCTGCCGCAATCCCGGACAACGCCGCAGGTGGCGGCTCGGCCCCGCCGGACGCGCGGGCACCACCAGCCGAGCGGCGGTTGCCCGGACGAGAGAACCGGCCCGATGCTGGACGCGACCGGGACGGAGGTCGACATGCTGGCCCTCGACTGTCCGCGGCACGGGCACCGGGTGCTGCTCGACATCGGCCGGATCGTGCAGCTGGTGAACCTCGGCGACGGGCTGATCATGGTGGTGGTGCGCTGCTACGACGGTGAGCTGATCACGGGGATCACCGGGACCGCGGCCACGCTGTCACCCGAGACCGTCGGGCACCGACCCGTGCAGGCCTGAGCCCCGATCGGTATCCACTCGGCGGAAGTCCGGGCGATTTCTGGACCGGCATCGGGGAGGCGCCCTCACGTCAACGTCACGACCAGTACCCCAGGCCGTGGTCGGGACGTCCGACCGGTCCCTGCCCGGGAGGAGCACGCATGCAAGGCGATCGATCGGCATGACCCTGTACATGGTGCAACGCTGCCTGTTCGACCATCTGCGCCGGTTGGAGGCGGCCGGCGACGGCCCCAAACCGGACATCGTGACCGACGGCTACACCCTCACCTCCGAGGAAGCCCGCGCGGTCACCGAACCGGACATCGGTGCGATCTACGCGATGGGCACCCACCCCGTCCTCGTCAACGGGTTCTGCCGGGCACTGGGCTACAAGCGAGCCGACTACCGGCCGCTGCTGGAGAACTCGGGCGCCGTCCCGCCGAGAAGGAGGACCAGATGGCAGAAATCGTGATGGCGTACTCGGCGTCGCACGCGCCGATGATGACGGCCGACCCGGGCTCGGCGCCGCGCGCGCAGGCCGAGAGCTTCTTCAACGCGCTGGAGAAGGTGCGCGACGTCTGCCGGGAGAAGCAGGTCCAGGCCATCGTCATGATGACCGGCGAGCACTTCACCAACTACTTCCTCGACGGCCTGCCGCAGATCGCCATCGGGCTGGACGAGGAGCACCTCGGCCCGCCGGAGGTGTGGCTGCAGGTGCCGAAGAAGATGGTGCCTTCGGACCCCGGTCTGGCGAAGCACGTCATGGCCAGCCTCATGGAGCAGGGGCAGCAGCCCGCGGTATCGCACGGCATGAAGATCGACCACGGCTTCATGACCGTGTACTACTGGCTCGACCCCGAGATGAACCTGCCCATGGTCCCGATCGTGCTCAACTGCACGACGCCGCCACTGATGACCATGAAGCAGTTCTGGGACTTCGGCGTGGCGCTCGGCAACGCGATCCGGTCCTACGACGGCCTGGAGCGGGTGGCCCTGGTGGCCGGCGGCGGCCTGTCGCACTTCATCGGCGAGCCCCGGGTCGGGGACATCGACGAGGAGTTCGACGAGTGGTTCCTCGACAAGCTGGGCCGCGGCGACTTCTCCGAGATCCTCGACCTGCCCAACGACGAGCTGGCCGAGGCCGGCAACGGCACCGGCGAGGTGCGGGCCTGGGTGGCGCTGGCCGGCGCCATGGGTGGTGTGCCCGGCCAGGTGCTGTCCTACCAGCCGATCTACGAGTGGATCAACGGCATGGGCGTGGTGCTCTACGAGGGGGACGACGCGCAGACCACGACCTGACCGCGCACCCCGATCCGGCATCCACGGGTCAGCCCCCCGCGGTCGGCCTGCGACACGTGGTCGACGGAGAACCCCTCCGTCGCGGTCCCCGCCCGGACCGGCGGTCACACCAGCAGGTCGTCGGACTCCGGTTCGACGTCCAGCAGCGCGGCGACCAGCAGCAGCTTCTGCTCGTCGTCGGTGGTGACCCGGCGGCCGAAGGGTCCACGCGAGCGGGCCACCGCGGCGGCGATCCGGAGCAGCGCGCAGCGGTAGTCCGGGCCGGCCGGCGGCCCCATCGCGTCCAGCGCGGCGACGGTGTCGCTCAGGCCGGAGACCACCGGGCGCCCGTCCAGTTCGAAGTCGAGCAGCAGGCCGGCCCGGTTCTCGGTGGTGGAGGCGAGGATCGAGCGGGCGGGTTCCGGGGTGCGCAGCGTGACCTCGACCAGCACGTCCCAGAACGCGTCCAGCTCGTAGGGGTCGAAGCGGGTGTAGGTGCCGGCCAGCGCGCTGAGCACCCACAGCGGGGCGAACTGCAAGGTCCGCCGGTCGTCGGGTGCCAAGAGGCCCACCCCCATCTCGTCGTACCCACTATCCGCCGCCGACCGGGCCACGGACCAGAGCGCAGTCCCGGGCTGCCCGGAGCGTCGAGCGGGACATCAGGGTCGCCTCGACCGTGATCGATCAGCCGTGACGCCCCGTTGACCGTCCCTGGATCACACCCGGAGCTGCAGGGTGCTGGACCGGCCGGCGGAGAGCGCGGCGAGATGCTCGTCCAGATTGGTCATGTCGGCCAGCGGCCGGCCCGCGGCCATCCCGTGCAGCAGGGCCCGTTCGGCCCGCTCGATCTCCTCCGCGGCGGGCAGTGCGGCGGCCAGCTGCGCGGCCGGGGCGATGACCAGCCCGTCCCGGTCCCCGAGGACGAGATCACCCGGCCGGACGTCGATGCCGCCACAGCGCACCGGGTGGTCGATCGTGCCCGGGTCGCGGGTGCTGCCGGACATCGGTGTCGACCCGCGCGCGTAGACCGGGAGCCCGATCTCGTCGAGGCCACGCCGGTCCCGGCAGTAGCCGTCGACCACGATGCCGGCCAGCCCGCGCTGCCGCGCCTCGGTCGCGAACAGCTCGCCCGACACCGCGCGCCGGCCGCCGTCGGTCGCGATGACCAGCACCGACCCGGCCGGTGCGCGGCCGACGGCCACCAGCAGCGGCAGGTGGTCGTCGGCCGCGACCACGGTCACCGCGGGGCCGACCATGGTCCCCGCCGGGGCCACCACCGCAACGATCTCCGGCGCCACCACGGGCAGGCTCTTGTCGGCGTCGCACAGCGACGAGACCTGCACCGCGGACAGCCGGTCCAGCAGTTCCTGTTGCTCCATGCCGCCACCGTCGCACACCGGTCCGGCCCGCCGGGCGGGAACGCTAGCGTGGGCGCATGCCGAAGCCGTCCGCCGTCGAGGTCGAGGCCGGGGGCCGCGCCGTCCGCGTGTCCAGCCCGGATCGGGTGATCTACGAGGCCACCGAGCGCACGCCGGCGATCACGAAGCTGATGGTCGCCGAGTACTTCGCCGGCGTCGAGGACGGCCTGATGCGTGCGCTGCGGGACCGGCCGACGGCCCTGGAGCGGTGGCCGAGCGGGGTCCGCCCGGAGATCAAGCTGGCCACCGGCCGACCGGGCGAGAAGGCCGACGCGTTCTACCAGAAGCGGGTGCCCAAGGGGGCGCCCGACTACCTGGAGAGTGTCGAGGTCACCTTCCCGTCCGGGCGGAAGGCCGCGGAGATCTGCCCGACCGAGGTGGCGGTGCCGGTCTGGTGCGCCCAGATGGGCACGCTCACCTTCCACCCGTGGCCGTGCCGGCGCGCCGACGTCGACCGCCCCGACGAGCTGCGCATCGACCTCGACCCGCAGCCCGGCACCGGGTTCACCGACGCGGCCCGGATCGCCGGCGTGGCCAAGGAGCTGCTCGACGAGCTCGGCCTGGTCGCCTTCCCCAAGACCTCGGGCAACCGCGGCGTGCACATCTACCTGCGGATCCGGCCGGAGTGGGAGTTCATCGACGTCCGGCACGCGGCGATCGGGTTCGGCCGGGCGTTGGAGCGGCGCGACGACGGGGTGACCACCAAGTGGTGGAAGGAGGAGCGCGGCGAGCGGGTGTTCGTCGACTTCAACCAGAACTGCCGGGACCGCACGATCGCCTCGGCCTACTCGCTGCGCCCGATCCCCGGAGCGCCGGTGAGCACCCCGGTGACCTGGACCGAGCTCGCCGAGCTGCGCGACCCCGCCGCGTTCAACCTGTTCACCGTGCCGGACCGGCTGGCCGACGGGGATCCCTGGGCCACGATCGACGACGTGGCGAACTCGCTGGAGCCGCTGCTGGCGCTCTACGAGGAGTCCGGGGAGGGCGAGATGCCCTACCCGCCGGACTACCCGAAGATGCCCGGCGAGCCGCCGCGGGTGCAGCCGAGCAAGAAGGTCGAGGCGAACTGGACCGAGGACGGGCAGCGCCGCGAGCCGTCCTGAGCGCGACCGCTCATCCCGGGCCGAGGTAGGACCAGCGGGTCAGCCGTGCGCGAGGTCGGCGAAGCGGCTGTAGTGCAACTGGTGCGCGACGGTGATGGTGCTGGTCGGGCCGTTGCGGTGCTTGGCCAGGATGAGGTCGGCCTCGCCGGCGCGCGGGTCGTCGCGCTCGAACGCATCCGGCCGGTGCAGCAGGATCACCATGTCGGCGTCCTGCTCGATGGAGTTGTGCACCGCGATCCCGTTGGCCACGAAGTTGTGGGTGCCGGGCACGGTGGCATCGTAGACGGGCTGCGCGCCGAGGCTGCTGATCTCCTCGACCCGGTCCCACGCCAGGTCGTTGACCGCGGTCAGCTCCAGCTCCGCGTCGGCCAGCAGCGCCGCGGCCAGCGCCAGCCGGGAACGGCTCGGCGCGTGCCGCCAGCCGCCGGCGCCGCAGAACCGGGATCCGCGGACCGCAGCGAGGCTCTGGTGGGTCATCCGGCGCGCCGCGAGCACCGCGGTGACCCGGTCCCAGACCTGGTCCGGGATGGTGTCGGTGTCGGCGCGGTCGGCGATGTCCTGCAGGCGCCGGTCCAGCAGCGTCGCCGCCGCGGCCTGGGGGCCGTGCGCGCCGATCGACCGGATGAAGGCCCGCTGGTGCTCGGACGCGGTGATGCGCAGGTGCCAGCCGTCGCGGGACACCGCTCGCCGGGTGCGCTCGATCCGGCCGAGCACCCCGAACCGCAGCAGCAGCGCGGAGACGTCCCGCACCAGCCGCCGGCTGGAGGAGCTGAACGACAGCAGCCCGCGCCGGTTCCGCCCGTCCCAGCCGACCGTGCCGTCGGCCGCCCACAGGTGCCGCAGGAACAGCGCCAGCTGCTCGTCCGGCAGCGCGAACACCGGCGCCGGGACGAACCGGCGGTGCCCGCGCACCCCGAACAGGCCCAGCTCGTCGAGCCAGGCCGCGATCGGGTTGTGCCGGTCCTGGGTCAGGTGGAACGGGGCCGGTAACCGCAGCATGGTGCCGCCGGCCGGCGCGTGCGGCTCCGGGCTCGGGGCGCCCCCGCCGCCGGCGTGCCGCAGCGGCTGGCGGGCGGTGCTCGGGCCACTGCCGATCAGCTGGGCCAACAGCACGATGCGCTCCTCGGCCATCGGCACCGGGCGGGTCGGCGGCGGGGTGCGGCGGGGCGCCCCGACCTGGACACCGACCGCCAGCTCGCCGAGCGGGCACCAGCCGTCGACGGTGAGGAAGGGGTGGTTGGCGGTGGCCTCGACCTCGCGCCCGGAGGCCAACCGGACCCGGAAGACCTCCTTGACGCCACTGGAGAACACCGCCGTCACCGGCCGGGCCGCCATGCGCATCCGCTCGTCCAGCGACCACAGCGTGACCCCGCCGGTCCCGGTGGCCATCAGCTCGCCCAACGTCACCTCCGCGCCGGTGTCGGCGCGCAGCAGCCGGGTGCCGGCGGTTAGGCAGCCCGACTCGCGCAGGTCCGACAGCATCGGGCGCTTGTCCGTGCGCTGCTCCGGGCCACGGTTCAGCTGGCTGATCGCCACCACCGGCACCTCGAGCTCCTTGGCCAGCAGCTTGATCTGCCGGGAGAACTCCGAGACCTCCTGCTGCCGCGACTCGACCTTGCGCCCGGACGACATCAGCTGCAGGTAGTCCAGGATCACCAGCTTCAGGTCGTGGCGCTGCTTGAGCCGGCGCGCCTTGGCCCGGATCTCCATCAGCGTCAGGTTCGGCGAGTCGTCGATGAACAGCGGCGCCTCGCTGATCTCGCTCATCCGCCGGGCCATTCGGGTCCAGTCGTCGTCGCTCATCCGGCCGGCGCGCATGTCGGCGAGCCGAATACGGGCCTCGGCCGACAGCAGGCGCATGACGATCTCGGACTTGCTCATCTCCAGCGAGAACACCGCGCTGGTGAGGCCGTGGGCGACCGAGCAGGAGCGGGCGAAGTCGAGGCCGAGCGTCGACTTCCCGAGACCGGGCCGTGCGGCCACCACGATCATCTGCCCGGGGTGGAGGCCGTTGGTGGCGGCGTCGAGGTCGGCGAAGCCCGTGGGCACACCGAGCGCGACCCCGCCACGGGAGGCGATGGCGTCGATCTCGTCCATCGTGGGCTGAAGGAGCTCCTCCAGCGCCACGTAGTCCTCGCTGGTGCTGCGCTCGGTGACCTCGTAGATGGCCGCCTGGGCGCGGTCGACGACCTCGTTGACCTCGGCTCCGTCGGCGCCGTGGTAGCCGAGCTGCACGATGCGCG
>DATMDS010000196.1:0-26933 GCA_035557575.1 Pseudonocardia sp. | reverse complement strand
CGAACATCGCCTGGCTTCGGCTCGAGGTTGATCGAACGTTCGGTCAGGGCGGGGTGTTCAGCAAGGTCGTCTTCATCCAGCGCATCGACACACGGGGCGGTGTCGCACCGGCCACGTGCGGGTCTCCGACGGTGGCCGTCGACTACAGCACGAACTACGTGTTCTGGGCGCCCAAGTAGGCCACCCGGGCTCGGCCGGCCGCTGATCCGCAGCTCGGATCAGCGGCCGGCCGGGCCGCCCGGCTGCCAGAGCACGTCGCCGTCCGGGTTGGCCACCCGGCCGAGGATGAACAGCAGGTCGGACAGCCGGTTGAGGTAGGTCGCGGTCAGCGGGTTGGTGCGCTCCGGATCCGTCTCCAGCAGCGCCC
Source organism: Pseudonocardia sp. (assembly GCA_035557575.1). GTDB lineage: Bacteria > Actinomycetota > Actinomycetes > Mycobacteriales > Pseudonocardiaceae > Pseudonocardia. The sequence goes on along the minus strand of DATMDS010000196.1, from coordinate 26,566 downwards.
ACACCGAGCGCTCGGCCCGGCGCGCCACCGTGCGCGCGACGTGCAGGTGGGCCGCGCCGGGGGTGCCGCCGGGCAGGATGAACGAGTCCAGCGCGGCCAGGCCCTCGTTGAACTCGTCGCACCAGCCTTCGAGCCGGGTCACGTAGTCCTCGCTCACCCGCAGCGGCGGGTACTTGGGGTTCTCCACGATCGGCGCGCACAGGTCGGCGCCCACGTCGAACAGGTCGTTCTGGATCTGCCGCAGCGGCACGAGCACGGACTCGGCCAGCCCGCCGACGGTGACCGCCACCCCGATCGCGGCGTTGGTTTCGTCGGTGTCGGCGTAGGCGGCGAGTCGCACATCGGTCTTGCGGACCCGGCTGAAATCGCCCAGCGCCGTCGTCCCGTCGTCGCCGGTCCGGGTGTAGATCCTGGTCAGGTGCACGGCCATGGGCAGACGTTAGCCCGTGCGGGGGCATGCACGAACCGGAGCGGCGAGCAGATAGCGTCGACGCTCGTGGCGGAGCATTTCGCGGTGCGTGGCGGGGCCCGGCTGGCGGGTGCCGTCGACGTCGTCGGGGCGAAGAACAGCGTGCTCAAGCTGATGGCCGCGGCGCTGCTGGCTCACGGCACCACCACACTCACCAACTGCCCGGAGATCCTCGACGTCCCGCTGATGGCCGACGTGCTGCGCAGCCTGGGCTGCACCGTCGAGGTGGATCACGGGACGGTCGCCATCGACGTCCCCGCGGAGCCGAGCGCCCAGGCCGACTACCGGTCGGTGTCCCGGCTGCGGGCGTCGGTGTGCGTACTCGGGCCGCTGGTCGCCCGCTGCCGACGGGCCGTGGTGCCGTTGCCCGGCGGGGACGCCATCGGCTCCCGACCGCTGGACATGCACCAGGCCGGGCTGCGCAAGCTGGGTGCGACGATGGAGATCGAGCACGGGCGGGTCGTCGCGCACGCCTCGCAGCTGCGCGGTGCCCAGATCTGGCTCGACTTCCCGAGCGTCGGCGCCACCGAGAACATCTTGATGGCCGCGGTGCTGGCCGACGGGGCCACGGTGATCGACAACGCCGCGCGCGAGCCGGAGATCGTCGACCTCTGCACGATGTTGCAGCAGATGGGCGCGAAGATCGATGGGGTGGGCAGCTCGACGCTGACCGTGCACGGCGTGAGTGGACTGCAGCCCACCGCGCACCGCGTGATCGGGGACCGCATCGTCGGCGCCACCTGGGCCTTTGCCGCCGCGATGACCCGCGGCGAGGTCACCGTCCGCGGGGTCGACCCGCACCACCTGGACCTGGTCCTGGACAAGCTGCGCAGCGCCGGCGCCCGGACCAGCACCGAGGCCGAGTCCTTCACCGTGGCCATGGACGGGCGCCCGCGCGCCGTGGACTTCGTGACGCTGCCCTACCCGGGCTTCGCCACCGACCTGCAGCCGATGGCGATTGCGCTGTCGGCCGTGGCCGACGGCACCTCGATGATCACCGAGAACGTCTTCGAGGCCCGGTTCCGCTTCGTCGACGAGATGATCAGGCTCGGCGCGGACGCCCGCACCGATGGCCACCACGCCGTGGTCCGCGGGGTACCGAGGCTCTCCAGCGCCCCGGTGTGGGCCAGCGACATCCGGGCCGGGGCCGGGCTGGTGCTGGCCGCACTGTGTGCCGACGGCGAGACCGAGGTGTGGGACGTCGAGCACATCGACCGTGGCTACCCGCGGTTCGTGCAGAACCTGCAGGCGCTCGGGGCCGACATCGCGCGGGTCAGCGCGCCGCCGGATCGCTGATTCGACGTCACGGAGCGAACACGATTCGGTCGGGTCTGGACCGACTGGACCGTCTGTTGGTGCGAGTGCCGCACTTTCGTGACACTCTTCCGAGCTGTGACGAGCGCCGCAGAGTCCGCCCCCCGCTCCGCGCGGCAGGTGGCCCAGAGCAAGCCGGTCAAGGTGGGGGCGCGGGTCGGGATCCTCGCCTACGGCATCACCCACCTGCTGATCGCCTGGTTGGCGCTGCAGGTGGCGTTCGGCCAGGGCGGCGAGAAGGCCGACCAGCGCGGCGCGTTCCAGACCCTGGCCGAGGGGCCGGGCGGCAAGCTGCTGCTCTGGGTGCTGGTGGTCGGATTCGTCGCAGTGGCGCTGTGGCGGCTCGAGCAGGCGATCTGGGGCTACAGCTACGAGTCCGACCGCATGCGTAACATCCGCAAGCGCGCGATCAGCGGGGGCAAGGTCGTGCTCTTCCTGCTGCTCGCCGTGCTGGCCGGGCGGATCGCGGCCGGCAGCGGCGGTGGTGGAGACGGTCAGCAGAATGCGACCGCCGGGATGCTCGGGCTGCCCGGCGGCCAGTTCATCGTCGGCGCGATCGGGCTCGGGATCGTCGTCGCCGGCGGCGTGAAGATCTACCAGGGCTGGCAGAAGAAGTTCCGCGACGACATGGACATGCCCTCGGACCGGCACGCCCGGATGGTCGCCGAACGCACCGGGCAGGTCGGGTTCATCGCCAAGGGGATAGCGATCGCGCTGATCGGGATCCTGGTCATGATCGCCGCGCTGCGATTCGACCCCAACGAGGCGTCGGGCCTGGACACGGCGCTCAAGACGCTGGCCACGCAGCCGTTCGGGCCCTACCTGCTGATCGCGGTGGCCCTCGGCCTGGCCTGCTACGGCGTGTTCTGTTTCTTCGACGCCCGCTACCACCGCGTGTGAGCCGGTCGCGCCGGACGCAGGGTCAGGGCTCCGAGCTGTCGCGGAGCACGAGCTTGGCGGAGACCAGGTCGGCGGGGAAGACGAGCAGCCGGTAGGCGCCGTCGGTGCGGCCGATGGTGGCCCGGATGCCGGCCCGGACCAGCCGGGCCCGCAGGACCTGCGCGGCCTGGGCGGTCGGCACCCGCGAGACCTCCTCGAGCAGGCCGTCGCCGGTCGGGTCGTCCGGGTCCACGACGCGCGGATCGCGCTGGTTGCGGCCGGTGCCGAACGTCCAGCGCAGGGCCAGCATCAGCACGCCCATCAACAGGAAGCCACCGAACAGTACGAACAGTCTCGTCTGGTCGGGCACCACGCCATTGTCGGCCAGCGGCAGTCCGCCCGCCGCCTGGATCGATCAGGGTGTGCTTGGCATGTGACGCACGCCCTTCATCGGCCCGACCACCGGTGCGCCGAACGTACGATCGAGGCCCCGATGGCGGAGGTGCCCGGTGCCGTATCCGACCGACCGTGAGCGTGACCGGCCCTGGGTGATGCGCACGTACGCGGGTCATTCCTCGGCCGCGGCGTCCAACGCCCTCTACCGGCGCAACCTGGCCAAGGGCCAGACCGGGTTGTCGGTGGCCTTCGACCTACCCACCCAGACCGGTTACGACCCCGACGATGAGCTGGCCCGTGGCGAGGTGGGCCGGGTCGGTGTCCCGATCAGCCACATCGGGGACATGCGGGCGCTCTTCGCGGACATTCCGCTGGCCGACGCCAACACCTCGATGACGATCAACGCGCCGGCCATGTGGCTGCTGGCGTTGTACGTCGCGGTGGCCGACGAGCAGGGCGCGCCCCGCGCCACACTCGCCGGCACCACGCAGAACGACATCGTCAAGGAGTACCTGTCCCGCGGGACCTACGTCTTCCCACCGGCCCCGAGCCTGCGCCTGATCACCGACATGGTGGCCTGGTCGGTGACCGAGATCCCGAAGTGGAACCCGATCAACATCTGCAGCTACCACCTGCAGGAGGCCGGCGCGACCCCTGCGCAGGAGTTGGCCTACTCGCTGTCCACGGCGATGACGGTGCTGGACGCGGTGCGCGACTCCGGCCAGGTGCCTGCGGAGCGCTTTCCCGACGTGGTGGGGCGGATCTCGTTCTTCGTCAACGCCGGGCTGCGCTTCGTCGAGGAGATGTGCAAGATGCGGGCGCTGACCCGGCTCTGGGACGAGATCACCGAGCAGCGCTACGGCGTCACCGATCCGAGACAGCGCCGGCTGCGCTACGGGGTCCAGGTGAACTCGCTCGGGCTCACCGAGGCGCAGCCGGAGAACAACGTGCAGCGCATCGTGTTGGAGATGCTCGCGGTCACCCTGTCCCGGGACGCGCGGGCCCGCGCCATCCAGCTGCCGGCCTGGAACGAGGCCCTCGGCCTGCCCCGGCCGTGGGATCAGCAGTGGGCGCTGCGGATGCAACAGGTGCTGGCCTACGAGACCGACCTGCTGGAGTACGAGGACCTGTTCACCGGCAGTGTCGTCGTCGAGGCGAAGGTCGCGTCGCTGATCGCCGAGGCCCGGTCCGAGATCGACCGGGTGGCCGAGATGGGTGGTGCGGTGGCCGCCGTGGAGTCCGGCTACATGAAGGGCCGGCTGGTGGGCTCGCTGTCCCAGCGGCGCAGCGGTATGGAGTCCGGCGAGCACGTCGTGGTCGGGGTGAACCGCTTCGCCGCGACCGAGCCGAGCCCGCTGCAGGCCGAGGGGGCGGCCGCGGTGGAGTTGCTGGATCCGGCGATCGAGTCCGGAGCGGTGCGGGCGATCCGGGAGTGGCGGGCCGGCCGCGACGCCGCGGCCGTGCAGCGCGCGCTGGACGAGCTGCGGGACGCGGCCAAGACCGACGCGAACCTGATGGAGGCCTCCATCGTCTGCGCGCGGGTCGGGGTGACCACCGGGGAGTGGGCCGGGGTGCTGCGCGAGGTGTTCGGCGAGTTCCGGGCCCCGACCGGGGTGTCGGCCGCGGCGAGCAGCGTCGACGGCACCGGCGAGATCGCGGCGGTGCGGGAGCGGGTGCGGGCGGCGGGGGAGCGGATCGGCTCCCGGCTGCGGATGCTGGTCGGCAAGCCCGGCCTGGACGGGCACTCCAACGGCGCCGAGCAGGTCGCGGTGCGGGCCAGGGACGTCGGGTTCGAGGTCATCTACCAGGGCATCCGGCTCACTCCGGCGCAGATCGTGGCGGCCGCGGTGCAGGAGGGCGTGCACGTGGTGGGCCTGTCGGTGCTGTCCGGCTCGCACCTGGAGGTGGTACCGGCGGTGGTCGACGGCCTGCGGGCCGCCGGCGCCGACGACGTGTTGGTGATCGTCGGCGGGATCATTCCGCCGGAGGACGCCGCCGTCCTGCGCGCACGCGGGGTGGCGGCGGTCTTCACGCCTAAGGACTACCGGCTGACCGAGATGATGAACGAGATCGTCACGCTGGTACTGGCGGCTGAAGGGAACCGCTAGGTGTACCCCAGGGGGGTATATTGGCAGGCATGGAACATCACACCAGGCACGACGCCGTGCCGAGCGGCAAGGAGCTCACCCGTCAGGCCGTCTCCGCGACCGCACACTGCCTGACCGGCTGTGCGATCGGTGAGGTACTGGGCGTGGTCATCGGGACCGCACTGGGCTGGAGCAACGTCTCCACGATCGTGTTGGCGATCGTGCTGGCCTTCGTCTTCGGCTACTCACTGACCATCGCCCCGGTGCTGCGGGCCGGGCTGGGTCTCAGCGCCGCGCTCGGGGTGGCGCTGGCCGCGGACACGCTGTCGATCACGGTGATGGAGATCGTGGACAACGCGGTGCTGCTGCTGATCCCGGGGGCGATGGATGCCGGCCTGGCGTCCCCGCTGTTCTGGGGCTCGCTGGCGGTGGCGTTGTTGATCGCGTTCGTGGTGACGGTTCCGGTCAACCGGGCGCTGATCGCGCGGGGCCGGGGCCACGCGGTCGTGCACCGCTACCACCAGCACTGACGGCTACGGGCGGCGCTTGTCCACGGAGCGGTCGGCGGGCCGCAGCCGTACCAGCGCGGCACGCAGGGCGTTGTAGGCCGCCAGCTCGGCGCGCACCGGCGTGAGCACCAGCTCCTCGGCCACCTCCGCCACCGCGGCCCGCAGCGCGGCCTCCGCGCGACGGGCCCGGCGGCGGGCGGCCAGCAGGGCGAGCAGCCTGGCCAGCAGCGCCAGCAGCAGCCCGGCCAGCAGGCCACCGATGAGCAGCACCGTCGGCACCGGCAGCGCACCGATCATCGGGGTTCCCGGCTCCGGTAGCCGGAGCACGGTCAGCACGTAGAGCGCGGCCAGCCACAGCCCGCCCGCGACCGCTGCCGCCGCCAGCAGGGCCTGCACCGCCCCGATCACCCGCCACCAGGCCGGCTTGGCGCGCACGCCCAGATCGGTGCCGACGACCGCGCGGTCCAGCGCGTCGGCCAGGTCGGGGGTGCGGGAGCGGGCCGCGCCGCGCACCGCGTCCGGCCACGGGTGGGGCAACCGCTCGGAGGCGTGGTCGGCCAGGGCACGCATCGCGACCTCGACCCGGGAGCGCTCGACCGCGGTCGGCGCCGGCACCGAGCTGCGGGCCGGCACCGCGGGGTCGTCGGTCGGCTGCCGACCCTCCGGCTGCCGGCGTTCCAGGTGCAGGCGGCGCAGCGGGTCCGGACGCAGTCGGCGCACCCAGCGCACGAACGGCGAGCCCATCGCCGCCCCGGCCCGCCGCACGTAGGCCTGCCGGACCGCGGAACCCACGGCGGGCGCGCCGCACGCGGCGGCCAGTGCGGTGGTCAGGGCGGAGACGGCACCGCGGTCCAGCGTGTCCCGGGCCGGTTCGGCGACGACCCCGTCCAGCCGGGTGGCCACCGCATCCAGGTCCGCGGCGATCCGCAACAGCACGGCGCGGTGCGCGGCGACGGCGTCGACGAGCACCTGGTGCAGCCCGTCCAGCCCGTGCGGGGCCACGGCCGAGGTGGCGAGCACCGGTACCGGGCCGAGCCCGTCGGCCGCCAGCAACCGGCGCAGGTCCTCGAGCGCGGCCTCGACGTGGTGGCCGGGCAACAGGTCGGCCTGGTTGAGCACGACCACCATCACCTCGGCGTGCCCGGCGAGCGGTTGCAGGTAGCGCTCGTGCACGGCGGCGTCGGCGTACTTCTGCGGGTCCAGCACCCAGACCAGCACGTCGACCAGCGGGACCAGCCGGTCCACCTCCAGCCGGTGGGTGGGCGCGGTGGAGTCGTGGTCGGGCAGATCCAGCAACACCAGACCGTCGAGGCTGCGGTCGCCGTCGGTCGACCGGTCGAGGAAGTCGAGGTAGTGCCGGCGCGGGATCCGCAGCCAGTCGAGCAGCGGACCGGCCCCCTCGGGGCCCCAGATCACCGCGTGCGCGGTCGATGTCGTCGGTCGGCGCACCCCGACCTGGGAAAGCGGTTCGCCGGCCAGCGCGTTGAACACCGAGGACTTGCCGCTCCCGGTGGCCCCGGCCAGCGCGACCACGGTGTGCGACTCGGACAGCCGCAGCCGCTCGCCGGCCCGGCCTTGCAGCTCCAGGGCCGGGCCGAGCAGCGTGGAGTCCAGCCGGCCGGTGCCGAGCGTGATCACCTCGTCCAGCGCGGTCAGCCGGTCGGCCACCGCGGCGTCGGCGACGTCCCGGTCCCGCTCGGCCTGACGCTCCGCGCGTCGCCGCCGCCGGTCCGCCAGGGGATGGGTCTCCTCGAGTCTCATCGGGCCTTCTCCACTGCCACCGCGGCCTGCTCCAGCGCCGCCGCCTCGGCCGGATCGAGAGCCTGGGCGGCGAGCAGCGTGTCGAAGCGTTCCCGCTCGTCGGCCAGCAGCTCGGCCACCCGTTCGAGCAGGTCCACCCGCGCGGTCTCGGCCAGCCGGCGCACGGCCTGGTCGCCGAACACCGCCTCCAGCACCTTCTGCGACAGCGCCACGGTGCCCCCGGCCACCGCGACCTCCAACGGGGCGGCGATCACGTTGGTGGTGGCGAACACCACGACCATCACCAGCAGCCCGGTCGCGTTCAGCCCGTAGGCCGCGGCGCGGGCGGAGTTCCGGCGGGCGCCGCCCTCGCGCCGCACCAGCTCCAGCACCGCGGCCTGCCAGTCCCGCACGGTGCGTTCCACGGCGGCCCGGAAGCCCGGTGAGGTGCGGCCCAGCGTCGAGCCGGCAGTCCGCAGCAGCTCGGCTCCCGCGGCGTTGGCGCGCCATGCCGTGACCGCGTTCTCGGCGGCATTCGCGGCGGCGCTGTCCACCAGCAGCACGATGCCGGACTCCAGGGCCACCGCGAGGTCGTCCGCGGGCCCCGCGGTGCCGGTGACCGCCGCGGCGAGCCGGTCCCGCCAGCGGCCGATCCGGGTCTGCAGGGTGCGCATCAACTCGCCGGTGCCGACGAACTCCTGCCAGCGTGCGAGCACCTCGCCGCGGAGCAGGGTGCCGTCGCTCATGCCGTCGTCGACCGCGCTCAGCGCGCCCGCGTAGGCCGCGCCGGCGTCCTCGCGCAGCCGCTGCACGGCGTCCGCCTGGGCGGCGGCGTGCGCGGCCAGGGCCGCGGTGCGCGGGCGCAGGCTGTTCAGCGCACCCTGCAGCGTGTGCCGGACGACCGCGGCGCGCCGGGCGGCATCCCCGGCGAGCTGCTCGAACCACGTCCGCAGCGGCGCCACCACCTGCTCCGGCAGCATGGCGTCCACCAGCCGGACCTCGCTGATCACGAACAGCGGCGCGTTGCCCAGCTGGTGGGCCCGCAACATCTCCTGCAGGTGCGCGCCGACCTCCTGCTCGGCTCCCGTCGGCACCCGGTTCAGCAGCACGGCCAGCGACGTGCCCCGGGCCTGGGCGGCCTGCAACATGTCCCACGGCACCGCGTCGGCGTAGCGGGCCGCGGTGGTGACGAACAGCCAGAGATCGGCCGCGGCCATCAACTGGCCGGCCAGCCTGCGGTTCTCCGCGACCACCGAATCGATGTCCGGCGCGTCCAGGAAGGCCAGCCCCGGGTCCATCGCGGCCGAGCTCACCAGCTGCAGGCTCTGCTGGTCGGTGGCGGCGCCGCTGGTGCGGGTCAGCTCCGGCAGCACCCGGGCGTCGGAGAACCAGTGCAGGTCGTAGGGGTGGCAGACCAGCACCGGCGAGCGGGTCGTCGGCCGGATCACCCCTGCCAAGCTGACCGGGGCCCGCACCAGGCTGTTCACCACGGTCGACTTGCCCGCCCCGGTCGAGCCGCCGATCACGGTCAGCAGCGGCGCGTCGATCCGGCGCAACCGGGGCAACACGTAGTCGTCGAGCTGGTGCACCAGCTGCACGCGCTGCTCGTCGGCCTGCTCGGCCCCCGGGATGCGCAGCGCGAAGCGGGCCGCCGCGGCCGTCTCGCGCAGCGTCGTCAGCGCCGCCAGCAGGGCGGCCGTCGACGACGGCTCGGCGGGTCTCCGCACGCCCGACTCCGTGGTCACCTGAACAGCCTGCCATCGATGGATCACGCGATGGTGTCGACCCCGCCGTATTCGGGCAGGTCGGGTCGATGGCGCAGCGGTCCGGCCTCCCTGGACGGAAGGGCATCCATCCGGTCGGGATCAGCCGGGCTCGTCGTCCGGCTCGTCGCGTTCGCCCCGGCGGCGCAGCATCCGGAAACCCGGCACACCCTGGATCGCCAGCCGCAGGTCCTGCAGGACCTCGAGCAGCTGGTGCACGTCCGGGCCGACGCGGTCCAGTGTGATCAGGATCGGAATGATGTCGTTCTCGATGTGGTGGGCGAGTTGTGGCAGCTGGTCGACCATCCGGATCGCCGCGCGCAGCTCGTCCTCGGAGATCTGCTCGACGAACCGGCGGGCGAGCGGCGCGCCCCGCTCCGCCACCGGCTGGTAAAGGCGCAACAGGCTGTTCGCTGTCTCGCTGGCCGCGGCGGCCTCGGCGACCACGGCGCCGGCCCGCTCGGAGACATGTGCTGCGCTCGCCACCACGTGGCCCGCCTGCCCGGCGACACCGTTGGCCTGGTCGATGACCCCGCCTGCGCGGTCGGCGACGGTGCCGGCCTGTTCGATGATCCCGTCGGCCCGGTCGGCGACGGTGCCGGCCCGGTCGACGACCGCGCCGGCGCGGTCGGTGATCCCGGTGGCCGCGGTCACCAACCGGTCCGCCGCAGTGGTCGTGGCACCCGCCCCGGTCACCACCACGGCGACGTCGTCGACGATCCGATCGGCGCGCTCCATCAGCGCGGCAGCTCCGACGGCCGCCGCGTCGACGCGGACCAGCGCGGCCGCGGCCCCCGTGGTGACTGCCCCGACCTCGGTCAGCAGCGGGTCGGTGCGCTGGACCACCGCATCCGCGTCGAGCAGCACCCGATCCACCCGTTGTACCGCCGTTCGGACCCCGTCGAGCACCGCCGCGACGCCGTCCACCGTGTCGTCGACCCTGCCGACCAGCCGTTCCACCTCGGTGACCGCCCGGCCGACCCGCCCGAGCAGGCCGTCCACCTCGTCCAGCAGCCCGGCGACCCGCTCGGGCAGCCCCGCCACCAGCTCCGCCGCGTCGTCGGTCCAGCCCATCACCGCCCGGGCGCCGGCCACGACATCGCTCGGCCCGACCCACACCGGCAGCCCGGCGACGCGCAGCACCATGGGCCGATCCTCGCACCGGCAGGCCGGGTCCGCGCCCCGCGCCGCCGGGCGCTCAGTCGGGCCAGACGGGGCGGCGCTTCTCCAGGAACGAGGCCATGCCCTCACGGGCTCCGGGGGACTGCGACAGCGCGGCCATCACCTCGATGGCGATCGCGTAGGCGTCGGCCTCGGGGCGGTCCAGCTGGGCGTACAGCGTCTGCTTGCCGACGCCCTTGCCGAAGCGGCTGCCGCGGGTCGCCCGGGCCAGCAGCTCGTCGACGCGGGCGTCCAGCTCGGCGTCCGGTACCGCGTAGTTGATCAGGCCCCAGTCGGCGGCGGTGGTGGCGTCGACCGCGTCGCCGGTCAGCGCCATCTCCATCAGCCGCTTCCGCCCCACGGTGCGGGCCACCGGCACCGCCGGCGTGTGGCAGAACCAGCCCGCCTTACCGCCCGGCAGCGCGAAGGCCGCGGACTCGGCGGCCACCGCGAGGTCACAGGAGGCGACCAGCTGGCACCCGGCGGCGGTCGCGAGCGCCTGCACCCGGGCGATCACCACCTGGGGCACCTCCTGGACGGTCTGCATCACCTTCGTGCACAGCCGCAGCAGATCCCGGACCCCGGCCAGGTCCCGGCCGGCCACGTCGGCGAAGTCGTGACCGGCGGAGAACGCCTTGCCCTCGGCGGCCAGCACGATCCCGGTCGCGTTGCTGCGGCCGGCGGTCTCGAACGCGTCGAGCAGCTCGCGCAGATGCGGCTCGGACAGCGCGTTGCGCCGCTCCGGGCGGTTCATCGTGATCCGCACGGTGTCGCCGTCCGACTTGACCAGCAGGTGCTCGTACTCGGTCATGGGCTGACGGTAACCCCGGCGGCCCGCCCGGTGCCACGGTTGGGGTTGTCGTCGTGCAGGCGGAGCAGGAGGTAGGCGGCCAGGCTCTGGGCGTCGGTGATCTCGCCGCGGCGGCACATCGCCTCGAACTCGGCGGTGCTGAACCAGGCCGCCCGCATGTCCTGCTCGGAGTGCTCGCGCTCCGCGGGCCCCTCGACCAGCTCCGTGGCGAGCCACACCGTGCCCAGCTGGCTGGACATGCCCGGAGCCACGTCCAGGTGCCCGATCAGCTCCATCCGCCCCGCCACCAGCCCGGTCTCCTCGGCCAGCTCGCGGATCGCCAGCTCGGCCGGGTCCTGGGCCGCGCGCTCCGGGGCGGTCCCGGCCGGGAATTCCCAGCGCCGCCGGCCGACCGGGTAGCGGAACTGTTCCACGAGCTGCAACCGATCACCGTCGCGCGGGATGACCAGGGCGTACGTCGGTTTGTCGATCACTCCGTAGATGCCGTCGGTGCCGTCCGGTCGGCGGATCCGGTCCTCCCGCACCGACATCCAACTGTTCGCGTAGACCTCGCGGCTGCTGAGCCTCTCCACCCGCCCACGGTGCCAAGGGCGGCCCTGGGGCCCGCGCCCGGGGTGCCGCTCTACGCTCGCCGGGTGCGCCTCGTCATCGCCCGCTGCCAGGTGGACTACGTCGGCCGACTCACCGCTCACCTGCCGATGGCTCCGCGGCTGCTGCTGGTCAAGGCGGACGGGTCGGTGAGCGTGCACGCCGACGACCGCGCGTACAAGCCGCTGAACTGGATGAGCCCGCCGTGCTGGCTGGAGGAGCAGCCGGACCGGTGGACCGTGCGGAACAAGGCCGACGAGTCGCTGGTGATCACGATCGACGAGGTGCTGCACGACTCCTCGCACACCCTCGGCGTCGATCCGGGGCTGGTGAAGGACGGGGTGGAGGCGCACCTGCAGGAGCTGTTGGCCGCGCACCCCGGCGTGCTCGGCGACGGCTACACGCTCGTCCGCCGCGAGTACATGACCGCGATCGGTCCGGTCGACCTGCTGTGCCGTGATCACAGCGGGGCCAGCGTCGCCGTCGAGATCAAGCGCCGGGGCGAGATCGACGGCGTCGAGCAGCTCACCCGCTACCTCGAGCTGATGAACCGCGACCCGCTGCTGGCCCCGGTCGCCGGGGTGTTCGCGGCGCAGCAGATCAAGCCCCAGGCCCGCACGCTGGCCCAGGACCGCGGTATCCGGTGCGTGGTCGTCAACTACGACGAGCTGCGCGGCGTGGAGTCCGACGACCTGCGGCTGTTCTAGCGTCCGAGCCGGCCGGGCGGAACGAGCCGCCGCGGGGGAGGATGCGAGGTGATCACGAGGGCGGTGGGACGTGCCGGGCGAGCGGCGAGCGGTCGGGGTGGTCGTGCCGTTCGGCCGCCGGCCCCGGTACGGACGGTGATCGTCGTGGGTCGACGCCGCCGCCGCGACCGGCCGCCGCCTCCGCGGCTGGCGTCGGCCGGCATCACGCGGGCCGAGACGGGACCCGACGGCGACTGGCTGGTCCGCAGCGTGCCCGGCGCGGCCTCGACCAAGCCCTACCGGTGTCCGGGCTGCGACCAGCTCATTCCGGCCGGAGCGCCGCACGTGGTGGCCTGGCCCGCGGCGGAGTTCGGCTCTGTCGAGGACCGCCGGCACTGGCACGCCTCGTGCTGGGCCGCCCGGCACCGCCGGGGACCGGGCGGACGTCGGCGCTGAGGCGCCGACCGCTCGGTCCGATCAGTGGCGGTCCGGGGCCGGCCGAGCGCTGGGCACCCGTTTCGGGATCGGCCGGTGGCCGCGACCGCGGGGCAGCGACCGGTCGGCCTCCGGATCGGGGCCCGACCTGGGCGGGCTCGACGTGCGCGCGCCGGGTGCGGGGACGGGGTGGCCGGCCGGATGTGGCCGGGAGTCGGTGTCCGTGGACGCCGGGGGACTCTCGTCGGCGGTGGCCGGTGGTGAGTCGGCTGATGCGGGATCGATGGGCGGCCGCCCGGTCGGGGACGGCGGTCGCCCCCGCCGGTCCGAGCGGGGCTCGGCGCCGGCCGACCGCGCCGGGCGAGGCGATGGCGCGGGGGGAACCGGGCTCGCGGGCGGGGGTGCGGGTGCGGCGGACGCCGTCGCAGCGGTCGGATTCGCAGCCGGTCGCGGCGGAGCGGGACGCGCCGACCCCGTTCTCGGCGCCGGGCCCGGTATCGGAGCGGCGACCGGTCGAGGGGGCCGTTTCGGCTGCGCCGGTCGGCCGCCGCGGACGGGCGACGACGGATTCGGGGTGGCCGCGGCCGGCTGCGCCGGCCGGGCAGGCGGCACTGATGCTGGCGGACGAGCCGCGGGTGGCCCAGAGTCGATGGTCGGTCGGGCGGGCGGCTCGTCGGGACGGTCGTCCTGCGTAGCCGGGATCACCGCCGTCGGGCCGGAATCGGCATCCGCTGGGGGAGCTGCCACGACCGCTGCGACGGGGTCGGCCGCGCTGACCCCGGTCGCCCCGTCCGGGTCGGTCTCGCCGCGAACCGGCTCCAGCCCCTCGATCAGCTCGCCCAGCGCCGCCCGGGCACCACCGAGCTGCTCGACGATCCGGCCACGGATGAGTATGAGTTCGCGGGTGCGCCGTTGCGCATCGGAGGTGATGGCGTCGGCCGCCTGTTGCGCCCGCTCCACCTCGGCCCGCGCTTCGGCCTGGGCGCGCTCGAGTACGGCATGCGCCTGCGCCGCAGCGGCCTCCCGCGTCCGCGACACCTCGAGCTCGAGCCCCTCCCGCTCGGCGAGAAGCGCGGCGAGCGCCTCCGAGCGGCGGCGGTTCATGGCGATCGTGAAGTCCTCCTCGACGAGCTTGCGCCGGGACTCCGACTCCGTCCACGAGTTGGCTTGTCGCTGCTCCGCAGCGGTCCGGTCGGCGATGAGCCGCTCCCGCGCCGCGGCGATCTCGGCGTCGAGCTCGGTGCGGACCTGGGCGATCTCCCGCTCCGATCGCTGTGCCGCAGCCTGCGCCGCGGCACGGATCGCCGCCGCGTCCTGCTTCGCGGTGGCGATCAACCGTTCGGCCTGCTCCTGCGCCTCCGCGCGGAGCTGGCCGGCGTCCTGCTCGGCGCGACCGAGCATCTCCCCGGCTTCGTCCTCGGCGAGCCGCAACATCGACCGCATCCGCTCGCTCATGCCCTGGACGCTCTGCGGCGGACTGATCAGATTGCGTACCTGCACGCGGAGCCGCTCGATGCGCAACCGCGCGTCGTCGAGCTCCTGGGCGAGCTGGGCGGACTGGTCGAGCGCGGCATCCCGGTCGGTGGCCAGAATCTGGATCTCGGCATCCAACCGGCGTAGATGGCCCTCGACCTGACCTTGGTCATAACCCTTCCGGACAACAGCGAATGCGCCATCCGGCGAGGGGGGATCGGGCTCGGGAGCCATGTTTCCAACCGTACCGGCTGCATCTGAACGGAGCATCCGGCTCACGCTCCGTGGTGGTCGAGGCCACCACGGAGCGCGGGCGAGCTCACTTGCCGCGGAACCGGTTGATGCCGTCGAGGTGCTGTGCCCGCTTCTCCGGGTTGGTCACCCCCAGGCCCTCCTTCGGAGCCAGCGCCAGCACGCCGATCTTGCCCTGGTGGTTGTTCAGGTGCACGTCCAGCGCGGCCTGGCCGGTGTCGGCCAGCCCGTAGACCTTGGACACGGTCGGGTGGATGAGGCCCTTGTCGATGAGCCGGTTCGCCTCGTACGACTCGCGGTAGTTGGCGAAGTGCGAGCCGACGATCCGCTTGAGGTTCATCCACAGGTACCGGTTGTCGTAGGAGTGATCGAACCCGGAGGTCGAGGCGCAGGTCACGATGGTCCCACCGCGTCGGGCGACGTAGACGCTCGCGCCGAACGTCTCCCGACCCGGGTGCTCGAACACGATGTCCGGGTCCTCGCCGCCGGTCAGCTCACGGATCTTGGAGCCGAAGCGCTTCCATTCCTTCGGGTCCTGGTTGTGCTCGTCGCGCCAGAACCGGTATCCCTCGGCGTTCCGATCGATGATCAGGTCTGCGCCCATCCGGCGACAGATCTCCGCCTTCTCCGGCGAGGACACGACGCAGACCGGGGTGGCTCCGCCGTTCAGGGCGAACTGGGTGGCGTACGAGCCGAGCCCGCCCGAGGCACCCCAGATCAGCACCGTGTCGCCCTGCTTCATGCCGGCGCCGTTGCGCGAGACGAGCTGTCGGTACGCGGTGGAGTTCACCAACCCGGGGCTGGCCGCCTCCTCCCAGGTGAGGTGGCCCGGCTTGGGCATCAGCTGGTTGGACTTGACCAGTGCCAGCTCGGCCAGCCCGCCGAAGTTCGTCTCGAAGCCCCAGATGCGCTGCTCCGGGTCCATCATCGTGTCCCCGTGGCCGTCGGGGTTCTCCAGCTCCACCGACAGGCAGTGCGCCACCACCTGGTCGCCCGGTTTCCAGGCGTTCACACCCGGCCCGGTGCGCAGAACCACACCGGCCAGGTCGGACCCGACCACGTGATAGGGCAGGTCGTGGCGCTTGGCCTCCGGGGAGATCCGGCCGTAGCGCCTGAGGAACCCGAACGTCGGCATCGGCTCGAAGATCGACGTCCAGACGGTGTTGTAGTTGATCGCGCTGGCCATCACGGCCACGATCGCTTCCCCGGGCGCCAACTCGGGGGTCGGCACCTCGTCGAGATGCAGGCTCTTGCGTGGGTCCTTGTCGCGCGACGGGATGCCCGCGAACATGTCCGACTCGTCCGCGTGCACCGTGATGCCGCGGTAGTGGTCGGGAAGGGTGAGACCGCCCATCGCGTCGTACTCATCGGCGAGAATGGCGTCGAGGATCTCCTGCACAGCTAGCCTCCGGCCCGGTCACATTGCGTGGTATCCCGAACGTTACTGCGTAGTATGGTAGCCGCTGTTCCGTGTGGAGGCGATCCCCAGCTCACTGGGCAGGAGAAACGCAGCTCACAGGTGGGGGTCAAGCGGGCTCCACGAGCTCGACCAGAACGCCACCGGCATCCCGCGGGTGCACGAAGTTGATCCTGGACCCGGCGGTGCCGCGGCGGGGCTCGTCGTAGAGCAGCCGAACGCCCTGCTCCCGCAGGGCGGCACAGCTCGCGTCGATGTCGGTCACGCGGTAGGCCATCTGCTGGATGCCCGGGCCGCTGCGTTCGAGGAACCGTCCGATGGGTGAGTCCGACCGCACCGGGGCCAGCAGCTGGATCGCCGCTCCCGAGTCGCCGGGAGCGGACAGCATCGCCTCCCGGACCCCCTGCTCCTCGTTCGTCTCGGAGTGCGTCGCGACCAGGCCGAAGGTTGCCTCGTACCAGGCGATCGCCGCGTCCAGGTCGGGCACCGCGATGCCCACGTGATCCACCGCTGTGACCTTGTGCTCTCCCATTTCCGGAAGTTAACTCCGGTGCCGGGCTGCGGGGGCTGTGTGCCGCATCACGGCCGTGGCCGGCTCCCGAGCCAGGATCGCCGCTCCTCCGGGCGGGTATCGTCGGTCCACCCCCACCACCGCAGAGGCTGGAGGACGGATGTCGGGATCGGTCATCGTTGCTGGGGCCCGGACGCCGATGGGTCGGCTGTTGGGCTCGCTGAAGGGTTTCTCCGGAGCGGAGCTCGGCGGGGTGGCCATCAGGGCGGCCCTCGACCGCGCGGGGGTCGCGCCCGAACAGGTTCAGTACGTGATCATGGGACAGGTGCTGACCGCCGGGGCGGGCCAGATTCCGGCTCGCCAGGCCGCCGTGGCCGGGGGGATCCCGATGACCGTGCCGGCGGTGACCGTCAGCAAGGTCTGCCTGTCCGGGCTGGACGCGATCGCGCTCGCCGACCAGCTGATCCGGGCCGGCGAGTTCGACATCGTGGTGGCGGGCGGCCAGGAGTCGATGACCCAGGCGCCGCACCTGCTCGGCAAGTCCCGCGAGGGCTTCAAGTTCGGCGACGTGCAGATGCTCGACCACATGGCCCACGACGGACTCTTCTGCGCGTTCGACCAGGTCGCGATGGGTGCGTCCACCGAGAAGTCCAACTCCCGCTACGAGCTGACCCGCGCCGAGCAGGACGAGTTCGCTGCCCGCTCGCACCAACTGGCTGCCGCAGCGGCGGCCAAGGGTCTGTTCGACGAGGAGATCGCGCCGGTCGAGATCCCGCAGCGCAAGGGTGAGCCGGTGCGCTTCAGCACCGATGAGGGGGTGCGCGGCGACACCACGGTCGAGAGCCTGGCCCGGTTGCGACCGGCCTTCTCCTCCGACGGCACGATCACGGCGGGCTCGGCCTCCCAGATCTCGGACGGCGCCGCGGCCGTGGTCGTGATGAGCAGGAGCAAGGCCGAGGAGCTCGGCCTGAGCTGGCTGGCCGAGATCGGCGCGCACGGTGTGGTGGCCGGCCCGGACGCCAGCCTGCACGAGCAACCGGCCAACGCGATCGAGGCGGCGTGCGCCAAGGAGGGAATCGCTCCGGCGGACCTCGACCTGGTGGAGATCAACGAGGCGTTCGCCGCGGTCGGCATCGTCTCCACCCGCATGCTCGGCATCGACCCCGACAAGGTCAACGTCAATGGCGGGGCCATCGCCCTCGGTCACCCCATCGGCATGTCCGGAGCCCGGATCGCGCTGCATCTCGCCCTGGAGCTCAAGCGGCGCGGCGGCGGCGTCGGGGCCGCCGGGCTCTGCGGCGGCGGCGGGCAGGGCGACGGCCTGATCATCCGCGTGCCGGCGGCGAGCTGACGGCGGCTTCCGTCCGTGCGCCGACCCGACGTCCCCGACCTGGTCGAGAGGGCCCGACGCGGTGAGCAGCTGGCAGTCGCCCGCCTGATCTCGCTGGTCGAGGACGGAGGCCCGGCGCTGCGGGAGGTGGCGAGGGCGCTGGCTCGCCACGCCGGCAGGGCCCACGTCATCGGCGTGACCGGGCCACCAGGGGTCGGCAAGTCGACCACCACCTCCGCGCTGGTCACGGCGTTGCGTGCGGCGGACCGGCGGGTGGGCGTGCTCGCGGTCGACCCGTCGTCGTCGTTCTCCGGCGGCGCCCTGCTCGGTGATCGGGTCCGGATGGCGGAGCACGCCACGGACGAGGGCGTGTTCATCCGCTCGATGGCCAGCCGCGGCCACCTGGGCGGTCTGGCCTGGTCGACGCCGCACGCGTTGCGTGTGCTCGATGCGGCCGGCTGTGACGTCGTGCTCATCGAGACGGTCGGCGTCGGGCAGAGCGAGATCGAGATCGTGGCGCTGGCCGACACCACGCTGGTGCTGCTCGCCCCCGGCGCGGGTGACGGGGTGCAGGCGGCCAAGGCCGGTGTGCTCGAGGTGGCTGACGTGTTCGTGGTGAACAAGGCCGATCGGGACGGCGCGGACGAGACGGTGCGCGACCTGCGCCGGATGCTGTCGCTCGGGGAGCGGGGCGGGCTCGACGCCACCATCGGCCGATCGGGCGGCTGGCGGATCCCGGTCCTGCGCACCGTGGCCGCCCGCGGCGAGGGTATGACCGAGCTGGTGGCTGCGCTCGACGCCCACCGCCGCTGGCTCGACTCGTCGGGGGAGCGGGAGCGGCGTCGGCTGGCGCGCGCGGCCGCCGAGATCCAGGCCATCGCGCTGGAACGGGTCCGGGCCAGGATCGAGGAGGCGCGCGGCGCCGGAGGGCTCCCCGGGCTGGCCAAGCGCGTGCTGGCGGGGGAGATGGATCCGTACCAGGCGGCCGACGAGCTCGACCGCGGCAACGAGCCCGACACTGCGGACCCGGCCTCGCGCTGAGCGCTGAGCCCGGCGGCTCATCCGGCGCCTCCCCAGCGAGCCAGCCGAGCCGGGATGCGCTCGGAGCCGATGCCGGCGGCCAGTTCGCGGGCGCTGCGCGCGTGCTCGGTGGCCCGCTGCGGTTGCTCACCCCGCAGTGCCAGCGCCAGATCGGCGTGCACCGCGGCCCGCTGCCGGGTCGAGCGGGAGCCGGCGGCCAGCGCCTGCTCGAGTGGCGCGATCGCGCCCGGATCCGCCAGCTCCACCAGTACCCGGCCCTGCCAGCGATGCAGGTCGGACAGCTCGACCGGCGGAGCGTCCCGCCGATCGACGATGTCCACCGGCGTCGCCCGCAGGGCCCGGGCTGCCGCCGTGACGGCAGCCCGGCTCGGCTCCGGCTCGCCGGCTGCCGCTCGGGCCAGCGCCATCGCCAGCTGCAGCCGCGCCTGCACGTGTGCCGGTGGTGCCGGGGACTGGCTCAGCAGCTGGACGGCCGAGCCGGGCTCCCCGACCTCGATCAGCGTCGTCGCCAGCCCGACCGTCGCGACCGCCGCCGCGCCGGGCAGCTCGGCCTCCCGCGCCGCCTGCCTGGCCTGGTCGTAGTGCCGCCATGCCCGGTCCGGCCGGACGAGGTCCAGCGCCTGGTCGCCGGCCAGGGCGGCCGCTGCGCTGAGCACGGCGGCCAGCTCGGTGCGGGCCGCAGCCGGCACCGTGTGCAGCAGGGTGTCGGCGAGCCTCTCGACCAGGGCGGTGACCAGCGCGCCGGACCCGGCCGCGCCGGTCGTGTCGTCCAGTTCGCGGGCGAGTACGAGCTGCTGCTGCCAGAGCTGCCGCGCCCGGTCACCACCGGCCGATGCCGCGGCGAGGGCCGCGGCGAGGCTGCGCTCCGCCGCGGACTCCGGGCCGGTCGCCAGGCTCAGGCCGAGCTCACCGGCGGAGCGGCCGTACAGCTCGGCCAGCAGGTCCCGGTACTGCGGCTCCGGTACCGAATGCCCGTTCTCCCAACGGGACAGCAGCGTCTTCAGGCTCGGTGCCGCGGCGACCGTCATGGCCCGCGATCCAGCCAGGGAGCGGAGCTCGCGGACCGCTCGCGACTGTGACCAGCCGCGCGCGGCGCGGGCCGCCTGCAGGAGGGAAGGTCCGTCCCGGTCGGGCATGGCTCAAGAATGTCGGTGCTGCTCTCTACTGTCAACGGTGTTGAGTTAACGACCGTTGACGGAGGTGGGACATGGATCTGACGACATGCTCGTTGTGTGTGCTGGCGGCGTCGGCCGGCGGTGCGGTGACCGGGGCCTGTGCCGGGCGGCGCGCGGCCCGGCCATCCCGACGTCCCCGACGACGAGCGGCCGGGCCAGGCCGGCGGCGGACGATGCGGGCCTGGCCGGGCGGCCGCCCGCGGGGAGCGCGCCAGAAGCGGAACGGCGGCTCTGACGGTGATCCGCCGACTGGCGACGGAGTGTCGTGATGGGGGTGGCGGACCGGTTCGGACCGCCGGTCGTGGGCCGACCCGCCCGTCAGGCGAAGTCGCCGGCGGCCCGCCGGACGCGGCTGAGCAGTTCGGTCAGTTCGACCTCCTGTTCAGCGCTGAGGCCCGACAGTCCGAAATCGATGGCGGTGACCGACTTCGTCGCGCTCTCCAGTAGGCCGGAGCCGGTCTCGGTGATCTCGACCAGGGTCGCCCGCCGGTCGGTGGGATGTGGGATGCGGCGGACCAGACCGTCGGCCTGCAGTCGATCGACGATGTTGGTCACGCTGGTCGGGTGCAGTTGCAGCCGATCGCCCATGACGCGCATCGGCAACCTCCCGGTCCGGGAGAAGGTCAGCAGGACGAGGGCCTCGTACCGGGCGAAGGTCAGGCCGTGCGGGCGCAGTGCACCATCCACGGCGGACAGCAGGATCTGCTGCACCCGCATGATGCTGGTGACCGCGGCCATGGTCCGCGCCGGCCCGATCCGGGCAGCCCACAGCTCCGCGGCCCGGGTGATCGGGTCGAACGGGAGTGGCTCGCGGTGGACCATGGCGGGCGACGCTAGCAGTGTAGGCCGTCACACCGGGCATGAACTGCGCGATCGGGGCGGCGACGCCACCGGCGGTGCTGCCCGCACCGACGCCGTGTGGACGGCTCCGATGCCCGATGGCACGACGGCGCACCGAGATCCGGATCGGACTCGAGGTGCGCCGACGGCGGCCCCGCTCCGCCGTCGGGCCCCGCGTTTCCGGCTCGGTGTCGCGGGCGGTGCTGTTGCGGGGCACAGTGTCGGCCATGCTCTTCGCATTCAGCATCGCCCCGGCCGGCGGCGGCTCGGACAGCGTCGGAGATGTCGTGGCCGAGGCGGTACGCGTCGTTCGGGAGTCCGGGCTCCCCAACGAGACCACGTCGATGTTCACCACGATCGAGGCCGACACCTGGGACGAGGGCATGGCCGTGGTGAAGGCGGCCGTCGAGGCCGTGCAGGCGCACGCGCCGCGGGTGAGCCTGGTGCTCAAGGCCGACATCCGTCCGGGGCACACCGGGCAACTGCAGGCCAAGGTGGAGCGGGTGGAGGCCGCACTCGAGCGGGAGTGAGGTGTGACGCACCTCCGGCTGGCTGCACGGCTGGCTGCACGGCGTCCGGGGCTGTGGCGTCCCGTTCCGGCTGCCCACCGAGCGCCCGGCTGCCCACCGAGCGCCTTGGTGAATCGGGCCTGGACCGGAGTTAGTCGGACGTCCTAGTGTTCGAGGGGTGATCGCAGGCGCTCGGCGCACGAGCGGGACGAACGGGTGAGGCAGACCGAACACCGAGCCCGGCGGCTGTGGCGGGCCGTCGAACCGGTACACGCGGTGACGTACTTCGCGCCGGAATCCAAGGACGCATGCGCTGCGGTCGGGACCCGGGGCTTCTGGATGAGCTACTTCGCGCTGCGCGCAGCACCCCTGGGTGCGGCGGGGCCGGAGCTGGTGGCGGCGCTGTTCTACGGCTTCCATCCGGAGTTCGTCCGGCGCGCGGTTCCGGCGGTCTGGTCGCTGGCGGCTCCGGAGCGTTTCGTCGAGATCCGGCTGGCTGCCGTGGACGCGGCGCTGCACCGGCTGCTCGGAGCGCAGGTGCTGGGCTCGCCGGAAGTGGCCGAGGCCGCCGACATCGCTCGCGAGGCGGCATGTGCGGCCCCCACGGCGGGTCGAGCACTGGCCGCCGCCAACGCGGCCCTGGAATGGCCGGCCGAGCCCCATCTGGTGCTCTGGCAGGCCCAGACGGTGTTGCGGGAACAGCGGGGCGACGGGCACGTCGCGGCGCTGCTCACCGCCGGACTGGACCCGGCCGAGGCGCTGGTGCTGTTCGCCGCTGATCAGCAGCTCGACGGCGACTGGCTACGCACCTCACGGGGCTGGCCGGAGCCGGCATGGCAGCGGGCGACCGACCGGTTGGTCGACCGTGGACTGATCGATCCGGGCGGGACGACGCCGGCCGGCAGCGCGCTGCGGGCAGAGGTGGAGGCTCGCACCGACGAGTTGGCCGACGCCCCGTGGGCGGCAGTCGGCTCGACTCGGGCCGATCGGTTGACCGAGCTGGTGGCTCCCCTGGTCACCGCCATCGTCGCCGGGGACGGCTTCCTCGCGGTCAACCCGATGGGGCTGCGCCCACTGGTGCCGACCCGGTAGCGGCGGTGCGTGCGGCCCGGCCCGGGCGGTGAAAACCGGACGTCGCGGTCAGCCGCTGACCAGAGGGCCTGTCGGGACGGTGGTCGGGCGCGGACCTCGCGCGCCGCGTGCCAGGATGTCAGCGTGTCTCGACCCAATTCCCGTCCAGCGGCCAGCCCGGCCGCCCTGTCGTCCGCGATGGCCGGAGCTGTGGATCTCGCCGCCCTGAAAGCCCGCTCGGAGGCGGCCGCGCGGCCGCCGGCGTCGACCGCGGCGTCGGCCGCGAGCGGCGGCGGCGCTGTCACCGTCATCGACGTGACGGAGGCCAGCTTCCAGGCCGACGTGCTCGAGCAGTCCATGACCGTGCCGGTCGTCGTCGACCTCTGGGCCACCTGGTGCGAACCGTGCAAGCAGCTCTCGCCGGTCCTGGAACGCCTGGCCGCGGCCGGGAACGGCGCCTGGATTCTGGCCAAGGTCGACATCGACGCCAACCCGCGCATCGCCCAGGCCTTCGGTGTCCAATCGATCCCGATGGTGGTCGCGGTGGTCGGTGGTCAGCCGGTGGACGCGTTCAACGGTGCCCAGCCCGAGCCCCAGGTCCGACAGTGGATCACCGCGTTGCTGGACGCCCTGCGGGACCGGATGCCGGCGATCCGCGAGGCGGAGAGCGCCGCGGATGGGGCGGCGCCGGTCGAGGAGCCGGAGGACCCGCGCTTCACCGCGGCCGAGGACGCCCTCGAACGAGGCGACTACGAGCAGGCCGAAGCCGCCTACCAGCAGATCCTCGCCGTCGAGCCGGCCAACGAGCAGGCCAGGGCCGCGCTGTCGCAGGTGCGGTTCCTCGCCCGCGCCGAGAATGTCGACCCGTCGGCCGTGGCCCGTGCCGACGCCGCACCCGACGACATCGACGCCCAGCTCGCGGCGGCGGACGCCGAGGTCGCCGTCGACGGCGTGGATGCGGCCTTCACCCGGCTGGTCGGCCTGGTCGGACGCACCGCAGGGGACGACCGCGACCGGGTCCGCGAGCACCTGGTCGGGCTGTTCGAACTCTTCCCGGCCGATGACCCCCGGGTGACCGCGGCCCGCCGAGCGCTGGCCCGCGCCCTGTTCTGACGCCGGCCGCACCGGCCCGCGCCGGCCCGGGTCCGGATGCGGTTCAGGGCGCCGGCAGGCACCGTTGCGGGCCGTCGAGCAGCCCGGACCGGAACGTGGCGACCCGATCGAAGCCGTGCTCGGCGGGGTCGGCCCGGCCGCCGGAGTCGCGAGCCGCCCAGTCCCCGTTGAGCAGCACCTGCACGGCCTCGTCGAGATCGCCCGGTGAGAGGGAGAACGACGCACCGTCGAGCAGGCGCCCGGTGTAGGCGCCGCCCAGGCACATCGCCGTCCTCGCCGCCTCCGGGCCCGTCGTGGTGACGCCGATCGCGTCCACGGTGGCCAGGCCGTACCGGCTGGCCAGCAGCAGGGCCGCCGCGTAGTCGCCGAACTGCCGGTGCACGGCCTCCAGCTCGTCGGCGTTCACCAGCACCGCACCGTCGGCCGCGCAGAAGACCGCCGGTCCCTGCGCCCTGGCGGCCCGTCCGGGGCAGGATCCGGCGTCGCCCAGCGCCGGCGCCTGCCAGCCCTGGACGCGGCTGCCGCCCACCTCGCTGAACCAGGCTCGGGCGTCCTGCTCGAAGGCGGGCAGCAACGCCGGCAACGGCAGGTCGCCGCGGCGGGCCCGGTCCTCCGCGGATCCGAAACGACGCTGGGTGAACACCTGGTTCTGCACGGTCATCTCGGCGCAGCGGCGGGCTCCGTCGCCGTATCCGAGCTGGAAGGCGGACACCCGGTCGAAGGCGTTGCCGTGCGCGCCCTCGTCCCGGGAGTCCACCCCGACCGGGTCCCGGAAGCCGACCAGCGCGAGCAACGCCTGGTCGCGCTCGACGAGGTCGAGGGGCAGCCCGGCGCCCGGGGAGGCGATCAGGTGCGCGAGCGCCACTCCTGCGAAGCAGTCGGCCATCGCCTCGAGCAGGATCGGCGGGTACCGGGCGGAGCCGCGATCGGCGCCGATCCCGAGCCGGGTGTGTACGGCGTGACCGATCTCGTGGGCCAGCACCACCACGGCACCTGCCGTGCCGAACTCCTCGACCTGCGCCGGCAGCAACCCGTCCGCGTCCCAGGCGATGATGTCCGCAGTCGGGCAGTAGAACGCCTGGCCGGCCAGGTCGGAGGCACGGCGCAGGCAGGGCGGCGCCGCGGCCGCGCGGCTGCGGGTACGGACCGGGACGAAACCACTGATGTCGGTCCACGGGCGGTCGTAGGCGGCCGGGAACTCTTCCCGCCAGAAGGCCTGCAGCGCCTCGGTCGTGGCCGTGCTGACCTGGTCGGGTGACAGCGGGGTCGGGGCGGGCAGCGGGGCGCTCCGCGCGGCCGGCGCCGGCACCGGATCCGGCGCCGGCGCGGCGGCGCCCGGAACCACCTGCGCGCACCCCGCGGCCAACGTGATGAGCACCGACGACAGGATCACGGCAGCCGTGCGGATCCGGGTCTGGGGCGGCACCCATCCATCATGCCGGGAACCCCGGGACGGGGGAGCGGATTCGGATCGGAACACCAGGCCGGATACCGTGGTCTCCCGTGCTGGAACCCCGCCTGTCCGAACGGCGCGCCGCCCCGACCACCGCGACCCGGGACTGGGCCGTGGCGGCGGTGGTGATCCTGGCGTCGATCGTGACCGCGGTGGTCCTGCACGTCCGGCATCCGGACGCACTGGTGACGCTGCTGCCGTCGACCGACATGCGCGAGCTGCACGTGGACTTCGACACCTTCTGGCACTCCGCGGTCGCCCTGGTGCACGGGGCCGACATCTACGAGACCCCGGCCAAGCTGACCAACCTCAACCCGCCGCTCCTGACGGTGCTGCTCACGCCGTTCGCCGGGCTCGATGCACTGATCGGGTACCGGATCTTCGCCGCGTTGACGCTGCTGATGGTGATCGGCTCCGTGCTCGCCGTGGCGGCGGAGCTGCGGTTGCGGCGGCCGGTGACGGCCGCGGTGCTGATCACCGTGCTGGCCTCCTCGCCGCTGCACGGCACGCTGGTGCTCGGGCAGATCTATCCGGTGCTGATGGCCGGGCTGGTGGCCGGCTGGATCGCCGAGCGGCGCGGCCGGCCGGTGCTGGCCGCGGTGCTGTTCGGGGTGACGGTGGCGCTCAAGCCGTCACTGGCCCCGTTGCTGTTGCTCGCGGCCGCACAGCGGCGCTGGCTGCCGTTCCGGGCGGGGCTGACCGCCGCGGCCGGGGCGACCCTGCTCGGGGTGCTGGTCGCCGGGCCGACCAGCGGCATCGAATGGCTGAAGATCGCCTTCTCGGAGCCGGTACCGGACACCGTGGACAACGCCTCGCTGCCCGGGCTGGCGGTCCGCTTCGGGCTGCCTCCGGTGCTCGGTGCGGTGCTCGGCCTGGCCGTGCTGGTCGGCACCCTGGTGTGGTGCGGGCGGCACCGGGACCACATCGATCCGGCCGGTACGGTGCCGTTCGCCGTGCTCGCGGCGGGCCTGCTCTGCTCGCCGATCTCCTGGCACAACTACCTGATGTTGCTCTGGCCCGGGGTGCTCGTCCTGGTCACGCTCGGACGGGGTGCGGCGGCCGCGGCGGCGCTGGCGGTGACCGTGGTGCCCGTGTCCTGGAACGCCGACTGGCCGCCCGAGGGGCTGGTCGCCGACCTCGGGCGGTCGCTCTACTGCACGATCCTGATCGGCTACTGGGTGCTGCTGCTCTCGTCGGCACCGCGGCGGGCGGAACCGGAGGAGTCGGCCGGTGATGTGGCCGGCGCGGTGGCCGCCGTGGACTGACCGGTCACCGAGCCGGCCGCTTCCGCCGAGGCCGATGCCGCGGCGGCCGACTCCGCTTCGGCCGACTCCACCGCCGGCGTTTGCGCTGCCGACGATTCCGCAAGCGGGGCCTCAGGGGCTGCGGCGGTGGCGTCCGACTCGCTGACCGGCGGTGGCTCGACGTCCTGGTCGGCTGTGGACCCGGCGGTGGAACTGGCCTCGCTGGCCCAGGCGTCGCTCGGCTCGGGCGCCACGGCCGGCGCCTCGGGGACGGCCGTGCCCTCGCTGGCCCAGGCGTC
>DATMDS010000195.1:0-2917 GCA_035557575.1 Pseudonocardia sp. | reverse complement strand
ATGTTGTACTGCGGGCTGCGCTCGGCGGAGGTGCTGGGCCTGGTCGTGGTCGACGCCGACATCGGCGGCCGGTGGCTGAAGGTGCTCGGCAAGGCCCAGCGGGAACGGCGTGTCCCGCTCGATGCCGACCTCGCCTCGGTGATCCAGGTCTACCTGCTGGCCGAGCGGCCCGAATCGGCCAGCAGCCGACTGTTCCTG
Organism: Pseudonocardia sp.; assembly: GCA_035557575.1. GTDB lineage: Bacteria > Actinomycetota > Actinomycetes > Mycobacteriales > Pseudonocardiaceae > Pseudonocardia. The sequence continues at coordinate 2,719 of DATMDS010000195.1, read as the reverse complement.
GTGGCCAAGGGGCCCAACCGGGGCCAGCCGCTGACCGCGGCCGGACTGCGCACGATCTTCCGCTATCACCGCGGGCTGACCGGGATCGTCGGCGGGCACCCGCATGCGCTGCGGCACACCTTCGGCACCGCCCTGGCCGAGGCCGGGGTCGACCTGGCGGTGATGCAGGCGCTGCTGGGTCACGCCCACGTCGACACCACCGCCCGCTACATCCACCTGGCCCCCGCCCACGTGAAAGCCGAGTTCGATGCCGCCCGTGACCGCATCCGCCAGCGCTGATCTGCACGCTGCCTACCTCGCCCACCTGGCCGGCAGCGGCCGCGGCAACACCGCGTACTGGCAGGCGGCTCGGGTGTTCTTCCGTCGTTGGTCGGACCCGCAGCGGTGGGCCGAGCAGCCGCTGACGGCCAGGTTGTCCGCCGGATCGGCCACCCGGCCGATCATCACGTTCCTGATGCTGCACCGGGTGCTCCGACCCGGCTATGACTACCTGCTGGAACGCAAGCTCTCCAGCATCTGGCGAGACATCAAGGACTCCCCGCTGGGGTCGGATCTCGACCGGTTCATGGCCACGGCCGCCGAGCTGGGGTTCACCGAGCGGGTCCGCTTCGCCACCGGCTCGCAGGTCCCGGCCCGGCTGCTCATCCAGACCGGACGGCGCCTGGACCAGCTCACCATCGCCGACCTGGACATGTTCACCGCGGCCTGTCACGACCGGCACGAGCGCACCGGCAAGGGCCACCAGCACTACCTCGCGGCGGTCAGCAACACCCAGCGGGTCCTGTTCCACCTCGGAGTCGTCGATCAGCTGCCCCGCTCGGGCGGTCCGGTTCCGTTCGCCGAACGACTGGCCGAGGTGCGGGCACCGATCCGCGCGGCGATGATCGCCTACCTGGACCGCAAGCGGGCGACCTGCCAGGCCAAGACGGTCTCCGGGATCGCGACCCGGCTCAAGCACTTCGGGGTGTTCCTCGCCCACGTCGACCCCGGCCTGGACTCCATCGCCCACCTCGACCGCCGCCGACACATCGAGCCCTACCTGACCTCGCTGGTCGACGCGGTGAACGCCAAGAACGACGAGCTGATCACCGTCGCCGACCGCTCCCGGCGGGTGCTTGCGCTGACCACGTTCTTGACCGACATCACCGAGTGGGGCTGGCCGGACGCACCCCCACGCAAACTGGTCTTCCGCGACGACATCCCCAAGCTCCCCCAGGTGCTGCCCCGCTACCTGCCCGTCGACGTCGACCGCCGGCTCACCCAGGCGCTGGCCGACCACCCCGGCAACCAGCTGGCCGCGGCAGCACTGCGGCTGCAACGCTGCTGCGGGCTGCGCATCGGCGAGCTGCTCGACCTCGAGCTGGACTGCGTGCACGAGCTACCCGGCCACGGCAGCTGGCTAAAGGTCCCACTCGGCAAGCTCGACACCGAGCGGATGGTCCCGCTCGACGCCGAGATCCTCGCGCTGATCGACCACATCACCGAGATCCGCAGCCCCGGGCGGCCGATGCCGCACCCGCGCTACCGACGGCTGACCCAGTTCCTGTTCACCCACCACGGCCGACGGCTGTCGCAGAACGCGGTCCGCGCCGAGCTCGACCGGGCCGCCGTGACCGCCGGGCTCGGTCACGTCACCCCGCACCAGCTGCGCCACACCTACGCCACCGCCCTGGTCAACGCCGGCGTCTCGCTGCAGGCCCTGATGGCGCTGCTCGGACACATGTCCGCCGAGATGAGCCTGCGCTACGGGCGACTGTTCGACACCACCGTCCGCGCCGAGTACGAGCGCGCCCTCGACCTCGTCAAGCAGCAGGCCAAAACCCCGAGGGCCGGCCGCAGGAGCCTGCCGCTGACCGACATCACCGGCGGCGCCGACTGGAAGGACACTCCACTGCTCAAGTCCCGGCTGGCCGGCGGATTCTGCCTACGCGCACCCGCCCAGGGCGCCTGCACCTACGCCAACATCTGCGAGCACTGCCCCAGCTTCCACGCCGAACCCAGCTCACTGCCGATTCTGGCCGCCCAACGCGTCGACGCCGCAGCACTCGCCGCCGACGCCGAGAAACGCGGCTGGATCACCGAAGCCGAACGACACTGCCAGCTCATCGCCCAACTCGACGCCCTGATCAGCGAGGCCCAAGCCGGGTGACCACCACCAACATCCTCAACCGTGTCGAGCGCGCCTGCGCCACACTCCGGCACGACGGCAAGAAGGTCACCTTCACCGCCGTCGCCGCCGCCACTGGCCTGGGCCGCACCACCCTCTATCGCGACCCCACCCTGCGCGCGGTCATCGACCAGCACCGCCACCAGGCCGCCGCCAGCGGCACCCTGACCGGACTCACCGACGAGATCGCAACCCTGCGCACCGCCGTCGAAGCCATCGCCGACCGAGTACGCAAACACGAAGAACAACTCCGACGCCTCGCCACACACGACGACTGAAAGCATTAACCGGCCAAACACCGGAAAACGAGATCATTAGCCGGATAATGCTACGATAACGCCATGGCCGAATCGTTCTTCGGCACGCTGAAGAACGAGCGCGTTCACCGTACCGTCTACCCGACACGGGAGCGCGCCCGGGCCGACATCGCCCAGTACATCGAGCTCCGCTACAATTCCAGGAGAATCCACTCAGGACTCGGATACCGCACACCGCAAGAAGTTCACGACGCTTGGTTGAACAGCCAAGAGGCGGCATAAGAACAATAAGAAC
>DATMDS010000194.1:0-11160 GCA_035557575.1 Pseudonocardia sp. | reverse complement strand
AACAGGAACTCGTAGCCCGAGCGGCGCGCGGGATCGCCGGTGCACGACTCCTCCGGGCCGAGCACGACGTACCCGACGCCGGCCCGGTGCAGCAGCTCGGCGGTGGCCTGGATGGTCTTCTGCTGCCCGTCGTCGAATGCCCCGGCGCAGCCGACCCAGAACAGGTACTCGGTCTCGGCCGCCAGCTCGCCGTCGAACACCGGTACCTCGAAGTCCAGCTTCTTGGTCCAGTCCAGGCGGTTGCGGGCGTTCTGCCCCCACGGGTTGCCCTTGTTCTCCAGGTTCTTGAACAGCGCCCCCAGCTCGGACGGGAACTCCGACTCGATCATCACCTGGTGCCGGCGCATGTCCACGATGTGGTCGACGTGCTCGATGTCCACCGGGCACTGCTCCACGCAGGCCCCGCACGTGGTGCACGACCACAGCACGTCCGGGTCGATCACGCCGCCCTGCTCGGCCGTCCCCACCAGCGGCCGGGCCGCCTGCTCCGGCCCGGACCCGGGGACCCGGCCGAAGCCCGACTCCGGCACGTGGTGGCCGTGCCCGCCGGCCTGGTCCTTGCCGCCCTCGAAGGACACCGCGCCCTCGTCGGGCATGTCCTTGCCGCCGATCAGGTACGGCGCCTTGGCCAGCAGGTGGTCCCGCAGGTCCATGATCACGAGCTTCGGGGACAGCGGCTTGCCGGTGTTCCAGGCCGGGCACTGGCTCTGGCACCGCCCGCACTCGGTGCAGGTGGCGAAGTCGAGCATGCCCTTCCAGGTAAAGTCCTCGATCTTGCCCCGGCCGAACGCCGCGTCCTCGGGCGGATCCTCGAAGTCGATCGGCTTGCCCTCGTGCTCGAGGACCGGCAGCGGGCCCAGCGCCTTCGGGAACCGCTTGGCCGAGACGTTGATCGGGGCCAGGAAGATGTGCAGGTGCTTCGAGTAGGCGATGATCACCGTGAAGGCCAGCATCACGCCGATGTGCAGCAGCAGCCCGACACTCTCCAGCACGAACAGCGTGCCCGGCTCGATCCCCGACAGCAGCCGGCCGACGCCGAGTGAGACGAACGCCCCCGACTCGTAGGGGAAGGTGCCCAGCGCGGCGGACGAGCCGCGGAAGAAGAACATCGTCCACAGCACATTGAAGATCATGAAAAGGATCAGCCAGGCGCCGCCGGTGTGCGAGCCGTAGAAGCGTGACGCGCGTGCCTCCCGCTCCGGATCGTGCCGCAGCCGGATTACCGTGAACACGCCGATGGAGATCAGCGCGGCCGCGGCAATGAAATCCTGGACGAATCCGAGAACGGACCACCGACCGATCAGCGGAATGTGGAAATCGGGTACGAACAATGCGCCGTAGGCTTCGAGGTAGACCGTGATGAGAATGACGAACGCCCAGAACGTGAAGAAGTGGGCGAGCCCGGGGACAGACCATTTCAGCAGCTTGCGCTGCCCGAACACCTCGACGAACTGGGCCCGGATCCGTTGCGGGAGACCGTCCTTCCGGTCGTGCGCAGGTTGGCCCGAAGAGATGAGCTTGTACAGCCAGAAGGCGCGCCGGCCCGAGATGGCCAGCGCGCACAGGGTCATCGCCAGGCCGATGACGAGTCGTGCGATCACGGTGTCCCTCCAGTGCTGGTCCGCCGGTGGTGGACCGCGAACCGTTCGCCGCAGCCTAAACCGTGGGTGCGGTCGATGGCGGCCTCGTCGAGCAGATCACGTCCTGACCTACCGGGCAGTAGGAACCCGGAAGTGTCGGAAAGAAGTGGGGCGGCGCGCCGGGGTCGGTCGCTCGATCGGTACAGATACAACGCTAGGCTTCACCGCTGGAATCGACTGTGGGTCACCCGGTTGGTGGATGCGGTTGCGCGGCGTTCGTGACCACGACCACCGCCGCCGCGACCTGCAGCGATCCCACTGAACAGCACGAGCCACTCGGGCCGGGACTGCCGAGATGCCAGGTAGGACGTCCGTTGGCCAAGGGTCGGAGCAGGCCTTGGGCCGGCACCGGCTACGAAAGGGAGCGTCATGACTCGGTTCGACGCCGTCACGCTCGTTGTGCGGGGTCCCCTCACGCTCGCCGCGCGTGGTCTCAGCACAACCGGCCTGCAGGGCTGGATCCAGGACAACGTGGTCCCGCTCGTCCTGCTCGGGATCGCGATCATCCTGTTGTGGATCGGAGGGCGTGGCGACAACGCTGGTGTGGCGCGACGCAGCGTGGGGCTGCTCGTCGGTCTGGTGGCGCTGGGTATCGCGGTGTCGGGCAACGGTCCCGAGATCGGCAATTTCCTGGCCGGACTGCTCATCGGGTGATCCAGTGCTCGTCCGCACCGATGACGAGGTCTACCGCGTCGACTCCGTCTGGCTCGGTCCACCGCGCGCCACATTTCCGTGGCGGGCTCGTTACGTGAGTTATGGCCTCGGCCTGCTCACCATGATTCTGGTCATGTTCGTGCAGCGTCGGATCGGAATTGGGCTGGATTTTTTCTCGGTGGCCTGGGCGTTGGTGATCACCGTGGTGGTCACCCGTTTCCTGGGTCAGCGCATCGACTACGAGCGGCCGCTCGGACAGGTTCTCGCGTTGTTCTGGCACGAGGTCTCCGGACCGCGCCGGCGCACGGCGGCGGCCGGTGGACGACTGCGCTCCGGGCACGTCCGGATCGGCTCGGCCCGAGCCAGGGGGCGTTCCCGGCGTCCGGGCCGGCCCGTGGCCCCCGCCCGGATGGCCCCCGCCCGGATGGACTCGGTGCCGCAGACCGCCGCGGCCCAGGACCCGGCGCCGCAGACCCCGTGGCCGCGGGCCGAGCGCCGTACCGTCCCGGTGCCGGCGAACGAACCGGCTCTCGAGCGGCGGGGGGAGCGCGCCCATGCCGGGTCCTGACCCCGTGCGCCAGCGCGCCGCCGCCGCCGACCCCGATCGCGCCGGCTCGACCGCTCGGTCCCGCCCGGACGGGCCGCCGGACGGAGCAGCCGAGCGCGCCCCCACGCGCGAGCGAGCCGGACGGGGAGGCGCCGACCAGGACCGTGGCGAGGCGCGCGGGGAGCGCGCCCGTGCCGATCGAGCCCGGAACGAGCGGGCCCGGGCCGAGCGGGGACGCAGCGAGCGGGTGCGGACGGAGCGGGTCCGCACCCCGCGACGGAAGCCGGAGCGCAGCGCCCGTCGACGCCGCGGGCTGGCCGGCGAAGCCGGGCTGCCGAACTACGCGCCGAGCATCGCGCTGCGCTCCATCGAGGGCCACCTCACCCGCACCGGCACCCAGGTCATGGCCTGGTACCGGCTCGCCGCGCAGCCGTGGAGCTTCCGCAGCGACGCGCAGCGCGAGGTGCTGATCCGGCAGATCGCCGGCCAGCTCGGCGAGCTGCAGGGCCGCTGGCTGCACATCCGGGTCACCAACCGGCCCTACCCGGTGCACCTGTGGGCCGAGGCGTTCGACCACAACGCGCTCGGCCGGCCGGCCGACGTGCGCGGGGCACTGGGCTGGGACGGCTTCCTCGAGGGCGAGCAGCGGCACCTGATGGGCCTGTCCATGTCGGACAAGGAGGTGTTCCTCGGCGTCGAGGTGTCCGGGCGCAGCATGCTGCACCGGTGGGCCGAGCTGGCCGCGCCACTGCTCGGCAGGCTGGCCCCGGCCGCGGTGAACGCCGAGCTGGCCGCGGTGGCGTCCGAGGTGGCCCACCTGGACGCGCTGGTGGACGGGAGTGGACTGGACGCGGTGCCGGCCAGCACCGACGACGTGGCCTGGCTGCTGCGCCGCTCCTGCGCCCTGGGCCTGCCCGCCCCGCAGACCCTCTCGCTCGCCGGCGGGACCCACCGCTGGGAGACCGAGGACCTGGCCGCGTTCACCGAGGGCGTGAGCATGCACCAGGAGCCCTACGCGCCGACGGTCACCGTGGTCGGGCGCACCCGCAACCAGACCACCTTCCGCAACGTCGCCGTGCTCACCCTCGGGCTGATGGATTCCCTGCGCATCCCGGAAGTCGACGACCCGTGGATGCAGCGCGCGGACCGGTTGCCGTTCCCGGTCGAGTGGTCGGCCCGGATCTTCGTCCGAAGACCTGAGGACGTGACCGGCGAGCTGCAGCGCCAGATGGGCAAGGTGCGCAGCCAGATCCGGCACTACACCCACGACCACGACCTCGACCCGCCGATGTCGCTGGCCCGCCAGGCCGAACGGGTGCTGGCGGTCGAGGACGAGCTGACCAGCGGGCTGACCCAGCTCAACACCCGGCTCTACGGGTGGTGGCGGGTGGCGGTCTCCGGCCAGGACGAGGCCGAGGCGCTCAGCCGGGCGCAGCAGGTGCTGGAGCTGTACCGGCCGAAGGTGCAGATCGAGCACCCGGAGGCGCAGTACCGGTTCGCCCGCGAGTTCATCCCGGGCGAGCCGCTCGCCTCCACCGCCTACCGTCGCCGCGGGTCGGTGATGTGGGCCGCGGCCGCGGTGCCGGCGGCCACCGCGTCGGTCGGCGACCGGCGCGGCATCATGCTCGGGGAGACGTGCACCGCGTCCCGCCGCCCGGTGGCCTGGGACCCGTGGCTGGCCCAGGAGGTGCGCCGGGCGTCCGGGCTGACCGCGGTGGTCGGCGGGCTGGGCTCCGGCAAGTCCTTCCTCACCGGGCTGATCGTCTACAAGACGCTGCGGGCCGGCGCCCGGTGGACCGTGCTCGACCCCTCGGGGCCGCTGGCCGAGCTGACCCGGCTACCCGAACTGGCGCCGTTCTCGCGGCACATCAACCTGTTGCGCGCCGACCCCGGCATCCTCAACCCGTACCGGGTGGTCGCCGAGCCGCGGCCGGAGCACTTCGTCGACGAGGAGGAGCCCGAGCGGGCCTGGCGGCGGGAACGCTCGCTGGCCGCGGCCACCCGGCGCCGGCTGGTGCTCGACGTGCTCACCGGGCTGCTGCCCTTCGACGTGTCCCGGCAGCCGCAGACCCGGATCGTGTTGCTGCGGGCGGTGCGCGAGGTGGGCGGCGCGGCCGACCGGCACCCCGGGATGGTCATCGACACCCTGCGCCGGCACGCCCGCGACGGCCAGGAGCACGCCGGCGTGGTCGCCGACTTCCTGGAGGAGCGGCGCGAGCTGCCGCAGGCCGCGCTGCTGTTCCCGGACTCCGGGCGCGCCGACCCGTGGCAGGCCGACCGGGAGTACCGGCTGACCGTGCTGACCATGCAGGGCATGTCGCTGCCCCGCCCGGGCAGCCCGCGCGAGGAGTGGACCGACGGCGAGTCGCTGGCCGTCGAGCTGCTCAACCTGGCCAGCTGGCTGACCCAGCGCACCATCTACGAGGCCGACCGCAACGAGCGCAAGGGCGTCGCGCTCGACGAGACCCACTTCCTCTCCCAGGTCCCGACGGGCAAGGTGCTGATCGACCGGCTGGCCCGCGACTCCCGCAAGTTCAACGTGCGCGCCCTGTTCGCGTCCCAGCTGGCCGGCGACCTGCTGCGGGTCCCCGGGTTCGCGTCGCTCGTCAACGCGGTGTTCGTCGGCCGGACCGACGACGAGGAGGCGCAGACCGAGGCGCTGCGGCTGCTGCGGGTGCCCACCGGGGTCGGCTACGAGTCGATGCTCGGCACCCTGTCCCCGCGGCCCCGGCACGACGACCGGCCCGACGACACCCCGCGCCAGTTCGTGTTCGCCGACGGGCACGGCGGCGTCGAGAAGATCCGGATCGACCTGGAGGGCCCGCACCTGGAGCACCTGCGGGACGCGCTGGACACCAACCCGGACGCGAACCGGATGTGGCCGCCGCCGGCCGCTGCGCCGGTCGCGCCCCCGTCCGTGGAGGCGGCCGCGCCGCCGCCCGCGCTCCCGCGGCCGATCCCCGGGCCCGCCACCGAGCTCGAGCGCGACCCGGACCTCGACGAGGACTTCACCGACCTCGACGACCCGGACGGCCTGCTGTCCGGCCGGCGTCCGGTCGCCGGGTCGCCGGTCGCGGCGCCGCCGGGCGCGGTCCCGGTGTACGACGCCGACCTGGTCGCCGACGACGAGCTCGAGCTGCTCGACATCGCCGAACCCGCGCACCCTGCCGACGTCCCCCCTCCCGGCGCCGACCGCCCGGCCCACCCGCCGGGCCGGCTCGCCGGCGCCGGCGAGCCCGTCCCGAACGGCCGGCCCGCGGCGGATGTCGAGAATCGCGTGCGCGCGCCCGGAGAGGCCGTTCGGTGAACCACGGGACGCTGCCTGAAGCGATCGGGTGGCTACCGGTCGTCCTGGTGGTGGCCGCCGCCGTGACGGTGGCGGCCTGCCGCCGTCGCCGGGCCCGCGCGCCGGAGCCGGCCCCGGCCCCGCGGCGCCGCCGATCCGCCTCGGTGCTGGTCGTGTCCGCGCTGGTCTGCGGGTCGGCGCTGCTCGGGCAGCCGGCCGCCGCTCAGCCGCTGTCCTGCAAGGAGTCCCCGGAGCCGGATCGCCCCGGGACCGGGCTGGTCGGTTCGCTGGACCCGCCCACCTACGGGGTCGGCGAGCCGGGCAGCGTCTACGACGAGGTCGGCTACGCCGGGCTGGTCTGGCACAACTACGACCTGGGGTGCGCCGGCACCGCCGTGTTCAACCCGGCCACCACCACCGACACCTGGCTGGGCAACCAGACGCTCAACGTGGCCAAGTTCGTGGTCGGCGGGGTGAACTGGTCGCACTACCTGATCGCCGACGGCGGCAAGCTGCTCTCCCCGCTGGACAAGGTGATCTCCGACGGCACCCGGGCGATGTACGAGGCGGTGTTCGCCACGTTCATCGGGCCGGTGCTGATGATCCTGGCCGTGGTGCTGCTGGTGCTGGCCATGCGGGGCGACCTGGCCCGGCAGACGCAGCGGGCCGGGCTGGCGCTGGTTGCCCTGGTCATCGGCTCCGGGGCCTACCTCGCGCCCGTCGACTGGGCCACCGCGGGCGACGACCTGCTGCTGGACGGCGTCACCCAGATGCAGGAGGGGTTCCTCGGCCAGGTCGGGCTGGGCGACCGGGACACCCTGCCCACCGTGCTCGTCGACCAGGTCATCTACCAGAACTGGTTGCGTGGCGAGTTCGGCTCGCCGGACGTGCCGCAGGCGCAGCAGCTGGGACGGGAGCTGCTGCGCGCGCAGACCTTCACCAAGGCGGAGATCGCCGACGGCCGCGACACCATGGAGCTGGCCGCGCAGAAGAAGGCCGCGTTCGCCGGGGTGGGTGACCGGATGGGCGATCGCTACCCGTACTTCCAGGGCAAGTCGGGCAGCCGGATCGGTGCCGGCCTGCTGGCCGTGGTGCAGGCCGCGTGCATCGGGCTGTTCCAGCTGCTGTCCAAGGTGCTGGTGCTGGTGGCGATGCTGGTGCTGCGACTGCTGGTGATGACGGCGCCGGCGGTCGCGGTGGTCGCCGTGCTCAAGCCGGAGATCCTGCCGGCGCTGCTGCGGGTGGCCGGGGCGGCGATCGTCAACACGCTGGTGGTGGGGGCGCTGGCCGGGCTGCACGCGCTGCTGGTGGTGTCGCTGTTCCGGCCGGGCGCCGGGATCAACCTGTGGCTGTCGCTGCTGGTCACCGGGGTGGTGACGGTGGTGCTGTGGGCGGTGGCGCGGCCGTTCCGGCGGCTGGTGTCGATGGTGTCGCTGACCCGCGAGCAGTTCGGCGGCATCGTCCCGGGCATCGGTGGCGGGCCGATGTCGCGGGTCTGGCAACGGCTGCGCGGCGCCGAGACCGACGACCGGCAGTCCCGGTGGTGGTCGGAGCGGCAGCGCGGCGGGTTCGGCGACCACCCGATTCCCGACGGCGACCGCCCGGAGGCCGCGACCAACATCCGGATCCCGGTGCAGGCCACCGTCCGCCCGGCCCGGGGGCGGCCCGGGTGGGGAGACCCGGCGCCGGCTCGGAGCCCGCTGGTCGCGGCGCACCGCCCGGCGCTGCCGGCCGGCCCGAGCGGGGTCGGCCCCGGACCCGGCCTGCCGGGCCGGTCGGACCGCAGCGGGGTCGACGCCGGCCGGATCGACGCCGGGCGGGTCGACGCGGCCCACGTCGACGCCGGCCTGATCGACGAACCGATGCTCTACCGCCGGCCGGATGCGGTGCCGCTGCGCCCGGGCGGGGCCAGGCCGGCGCCGGCCGAGCTGGTGGACGGGGAGACCGTCTACCGCATCTACCGGCCAGGGGCCCGCCGCACCGTGTACGCGCCGACGAGGGGGTCGGGCTGATGCCGATCCGATCGCCGCACGGGCGCGCCGCGGCCTACCGGGCGCTGTGGCAGTGGCCGCTGCGCTCGCCGCGGCGGCTCGGGGCGACCGTGCTGCTCGTGGTCGTGCTCGCTGGTGCCGCGAGCTACGGCATCGGCATCGCCACCGCCGGGTGGCGGGCCGGCGGGTCCTCCGGGGTGGCCGCCCACCCGACTGCGAGCACCGACGCCGTCCCGGCTCCCACCGCGCTGCCGCCGGTGCCGGCGCTGGAGCCGCGGACGCTGCCGCTGTCCCAGGCCCCGCCCGCCGCCCTGGACGTCGCCCGGCGCTGGGCCCGGGCCTGGGTGCGCCCGGCGCCCGGCACCGCCACCGGCCAGTGGCTGGCCGGCCTGCGCTCCACGACCACCGACGAGTACCTGGGTGTGCTGGCCGGTGTCGACCCGGCGAACGTGCCCGCGGCCCGCATCGTCGGCACCCCGCGGCCGGTGCGGGTGTCGCCGCACTCCGTGCAGGTGCAGCTGCAGACCGACGGGCCGACCCTGCTGGTGCTGGTGGTGGACACCGAGGACGGCTGGCGGGTGGCCGGCTACGACCGGACCTGAGCCCGATGACATCGTTCCGAGCGCTGCGGCTGCTGCTCCCGTTCGCCGCGATCGGCGCCGTGCTGGTGCTGTTCATCGGGCTCTCGTTCGCCGCGTTCACCGTCGGCGGCGGTGGCGGGTCGCCGAGCTCCGGGCCGTGCGACACCGGGGTGCGTTCCTCGTCGGGCGTGCTGGCCGGCGGCCGTTCCGGCACCCGGGCCGACGAGCTGAGCTCTCAGCAGCGGCAGAACGCGGCCACCATCATCGGGGTCGCCCGCGGCCTGGGCGCGCCCCCGCGGGCCTGGCTGATCGCGCTGGCCACCGCGATGCAGGAGTCCACCCTCAACAACATCAACTACGGGGACCGGGACTCGCTGGGGCTGTTCCAGCAGCGCCCGTCCCAGGGCTGGGGCACGCCGGCCGAGGTCACCGACCCGGTGTACAGCACGACGATCTTCGTCCGGCGGCTGCTGGAGGTGCCGGGCTGGGAGTCGTTGCCGGTCACCGTGGCCGCGCAGACCGTGCAGCGCTCGGCCTTTCCCGACGCGTACGCGAAGTGGGAGGGCCTGGCCGCCGAGCTGGTGCAGCAGCTGGCGAACGTGGCGCCGATCAACGAGTGCTCGGAGCCGGCGACGCTCACCCGTGGCGTGGCCGGCGCGGCGATCCAGTTCGCGCTCGGCGAGGTGGGCAAGCCGTACGTGTGGGGGGCGACCGGTCCGGAGACGTACGACTGCTCGGGGCTGATCATGCGCGCGTTCCAGTCCGCCGGGATCAACCTGCCGCGGGTGTCGCGGCAGCAGTTCTACTCCGGCGGACACGTGCCGGTGGCCCAGGCCCAGCCCGGTGACCTGCTGTTCTATGCCACCGATCCGTCCGACCCGGCGACCATCCACCACGTGGTGCTCTACATGGGCGACGGCTCGATGGTGGAGGCGCCCTACAGCGGGGAGCAGGTCCGGGTGCAGCCGGTGCCGTGGAACTACGCCGAGCTGGTCCCGCTGGCCACCCGCCCGGGCACGGCCCCCAACGCCGTTCCCTGACCCGCCGTGGATCAGCGGCCGGTCGGCCGGATCACGGGCCGGTCGGGCCCCAGCTGGCCCGGCCGTCACCGGTGATCGCGATCGCCGGGCCGAGGCGCACCGGGCTGTCCACCCCGGCCGAGTACACGGCCTTCACCCGCGCCGCGACCTCCCGCCCGGAGCTGACCAGCCCGGATCGGCCGTAGGGCCGCAGGTCGCTGGCCACCCCGCGGGCCTGCAGCCCGGCCGCCCGGGCCAGGTACAGCGCCCGGGGCAGGTGGAAGCCCTGGGTCACCACGATCGCCGACCGCACCCCGAACACCGCACTCGCCCGCCGCATCGTGGCCCAGGTGTCGAAGCCGGCGTGGTCGGTGAAGACGTCCCGCGCCGGCACCCCGGCCGCCACCAGCGCGTCGCGCATCGCGCCGGGCTCGTCGTAGGACCAGCTGCCGTGGTCACCCGAGACGATGATCCGGTCCACCGTGCCGGCGCGGTACAGCGCGAGCCCCTGCGCGACGCGGTCGGCCAGCATCGGGCTCAGCGCTCCGTCGGCCTGCACCCGCGCGCCGAGCACGATCGCGGCCTGGGCGTGCGGCGCCCGGGCGGTGGTCGTCACGGCATCGCGGGTGGACAGCAGGACGGTCAGGTTGGCCCCGGCCACCAGCCCGAGCAGCGCGAGCAGGCCGAGCACCGGCCGGCGCCACCGCAGGGCCCTCACGCGGCGATCCGCCGTACCGCTCGCACCTGGTCGAGGGTAGCGGGAACACCGGCGCCCGGGCGTACGTTGTGCCGATCGAGCAAGTTGAGCGCGTGTGACTCAAGCCCGCCGTGACGCGGGCGCGATTCTCGTGGCAGACTTGCGCGCACCCCACGCAAGGCAGCTCGCGAGCTGCAGGAACATCGGAGGCAACCACCATGGCTCGTGCGGTCGGCATCGACCTCGGGACCACCAACTCCGTCGTCGCTGTCCTCGAGGGCGGCGAGCCGACGGTCATCGCGAACTCGGAGGGCGCTCGCACCACCCCGTCCGTCGTCGCCTTCGCCCGCAACGGCGAGGTGCTGGTCGGCCAGTCGGCCAAGAACCAGGCCGTGACCAACGTGGACCGGACCATCCGGTCGGTCAAGCGGCACATCGGCACCAGCTGGGCCACGCCGGACATCGACGGCAAGAAGTACTCGGCGCAGGAGATCAGCGCCCGGGTGCTGCAGAAGCTCAAGCGCGACGCGGAGTCCTACCTCGGCGAGGAGATCACCGACGCGGTGATCACCGTGCCGGCGTACTTCGAGGACGCGCAGCGCCAGGCGACCAAGGAGGCCGGGCAGATCGCCGGCCTGAACGTGCTGCGGATCGTGAACGAGCCGACCGCGGCCGCGCTGGCCTACGGCCTGGACAAGGGCCAGAAGGAGCAGACCATCCTGGTCTTCGACCTCGGTGGCGGCAC
>DATMDS010000193.1:0-2991 GCA_035557575.1 Pseudonocardia sp. | reverse complement strand
CCCGCAGGAACGCGGGCCCGGCTCGATGACGGCGCAGAGCCCGAGGAATCAGCGCTGTGACCTGCAGATTTGCTGTGGAGCGGATGACGGGAATCGAACCCGCGTATTCAGCTTGGGAAGCTGATGTTCTACCATTGAACTACATCCGCAGCGTGCGTTCAGCGTAGCAGCTCACGGTACGTGACTGTCGTTCACATTCTGGTACGCCCAACTGAGTGGTTCTCAGGTTGGCCCCCGGACCTGCTCGACGGCTGGTCGCCGACCGGGTCACACTGACGAGGTACTGCAGCAAGGCCAGCTCCCCCGGCCGCTCAAAGGACCCCGAGCAATGACCGAGCTCGAACCACCACTCCCCGATCAGGACCACGATCACGACGTGCTCCTGATCGCCGGCAGCCGACCCGAGGTTGCCCGGCTCGCGCCGGTCGCCACCGCCTTCGCCGAGGCCGACCGGATCCGCGCCCTCACCGTCGCCACCGGTCCGGACCCGATGACCGTGCACGAGGCGTTCGAGGCGCTCGGTGTCCCGGCCGATATCACCCAGCTGAGCGTGGAGCCGTGTCAGCCGCACCCGGCCGCCATCGGTGCGATGCTGATGACCCGCCTCGACGAGCTGCTGGTCGACCTCGATCCGTCCGCGGTGATGGTCTACGGCGGCGGCATGACCGCGGCGATCGCGGCCCAGGTCGCGTTCTGGCGGCAGATACCGGTGGTGCACCTGCAGGCCGGAGTGGCCAGCGACGACCTGCTCTGCCCGTTCCCGCAGGAGGCGAACCGGCGGGTCATCGGTCAGCTGGCGTCGCTGTTCCTCACGACCGGTGGCACCGCCATGGGCAGCCCGATCGGCCCGAACGCCATCCCGGTCGGCGACACCATGGCGGCCAACCCGCACCCGTCGGACGTGCGGTTCCTGAAGCTGCTGCACCGGGTGCGCGGCGGCGGCCCGCAGCTGGTGCTGGTCGGGCTGGACCGGTCCGATTCGCTCGGCGTCCTGGCCGGGCTGCCCGACCTGCTCGAACGCCAACCGGACATCGAGATCGTCTGCTACGGCGAGCTGGCCGCGCACGGCGCCGCATACCCTTTGCAGCAGCACGAGCGGGCCACCGTGATCCGGAGCATCCCGCTGGACGAGCTGCTCGCCCTGGTGGCCGCGGCCACCGTGCTGGTGTCCGACGACCCCGCCCTGGTCGCCGACGCCCCGGGCCTGGGCACCCCGGCCGTGCTGGTCGACGGCCCGCACATCCCGCAGCCCGGCGACTCGATCCGCAGCATCCTCAGCCCGGCCGTGATGGCCACGATCCAGCAGGTGCTGGCGGCGCGGCCGATGCTGCCCGTGGAGCCGTCGGACGGTATGGAGGCGGCGCGGGTGGAGCAGGCGGTGGCCTGGATGTTCGGGCTGTGCCCGTCGCCGTTGCTGGCGGCGCCGTTCCCCTCGAACACCGAGGCGTGACCGCCCGTTAGGGTGACGCCGTGCTGCTGTCCGACGGTGATCTGCGCAAGGAGATCGCGAACGCCCGGCTCGTGCTCGAGCCGTGGGATCCGGCCATGCTGCAGCCCTCCAGCATCGACGTCCGGCTGGACCGCTACTTCCGGGTGTTCCAGAACTCCCGATACACCCACATCGACCCGGCGCAGCAGCAGGACGATCTGACCTCGGCCGTCGAGCCGGCGGACGAGGAGCCGTTCGTGCTGCACCCGGGCGAGTTCGTGCTCGGCTCGACGTTCGAGTCGGTGTCGTTGCCCGACGACCTGGCCGGACGGCTGGAGGGCAAGAGCTCGCTGGGCCGGCTCGGACTGCTCACCCACTCCACGGCCGGCTTCATCGACCCGGGCTTCAGCGGGCACATCACGCTCGAGCTGTCGAACGTGGCCAACCTCCCGATCACGCTGTGGCCGGGAATGAAGATCGGGCAGCTGTGCCTGTTCCGGCTGTCCAGCCCGGCCGAGCGGCCGTACGGCAGCGAGGGAGTCGGCTCCCGCTACCAGGGCCAGCGCGGCCCGACGCCGTCGCGGGCGCACCTGAACTTCCACCGGGCGGACACCCGGCGCTGAGCGCGCGGCCGATCCGCGGCCGATCCGCGGCCGATCCCCGGCCGGACGGCGCGTCTCGGGCGGCCGATCGCCCTGCGGTCGTAGCCTCGACCGGCGATGGATCAACGACCGGGTACCGAGCCGTCCTGGCTGCCGCGTCCGCTGGAGCACCCGCCCGCCCTCCGCGAACCCCCAGCCCAGCCGAACACCCCAGCCCAGGTGAACGAACGGCACTTTCGCACGAACCTATCGAGCGAGAGTGCCGTTCGTTCGGGCTGGCCGGTGGGGAAGCGGGTGCCGGGAGCCGGCAGCGGATCGGGGGCCGGGCAGGCGCGGAACGGCGGCGGTGTGTGGGGTGCCGGGGGTGCGTGGGGTGCCGATGGTGCGAGGGGTGCCGGGCGTGCCGGAGGTGGCGGGGGGGCCGCGGGTGCCGGCGGGGCCGCGGGCGGCGGGGGCCGGGATGGGCCGCGGCGCGAGCGGGCCGGGTGGCCCCCGGACCAGCCGCCGAAGCCCGGGTGGCGGCGGCTGGCGCGGACCCGGCGCGGGGCCGTCGGGCTGGCCATCGTGGCCGCCGCCGTGCTGCTCTGGCCGTTCGCCTCGCTCTCCTGGATCCCGTGGCTGATCGGTTTCGTGGCACTCGTCCTGATCCGGCTGCTGCGCCTGGACGGGCTGCTGCGCGGCTGGGACGTGCACGCCGCCGGGCTCGTCGTGGTGGCCGGGCTGATGATCACCACGACACCGTGGGCGTGGGCGTCGGCGGCGAGCCTCGGGGTGCTCATCGCCGGCCTGACGCGGTTGCCGGCGTGGCGGCTGGCCGCGCTCGGTGCGGTGCTCTGCCTGCTGGCCGGGGCCGGGCTCGTGTGGTCGGGCATCGAGCGCGAGCGGGCGGCGGCCGCCGCGTACGCGCCCGTGCAGGAACGCAGCCGGCAGGACCAGGGCGCCCCGCGGCCCAACGGGGTG
>DATMDS010000192.1:0-2778 GCA_035557575.1 Pseudonocardia sp. | reverse complement strand
CACCCGCCCGTCGGCCACCATCTCGTTGAACCGCAGTCCCGCCTTGTCCCGCTCCCCCATCCCGAGCCAGCAGATCCGGGCCGGCAGCCCCTGGTGCTGCACCCGCTCCCCGGCCAGCCGGATCCAGCGTGCGAGCGACTCGTTCTCCGGGAACAGGTCGAGCACCGCCGCGTCGGTGGCCGCGATGTCGGCCGGGTCGCCGGACAGCGCGGCCCACCGGAACGGGCCCTTGCCCGCGCAGAACAGCGGCCGGATGTAGGCCGGTACGAAGCCGGGATAGTCGAAGGCCCGCTCGTACCCGCCCAGCCGGGCCTCGGCGCGCAGCGAGTTGCCGTAGTCGAAGACCTCGGCGCCGGCGTCCCGGAACCCGACCATGGCCTCGACGTGCTCGGCCATCGACTCCCGGGAGCGGTCGGTGAACTCGTCCGGCTTGGCCGCGGCGTAGTCCCCCCAGTCGGCCACGTCCACCCCGCGCGGCAGGTAGGCCAGCGGGTCGTGCGCGGAGGTCTGGTCGGTCACCACATCCACCTGCACCCCGCGGCGCAGCAGCTCGGGCAGCACCTCGCAGGCGTTGCCGACGACACCCACCGACAGCGCCTCGCCGGCCGCGCGGGCGGCCTCGCAGATCCGCACCGCCGCGTCCAGGGAGTCCGCGGCCCGGTCGAGGTAGCGACCGTCGATGCGCCGCCGCAGCCGGGCCGGGTCGCACTCCACCACCAACGCCACCCCGTCGTTCATGGTCACCGCGAGCGGCTGCGCCCCACCCATGCCGCCGAGCCCGGCCGTCACCACCAGCCGCCCGCGCAGGTTGCCGCCGTAGCGCTGCGCGGCCAGGGCGGAGAACGTCTCGTAGGTGCCCTGCAGGATGCCCTGGGTGCCGATGTAGATCCACGAGCCGGCGGTCATCTGGCCGTACATCGTCAGCCCGAGCGCCTCCAACCGGCGGAACTCCGGCCAGCTGGCCCAGTCCGGCACCAGGTTGGAGTTGGCGATCAGCACCCGGGGCGCCCACTCGTGGGTGCGCAGCACGCCGACGGGGCGCCCCGACACCACCAGCATCGTCTCGTCGGCGGCCAGCCCGCGCAGCGTGGCCACGATGGCGTGGAAGCTCGGCCAGTCCCGCGCGGCCTTCCCGGTGCCGCCGTAGACCACCAGGTCGGACGGACGCTCGGCCACGTCGGGGTCGAGGTTGTTGCAGAGCATCCGCAGCGCGGCCTCGGTCGGCCAGGTCGTCGCGGTGCGTTCGGAGCCGCGGGCCGCCCGGACCACCGGTGCAGGTTCGGTCATGATCCCACCCTGGCAGCGGCGTCCGATCCGAGGAAGCCCGGCGCGGCTTCCTAGAATCGGGGCATGAGGATCCGGGTGGCCGCCTACGGCGTGATCATCCGGGACGGCCTGCTGTTGCTGGCCCGGCTGCACGGCCACAGCTGGACGTTGCCCGGCGGCGGGCTGGAGGCCGGCGAGGACCCGGCGGCCGCGGCCGTGCGCGAGATCCGCGAGGAGACCGGCTTCCGGGTGTCCCTGGGCGCACCGCTGGGGGTCGACGCCATCGAGGTCGACGTCGCGGCCGGCCCGGACGGCGCCACACGCCGGATGCGCGGGGTGCGACACCTCTTCGTGGCGACGGTCGTCGGCGGGAAGCTCACGCACGAGGTGGGTGGCACGACCGACCAGGCCGGCTGGTTCGCCCTGGAGCAGGTCCCGGGCCTGCGCCGGGTCGAGCTGGTGGACGTGGCCCTGAACCGCTGGCGGACGGCAGCGGCCCGATGACCACCTCGACGCTTCCGGTCCAGGTGCTCGACGAGGACCAGTGGCGGGCCCGCGCCGCCGCGCACCGGGCCCGGGTCCGGCACTGGACGACGCCGCACCGGGAGCGGCGCCGCCACGGCGAGGCCCACCCGGTGCTGGACTTCCTGTTCACCTACTACTCGTTGCGGCCGCGGGACCTCGAGCGCTGGCGGCCGGGGCCGGGGGTGGCGCTGCGCGGCGGGGCCGAGCTGTTGCGGGTGCCCGGGCACGTCCGGGAGGGCGACCTGGTGCGCCTCGACCCGGCTGCGCTGCCGGAGCGGCTGCGCGGCACCGCCCGCTTCGTGCGCGCGCTGCTCGTCGCCACCGCATCCCGGCCACCCCGGCTGGGCTGCTTCGGGCTGCACGAGTGGGCGATGGTCTACCGCAGCGACGCCCCGCGGCACGCCGGCGTGCCGCTGCGCCTCGGCGCGGCCGGCACCGACGCGGTGCTGGAGTCGCTGCCCGTGCAGTGCACGCACCACGACGCGTTCCGCTTCTTCACCGCGGCCGCCCGCCCGCGCAACGCGCTCTCCCCGACCCGCGCCGGCCAGGTGGACACCGAGCAACCGGGCTGCCTGCACGCCCAGATGGACCTCTACAAGTGGGCGTACAAGCTGGTCCCGGCCACGCCGGCGGAGCTGCTGGCCGACTGCTTCGCGCTGGCGCTCGACGTGCGCGAGCTGGACATGCGGGCCAGCCCCTACGACCTGGCCGCGCTCGGCTACCGGCCGGTGCGGATCGAGACCCCGGCCGGGCGGGCCGAGTACGCCCGCGCCCAGGCCGGGTTCACCGCCCGTGCCACCCCGCTGCGGGAGCGGTTGCTGGACCTGAGCACGACGCTGCTGGCCGGGCGTGTGGGCACGATCACACCGCAGGATCGGGCCGGGTAGGTATCCGGGCCGCCCCGAACGGCTCCTTGGACGGGGCGGGCGGGTGAGCGGCGGGGTCTCACCCGCCCGCACAGGTCAGTCCGACTCGACGAAGGCGGCC
>DATMDS010000191.1:0-2467 GCA_035557575.1 Pseudonocardia sp. | reverse complement strand
CCCCTGGGCCTCCTCCTGCGGCGGGATCAGCTCCGGCTGGAGCTGTTTGGGCAGCTGAGCACGAAGGTCCTCGGCCTCTCCGCCGGAGAGCCGCTCGGCGAGCGTCCGCAGTGTGGCGCGGACGAGCGATTCGGCCTCGTCCCGGCTCACGCCGGCCCGGTCGGCCACCTCGTTGACGAACTCGTCGAACTTCATGCGATCCTCCTCGGTGCTTCCGGTCCGGCCATCGTGATCGGTCGGCCCGGGGTGACGGACCGGCCCGAGGGGGCGAACTCCCGCCCGACCGCACGGCCTGCCGTGCCGACCCTGGGACCGCCCCGGGTCGCCGGCCCCGTCGGTTCGTCGCCGACGACCCGCTCGGCTGATCCGCCGGGACATGAGATGTGCCCGAGGTTCCACCCAGCGGCGCGATGTGTCCGCGTCTGGGCGGACGGACGCTTGTCGTGGAATCGACACGTCACGCGCTGACCGGTCGTCCGGGGCTGAGACCACGACGGGCAGCACAGGAACGAGCAGGGGGTGCGACGTGCTGAGCGAGCGTGAAGCCAAGGCGCTGCGCCTGATCGAGCAGCAGCTGGCCGTCGACGACCCCGGGCTCGCGGCCAGGCTGTCGCAGGCGCTGCCCGGGCAGCCGTCGCGATGGTCGCTGAGACTCCAGAATTCGCTGATCACGGCGGTGCTGCTGTCGGCGGTCCTGTGCCTGGCCGTCGGGGCTGTGGGTGCCGGGTTGGCAGCGGCGTTGTTCGGCGGCGCCCTGATCTGGGCGCGGCGATTCCTCGCCGGCGGGGCCGCACCGCAGCACCGGCGGGGGTGGTGGGAGGGAGCCGGCTGACCCACCCGCCCGGCCGCGACGGGCGGTCAGCCGTACGGCTCGTGCCGGCTCCACCCGTCGTCCCGCGACCACAGGAACACCGTGCGTCCGAGTACCGGGGCGAGCCACAGGTGCGACGCGGTCAGCCACTCCGGTGGTGTCGCCGGCGGCACGCCGTCTGCGCGAGCCAGCGCGTCGAGGGCGTCGGCCACGAACTCGGTGCACCCGATCGTCAGATAGAGCTGCCGTTCGGCTGCGCGTCGCCGGTCCAGTCGGCTTCTCGCCCGGGCGGCCGCCTCCGAGCCCAACCACTCCGGCAGGGCCGGAACCACGCTGGCCATCCCGCGATCGGGCGCCCTGCCCGGGCCCAGGGTCACCGTTGCGGCCCGGTTGAGCACGCCCGGATGGCCGAGCAGTTGTGCGGGGCGGGTGTGCACCAGCCAGTGCAGATCCGGCACGGTCATGATCACGCCCGCGGGCAGCTCCCCGGGCCGCCGGACGTCGGCCGCCTCGCAGGCTCTGGCCGCCACGGGGAAGACCTCCCGTAGCCGGGGCAGCGCCCGCACATCATGGATAGCAAGCTGCCACCACCAACGCGCCGGCGCCGGCCACTGCATGTCCGACTCGCGGCGCAGCTGGGTCGGCCGCAGATCCGCGCGGTCGTCCAGGGTGGCCTGCTCCAGGGCGGCGAGCCGACCGTCCGGGTAGGCCAGAGTCAGCTCGCCGGGGTCGGACGGCCGCACGACGGCCCCGAGAACCTGGGCGGCCACCTCGGCGGCCGCGGTCTCCTGCGGGTACAGCGTCGTGGACGCCGGCGGCGACATGGTCGCAGCGTCTCTCGAGGCCGGGGTCACCGGCGTCAACCCAGTAGTGGCAACTGCGGGCCACAGCGTCGGCTTCGCGGGGCAGGCCGGTCCCACCGGTACCGGCGGGGCAGCGCCCCCATCCCCCCGACGGGGCGAGGCCGTTCCCGCAATTTGCTGCCCGCGGGCCGATCCGGGTCGGCCGCGAGCTTGCCAGGGTGAAGCCGGTGGTGAGCGGTACGGCCCACCACCGGCCCGGATCAAGGAGGACACGTGACCCTGATGCGATTCGACCCGTTCCGCCAGTTCGAGCAGATCATGGAACAGAACCTCGCCGGAACGCGGACGCCGCGGCCGGTGCCGATGACGGCACTGCGCCGGGGCGACACCTTCATCGTCGATCTCGATCTGCCGGGGGTGGTCGAGGACGATGTCGAGCTGACCGTCGAGCGCAATGTCGTCACCATCCGGGGCCGCCGCGCGCCGGCTCGCCAGGACGGCGACGAAGTGATCATCGATGAGCGCCCCTACGGCGAGTTCACCCGGCAGCTGTTCCTGGGTGACAACCTCGACGCCGGCCGGATGACGGCCGACCTGCGCGACGGTGTGCTGCGGCTGACCATCCCGGTCAGCGAGGAGAGCAAGCCCCGCCGGATCCCGCTCGGCTCGTCCGGCGATCAGCAGCCGGCGGAGGTCTCCACCTCCACGGGCTGAGCCCGCCGACCAGGAAGGCATCATGATGACTGCTCAGCCCGACGTCCGGGAGAAGGAGCGCGAGCTGATCGTGCGGTGCGTGGCCGAGGCGTACGAGACGCTGGATCTCATTCCTGGCGTGAATCCGAACGGACCTGCC
>DATMDS010000190.1:0-7171 GCA_035557575.1 Pseudonocardia sp. | reverse complement strand
TCGACCACGCCACCAGAAGTTACCGCGACAATGTCATCGCCTATGCCGAGCCGGCCGCGTAGTCGTCGGGCGTTGGGGGCGGTGCTGCTGGCCGCCCTCGTCGTCCTGGTCGGGGCGATCACCGGTGCGGCCGCCCCGCAGCCCGGGATCTCCGCGGTGGTCGCCGGCCCGACGGCGGGCCACGTGCGGCTGACGGTGGACGTGCCCAGCCGGGCCGGCGCCGTGCCCGGGCCGGAGGCGTTCTCCGTGAGCGTTCGCGGCGCACCGCTTCCGGTGCGCGCCGAGCCGGTGCTCTCCGGCCGGCTCGCCATGGGTCTGGTCGTCGACGCCTCCGAGGCCGGAAGCGCGGTGCTGCAGAGCGGGCTGTCCGGGTTGGCCGACTTCGCGCTCGCGCTGGCCCCCACCACCCGCAGCGTGCTGGTCACCGACACCACTCCGCCACGGCTGCTGGCGCCCCTCACGGTGGGCCCGACCGGGATCGTGGAGGCGTTGAACACCGTGCAGGCCGGCGGCGCGCGACAGACCGCGGTGGCGCTGCAGCAGGCCGTGCAGCAGCTGCCCACCGATCCCACCGAACCCCGCCTCCTCGTGCTCTACACCTCCGCGGCCGACGCCGGCGAGCCGGCCGCCGATCTGGTGGCCCGGTTGAACGCCGCCGGAGTGGTGTTGGCGGTGGTCGGCGTGCTGACCGCCGAGCAGGCCGCGCTCGACTACTGGGCGCGGGCCAGCGCGGGCACCGGCGGGGTCGCCGTCAACGCGGCGCCCACCGAGATCATGCCGGCGTTCGAGTCCCTCGCCGCCACGTTGCGCAACCGCTTCCTGCTCAGCATTCAGGAGCCGTCCGCGTTGCCGGCCCAGCTGGCGGTCCGGGCCGAGACCAGCAGCGGCCCGCTCACCACGAGCGTCCTCGTGCCCGCTCCGGCGCGGCTGCGGATCGCCAGCAGCCCGCCGATCCTGGTGGCGCTGGGTGCCCTTCTCATCGTGCTGCTCGCGACCGGGGCGGTCGCGGTCGTTCGGCTGCGCAGCGAGAAGGCGTCCGGCTGGGGCAGGCTCGCACCACGCGATGCGCAGCCGCCCACCCCGGCCGCCGCCGACGCCCGGGATGCGCAGCCGCCTACCCCGGCCGCCGCCGACGCCCGCAGCAGGCCATCCCGCGCGTCCTCGCCGCCGGCGCCCGCACCGCGCCCGGCGGCGGCACCCCGGCCCGTCCCGTCACCCCGGCCGGTTCCGGCGCCGAACGGGGTGGGGACCCCGTGGCCCGCCACGCCACCCCCCAGCCCGGCCCGCCCACCGGGCACGGCCCCCGACGGCGCCCCGCCACCTCGCCCGACACCGACCGGTGGGCCAGCGTCCAGCCACGCCGACGCCGAGCCCCCCGTCCCGGCCAGCACCGCGCCGCCGCGGACGACGTGGAACCTGCCCGCGCCGCTGTCGCAGGTGCTGGTCCGCGAGGAGCTGCTGGCGCAGCTGGCCGCGACCGTGGCCGCGGGCGGGCCGGCCCTGCTGCGCGACGTCGACGGCGGCATCGGAACCGGCGCCAGCACGGCGATGATCGAGTTCGCGCACCTGCACCACGCCGACTACGACATCGCGTGGTGGGTGCCGGCCCAGGACCCGGACCTGATCCCGGACCGGCTGGCGGAGCTGGCCGAGGTGCTCGGGCTGGCGCGGCCCAGTGACCCGGCCGAGCAGGCGATGGCCCGGCTGTTCGCCGCGCTGCGCGAGCGCGACCGTTGGCTGCTGGCGTTCGACGATGCCGACAGCCCGCACGCGGTGGCCCGCTTCCTGCCCGAAGGGCCGGGCCACACCATGATCACTTCACCGGATCCCTCCTGGGCGGACGTCGCCACCACCGTGGCGGTGCCGGCGTTCTCGCGCGCCGAGTCGGTGGCGTTGCTGACCGCCCGCCACTGCGAACCGGAGGACTCCGCGCAGCTCGCCGCCGTGCTCGAGGACCGGCCGGTGGCGATCGACCTGGCCGGCGCCCTGCTCGCCGAGACCGGCATGGATGTCGACACCTTCCTGGGCTGCCTCGCCGAGCGCCGGGCCGTGGGCGACGATCCGTCGATCGCGACCTGGCAGGTGGCGTTCGACCGACTGGCGCACGACGACAAGGCCGCGTTCGCGCTGTTGACGATGGTGGCCTGGCTGGGCGCGGCACCGGTGCCGCTGACGCTGCTCCTCGAGCACCCCGACATCGGGCCGGCCTTCGGGACCGACCCGGACGACTTCGTCGAACGGCTGGCCGTGCTGCACCACAGGGGAATGGCCCAGGTCAGCGCCGACGCGGTGCAGCTGCACCGCATGCCGGCCGCGTTGCTGGTCAACCGCACCGGTGCGGACCAGGGCTGGGCGGCGCGCGCGGTGCGGCTGTTGCGCGCGGCCGCGCCGGAACCTCCGTCCTACGACTCGGCCACCTGGCCGGCCTGGCGGCGCCTGCTGCCGCACGTGCTGACCACCACGGATCCGGCACGCGCGCTCGACGAGGTCGCCGTGGAGGTGGTGTGGCTGCTCGGACGGGCCGGCAGCTACCTGGCGGCCCGAGGCCAGCCCCGCGCGGCGCGGGCGCTGCTCGAGGACGCCTACGAGCTCGGCCGGCGGCGGCTCGGTGAGCAGCATCCCGAGACGGTCGCCTCGGCGCAGGAGCTGGCCGCGGACCTGCACGAGCTGGGAATGCACGACCAGGCGCGCGCGCTCCTGCAGGCCTGAAACCGTCGCCGGACGGTGTTGAGCACCGCAGGGGCCGGCCGGCAGACTGAGCCTGCCGGCCCTGATCGGGACGGCGCGCCGGCTGGCTCCAGGTGCGGAGGATCGGCATGTCGGGAAGGTCCGGTCCCGTCCGGCGCGGCGCGTGGCCGCTCGCGCTGGCCGCCGTGCTGCTCACCGGCTGCACCGCGGCCGCGCCGACCCCACCGGGTGCGGCCCTGGACAACGAGTTGCAACGGCAGCTCGTGGCCGACGTGACCGTCGGCGGCACCGAGCCGCACCTGCAGGAACTGCAACGCATCGCAGACCGCAACGGCGGCAACCGCGCGTCACCCGGGCCCGGCTACGACGCCAGCGTCGACTACGTGGCCGGCGTGCTCCGTGATGCCGGCTACGACGTCACCACCCCCACCTTCACGGTCAGGGCCCAGGGTTCCGGCGGCGGCCGGCGCGACGGCCGGCGCGGCGACGGCGAGGAACGACCGGTCACGGTGCGCAACGTGATCGCCCAGACCCGAACCGGGAACGTGGAGCGGGTGGTGATGGCCGGCGCGCATCTGGACTCGGTGCCCGAGGGACCCGGGATCAACGACAACGGCACCGGGGTCGCGGCCCTGCTGGAGATCGCCGTCCGGCTGGGCGGCTCACCGGCGGTCACGAACGCGGTGCGCTTCGGCTTCTGGGGCTCCGAGGAAGTGGACCTCAACGGCTCCACCTCCTACGTCAGGTCCCTGCCCGCGAGGTCCCGGCCGCTGCTGTATCTCAACCTGGACATGCTCGGTTCCCCGAACGCCGGCTACTTCCTGCAGGGCGGCGTGGGGGAGGAGGAGTCGGAGACCGGGCCGCCAGGATCGGCGGACGTGGCCCGGGTGGTGGCCGAGCAGCTGGCGTCCGTCGGGATCACCGCGGAGGCCACGACGTTCGACGAGGCCTCGGACTACGCGGCGTTCGTCGACGCCGGCATCCCGTCCGCCGGCATCCTGACCGGTGACGAGGACGAGATGACCCCGGCCGAGGCCCGGCAGTGGAACGGCCGCCCGGGCACCGTCTTCGACAGCTGCTACCACAGTGCGTGCGACCGGATCGAGAACGTCAACACCACGGCGCTGGACCGCTTCGCCGACGCCACCGCCGGCACCGTCGCGCACTTCGCGATGTCCAACGACGCGCTGCCGAGCTGAACCGGTCGGCCTGGCCTCGTCCGGTAGGAAGCAGAAGCCGGGCGGCGAGAGCACCCTGACGGTCCTGGTGGCGCTCGGCGCGAACGCCGGGATCGGCGTGCTGAAGCTCGTCGCCGGGGTGCTCACCGGGTCGGCCGCGATGTTCGCCGAGGCCGCGCACAGCGTCGCCGACACTGCCACCGAGGGCCTGCTGCTCACGGCGCTGCGCCGATCGGCCCGCCCGCCCGACCGCGAACACCCCTTCGGCTACGGCAAGGAACGCTTCTTCCGGGCGCTGATCGCCGCGGTGAGCATCTTCGTCTGCGGTGCGGTGTTCGCCGCCTACGAGGGCATCCGAACCATGATCGGGGAGGAGCAGGAGCAGACCCTGGCCTGGGTCGCCTACGCGGTGCTCGCGGTGTCCTTCGTGCTGGAGGGCACCTCCTGGCTGCAGGCGGTGCGCCAGGTCCGCCGGGAGGCCCGCAAGGACGAGGTCGCACCGGCCGAATGGCTGCGCAACACCGACGATCCCACCGTGAAGACCGTCTTCTTCGAGGACAGCGCCGCCCTGGTCGGACTGCTGCTCGCCCTGGGCGGTGTCGCGGGGCACCAGCTCACCGGTTCGGCCTTCTGGGACGGGCTGGCGTCGGTGCTCATCGCCGTCCTGCTCACCGTGGTGGCCTACATCCTGGGCCGGACCAACAAGGGTCTGCTGATCGGGCGGCAGGCCGACCGGCGGACCGTGTACCAGCTGCGGGACGCGCTGGCCGAACGGCCGGAGGTGGAGCAGGTGGTGGACCTGCTCACGATGATGATCGGCACCGGCCGGATCCTGCTGTGCGCCCGGCTCGACTTCGACGACGCGTTGGACGCCGCGGCACTGGAGCGGACCTGCGCGGACATCGACACCGAGATGCGCGAACGCTTCCGCAGGCGCGTGCTGGAGCGTTACGGGCAGGCCGGCGCGGACCGGCTGCGCACCGGGCTCCCGCCGACGCCCTGAACTACTCCGAACCGGGCACTACCATCGGTGGCGTCCTTCCCGCCGCAGGAGTCCAGGGTGCCCACCCCGTCGCAGTACCACCGCCCGCCGCCGAGGTCCCCCGGCGCCGGGTCGATGCCGTCGCTCGCCCGGTTCCACGACGCCGGCGAGACCACCGACCGCTACGTGATCTCCGATCCGACCGCGCCCCGCCCGCGCCGCCGCACCCGCCCGGCCCGGTCGATCGGGTTCCGCGACGTGCTGGTCGGCGTGGCGTCCCTGGGCACGGTGATCGGTTGTGCGCTGTGGGCGGCCAGCCACGCCGGCAGCCTGCTCGGGGGTCTGCTGCTGTCGCTGCTGGGCGGTGCGGTCGGCGCGCTCCTCGGCGGCATGCTGGCCGTCGCCCTGGGCAACCTGCCCCGGTCGAGGCTGCATCGCGACCCCGACGACGGGGTGCCGAAGCGGGTGGTCCGGCCGGCGGACGAGCGGGCCTGGCGGTTGTGTGAGATCGGTGCGGCGCTGGCCGGGTCGACGTCCTGGGCGGACCGGATCGTGGACCCGGGCCGCCGGGTGCCGGCGATCCTCTGGTCGACGGTGGTCCGAGCCCTCGTCATCGATCGCCAGCACGCCGACGCGCAGCGGGCCGTGGCCCACACCTCGCTGGCCGACCTGGCCCGGGAGACCATGGCCCGGGTGGCCGAGGAGCGGGCCGCGCTGGACGCGGTCGAGGCCAACCTGCGGGCCGTGCTGGCCGCCGCCACGGGCATCGATCAGCTCGAGCGGGACCGGCGGGCGGCCGCGGCGCGGCGATGGGAGGAGCACGAGCTGCGGGTCCGGCTCACCGGTCAGCACGCCGCCTTCGACCACCTCGAGTCGTACGACCAGGCCGACCGCTCGGCCGGGCTGGCCGCCGAGGCCGAGGTGGTCGCGGAGCTGCTCGCGGAATCCGACGCCATGCTGCGTGACCTGGACTGACTCCGGCGTTGGACGAGTGGCGCATCGTCCCGAGCTGGTTGGAGCGATGCGCCACCCATCCAGGGCCACGTGAGCACGTCGCCGCCCGGTCGGTCGCCGGGCCGGCTACTTGCGGCGTAGGTCCTTCAGCCGCTGCAGCTTGCCCACCGATCGCTCCAGGGTGTCCGGATCGACGACCTCACCACGCACCGTCACCCCGACGTTCTCCTTGATTCCGGTGACCAGCTCGTCCGCGGCCGAGTCCCGCCGCGCGGCCGGGCAGTCCGGGCGGGCCTCCACCCGCACCGTCAACGCGTCCATCCGGCCCTCGGTGGTGAGCACCAGCTGGAAGTGCGGGGCCAGGCCGGGGGTGCGCAGCACGATCTCCTCGATCTGGGTGGGGAACACGTTCACCCCCCGAAGGATGATCATGTCGTCGCTGCGGCCGGTGATCTTCTGCATACGGCGCATGCCGGGCCGCGCGGTGCCGGGAAGCAGCCGGGTCAGGTCGCGGGTGCGGTAGCGGATGATCGGCAGCGCCTGCTTGCTGAGCGAGGTGAAGAGCAGCTCCCCCTCCTCACCGTCGCGCAGCGGGGCTGGCGCAATTCCTACTGGGTCCAGCGGGTCGACGACCTCCGGGTAGAAGTGGTCCTCCCAGACGTGCAGGCCGTCCTTGCTCTCCACGCACTCCTGCGACACGCCCGGGCCCATCACCTCCGACAGCCCGTAGATGTCCACGGCGTGCATGTCCATCCGGTCCTCGATCTCCAGCCGCATCTGCTCGGTCCACGGTTCGGCGCCGAAGATGCCGACCTGCAGCGAGGACGCGGCCGGATCGAGGCCCTGCCGCTCGAACTCGTCGATCACCGTGAGCATGTACGACGGCGTCACCATGATGATCTCGGGGCGGAAGTCGGTGATCAGCTGGACCTGCCGCGGCGTCATCCCGCCGGAGATCGGGATCACGGTCGCGCCCAGCTTCTCGATGCCGTAGTGCGCGCCGAGCCCGCCGGTGAACAGCCCGTATCCGTAGGCGTTGTGCACCTTGTGCCCCGCTCGGCCGCCCGCCGCGCGGATCGAGCGGGCCATCACCGTCGACCAGGTCTCGATGTCCTGGGCGGTGTAGCCGACCACGGTGGGCCGCCCGGTGGTGCCGGACGAGGCGTGGATGCGCCGCACCTGCGCCAAAGGCACCGCGAACATGCCGAACGGGTAGTTCTCGCGCAGGTCCGCCTTGGTGGTCATTGGGAACTTCGCGAGGTCGGCGAGGTCGCGGCAGTCGTCGGGGTGCACGCCCGCCTCGTCGAACACGCGCCGGTAGTGCGGCACGTTGTCATAGGCGTGCCGCAGCGTCCAGCGCAGCCGCTCG
>DATMDS010000189.1:0-17801 GCA_035557575.1 Pseudonocardia sp. | reverse complement strand
CCACTCCCGGGTCAGCCGCTCGACGGCAGTGGCGTCGAAGGCGTAGCCGTTGGCCATCTCGCCCCACACCAGCAGCCCGAGCCGATCGCACCAGTACAGGAAGCGCGGATCCTCGACCTTCTGGTGCACGCGCACCCCGTTGAAGCCGAGCTCCTTGATCAGCTCGACCTCGCGGCGCAGCGCGTCGGCGCTCGGAGCGGCCAGGTGTGACTGTGGCCAGTAGCCCTGTGCCAGCACGAGCCGCAGGTAGTACGGCCGGTGGTTGAGCAGGAACCGGCCGTCGGCGCAACCGACGCTGCGCAGGCCGACGTAGCTCTGGGCCGCGTCGACGACCCGGTCGCCGTCGCGGAGCGTGAGGTCGACGTCCAGCAGCGTCGGGTGTTCCGGGCTCCAGGTCAGCCGCTCACCGTCGGGGCCATGGGCGGCGGGCAGGGTGACGGTGTGGCGCAGCGCGTCCGACGTGGTGCGCACCGTGGTGTCCGCGAGGACGTCGTCGCCGCGGCGGATCCGGACCGCCACGGTCAGCGGGCTCGGCGGCGGCCGCGACAACCGCATCTGCAGGGTCGCGGTCGCGGCCGTCAGATCGGTGGTCCACTGCACCTCGACGATGTGCAGGTCGGGGACCGGCTCGAGCCACACGGGCTGCCAGATCCCGGTGGTCCGGTGGTACCAGATGTCGTGCGGCTCGGGCCGCCAGTCCTGCTTCCCGCGCGGCTGGGTCAGGTCCGTGGGCCGGTCCTCGGCTCGGACCACGAGCACCTGGCCGGCGTCGCCCGGTTCGAGCCGGCCGGTGAGGTCGACGCGGATCGGGGTGTGACCGCCCTCGTGCGCACCGACGTGGTGGCCGTTGAGCCACACGTCCGCGCGGTAGTCGACGGCCCCGAGGTGCAGCAGCAGCCGGCCGCCCTCCGCGGCGGCGGGAGCGCGGAAGGTCCGGCGGTACCAGACGACCGGGTGGTGGCCGCGCCGCCCGATCCCGGACGCGGGCGACTCCGGCGGGAAGGGGACGACGATCGTGCGGTCGAAGGCCTCGCCGCTGCCCTCGAACCACTTCTCGGACCGGCCGCGGTCGGCGTCGTCGGCCCGGAACTGCCAGCTGCCGGACAGTTCCAGCCAGTGCGGCCGGATGAGCTGGGGCCGGGGGTGCGTGCCGCGAGCGGTGGGCGCCATCCGCTGTCCGCGGGAGCGGCCCGTCCGAACCGGCTTCGCGCGCTACTCGGCGGCGGCGCCGGTCGCGGCGCTGCTGGACTGGGCCGGCGGGGCGCCGGTGGTCGGCGCCGTGGCGGCCGGGGAGCCACCGGTGAGGAGTGCGATGATCATGGCGATCAGGGCTGCGCAGCTGGCCATCGTTCTGGTTCCTTCCTCCGCTGCCGCAGCGGCACGCCGGGCTTTGCGCATCGTACGCGCGAACGCGGGTGCGGCGCTCAGCACAGCGCGGTGGAGGGCAGCGCCGCCGCCGGGTCCCCGAGGATGACCAGCGAACGCCGGTCGAGGTAGCTCAGGCGCGGCCGCAGGGTCTCCGCGGCAGCGACCTGGCCGGCCAGCGCGCGGGCCCGCGCCGCGTCGTGATCGGCGGCGTCCGCCCCGGCCCGGGTGTGGTAGGCGGCCATCGCCCAGCCGACCGGCCGGCCGAGCATGAGGTCGGTGTAGAGGCCCTGCACCAGGTCCGCGGTCATGGCGTGCCGGGACGCCGAGTGCCGGATCGTCCAGTCGAAGGTCGGCTCGACGTGGCCGATGAAGGCGCGCACCGGTTTCGGCGCACTGAGCAGGGCCATCGGCAGCGGCGCGATCCGGCTGCCCAGCCCGGCCACCTCGGTGATCATCCGGTGCAGGCCGGAGTCGGAGTCGAACAGGCCGGTGAACGCCGAGGGCGTGTCCGAGCCGGCCCCGCAGCAGGCGTGCGCGTACCAGACCGCGCCATTGGGCTGCCAGCGGGCGAGCAGCGCGGCCGGGTCGACGGGCGCGAAGTCGGCGTCGACCAGCCAGCCCAGCTGCTCGCGGTCCGGCCTGCCGACCGGGCCGGTGAAGCCGTGGCTGGTGGTGACGATCATCCGGGGCGACCCGGCCGCCAGGTCGGCGGCCAGCGAGCCCGCCGTGGCCGCCTCCCCGGCCCGGTGCGTGAGGGTGATGTCGTCGTCGGCGAGGTAGCGCTCCCGCACCTCGTCGGCGATGACCACCCGCATCAGCCGGGTGATGTCGGTGGCCGAATGGTCGGTGGCCCAGACCAGGGCCGCGGCCCGGGACGGCGCCGGCCGGTCCCATTCGCCGAGCAGGGCGGTGACGTAGCGGGCCAGCGCGTCCCCGTGCAGCGGCAGCCGGCCGGCGCAGATCCGCGGGTCCAGGTTGAGCCGGTACTGCAGTGTCCAGGGCAGCGCGGCCAGCTCGCCCCAGAGCATCAGGAACGACGGGATCGCGCCGTCCCGCACGCCGCGCGGGGAACCGCCGATCGGGATGGCTTCCGGGTCGGGGTAGCCGGGGTAGTAGCGCAGCAGCACGTCCGGGTCGTCGGGGTGCCAGCGCAGCACCGGTGCCGGGCCGCGCGCGGCGACCAGCTCCTGCAACGGCTCCGGGGCGTCCCGGGCCGCCGCCATGTCCTCCGCGGGCAGGTCGTCGTCGTCGGCGAGCAGCAGGCCCCAGCCCACCTCGGCGCGCCGCCAGTCCCACGGGTCGTGGGCCTGCGGGGCCAGGTGCACCGTGGGCTGCGGCACCGGGCCGACACCCCAGCGCCGGGCCCCGTCCGCGGCGAACGGGCCGTCGGCCGGCTCCCCGCGCCAGGAGTTGCTCCGCACCGGCTCCAGCACCGTCAGTCCTGCGCCATCAGGGTGTGCAACGCCCACGCCGTCGACTCCCCGACCACGTCGCCGTGCCCGCTGATCGTCCGGTTGCCGTCCAGGGCGAGCACCCGGTGGCCGCCGTCGACGCGGTACGGGCCGTCGCCGGGTTGCCGGATCGGCACGTCCTCGACGTCCGGGGCGCGGTGCGGCCCCCAGCCGCCCATCGCGGCGAACGGGGTGGGCGGGGACTCGGCCCCGGCTGCCGCGACGCCGCGTTCGCCCAGGTCGGAGCGGCGGCGCACGGCGAGCGGGAAGATGTCGTGCAGCGCGACGTCCCGGCGGCTCCAGGTGACCATGATCGGCAGCTCGCAGCGGTGCTTCGCGGCCGAGTACCCGCCCGGGACGCCCAGCTCCGGCACGTCGTCGGCGAGCGCCAGGTAGGACAGGGCGGGCTGCAGCAGCAGCGCGGAGCGCACCGGCCGGGGCAGGCCCGGCGAGCAGGCCGCGGCCAGCAGCACCTTGCAGCCGTAGGAATGCCCGACCAGGTGCACCCGGACGCCGGGTGCGGCGTCCAGGATCGCGCCGAGCTGCGGGCCGACCCCGTCCCGGCCGACCACGCCGGCCCGGTCCTTCATCAGCAGCACGGTGGCCATCCGGACGATGTTCCGCGGGCTCAGGGCGCCGACCAGCGCGGCGCCGCTCATCGAGGCGGCGGTCGGTGCCCGGCTCGCCCGGGCCCGGGAGCGGCGGGCGCCGGACGGGCCGCTGACCACGAGCGGCCCGTCGACCTCGGCCAGCCGTTCCTGCACGGCCGCCCAGGTCGCCAGGGTGTCGTCCACATCGGACACCGGATCGGTGGGCGCACCGGGGTCCGGAGCGGGTAGCTCGTCGTCGACGTGGCCGTAGAGGGGGCCCAGCAGCTGCGCCAGCCGGCGCGCCGCCGCCGGGCCCAGCGCCTCGGAACCGACCAGGGCGGCGAACTCGGGGCGGTCCCGGGGTGCGACCAGCTCGGCGGCCAGCTCGCCTGCCGGTGCGTCCGGTTCGGGCGACCCGCCCGGTGCGCCGGCCATCATCGGGGCGGTGGATTCCGGCAGCGCGATGCTCGGCCAGGACACCCCGACGACCAGCGGCCGCAACGGCGTCCGCGGGCTGCCGTGCTCGCGCACCGTCCGGTCGAATGCGGCCACGAACCGGCGGTAGAAGCCGACCGCGCGCTGCCAGTCGGTGTTCCAACCGTGGCTGAGCAGGAGCACGTCGGTGATCCCGGCGGCGACGGCGGCCCGCACCCGTTCGGCGGTGACCGGCGCCTGCGGCGCCCCCGCCTTGTCGAACGGAAGCACGTACAGCGGCGCCGTGCCGTCGCCGATCGGCAGCTCGCCGAGCTGGTCGGCCGGCAAGGGTCCGGTCACGGGCACGCTGTCCCCCTGTTCGCCGTGGGCCGCGGCGCGGTCCAGCATGGCGGTCCGGGCCCGGAGAACGCCACCGATTCGGCAGCACCGCGGACGGGAGCGCGGTCCGTAGCCTGATCGCCGTGGCCGGTCCTCCCGAGTTCACGGTGTCGGTCAACGGGATCGACGCCACGACGGGCGACTACCTGCTGCCGGGCCTGGCCGCGGGCGACCTCGCGGCGCTGGCGCAGCGGACCGAGCTGGACGACCTGCACGCCATGGCGCTGCGCCGCCGGCATCGTCGCCGCAGTGAGCCGACGCTGGCCCCGCGGCACGGGATCGACGCCGCCGATCTCGCCCAGGCGGGGTGGGGCGTGGTGTTCGCGGCCGGGGCCGACCCCGCGGTGCGGGCGGCGCTGCGGCCGCTGCTGGAGCTGCGCCGCGGGCAGGCCGGCGCCCGGGTCGAGCGGCGCTACCGGGAGCTCTCCGGCGTCGACGGGCTGCGGGCTGGCGAGTCCAAGCAGGAGTTCACCCGGCGCCACGGGAGCGGCCCGGGACCGGTCGACCCCGACGTGTTGCCCTACCACCTGCTGCTGGTCGGCGGCCCGGAGGAGATCCCGTTCGACGTGCAGTACCAGCTGGGCGTGCAGCACGCGGTCGGCCGGATCGCCTTCGACGAGCCGGCCGGGTACCGGCGCTACGCGGAGAACGTGCTGGCCGCCGAGGCGGCGCCCCGGGCCGGACCGCTGCGGCTGTCGGTGTTCGCCCCGCGCAACGACGGCGATCTGGCCACCACGCTCAGCGCCGATCAGCTGGCGCTGCCGCTCGGGGAGGCGCTCGCGCACGAGCCGGGTTGTGTGGTCAGCCGCGCGGTGGGCGGCGACGCCTCCCGCGACCGGTTGGTCGAGCAGCTGGCCGGCGCGCACCGCCCGGATGTGCTGTTCGCCGCGGCGCACGGGGTGGGGCTGCCCTGCGGGCACGCCGAGCAACGGTCGGTGCAGGGCGCGCTGCTCTGCCAGGACTGGCCGGGGCCGCGGCACGGCCCGGTCGACCCGCGGCACTGGTTCGGGGCGCCGGACGTCGCCGCCCTCGGGGCGGCCGAGCTGACCGGGATGACCGCGTTCCTGGTGGCCTGCTTCGGGGCCGGCACCCCACAGGTCGACGACTACGGCCGCGGCCTGGCCGCTCCGGCCGCGGTGGCTCCGGGTCCGTTCGTGGCCGCGCTGCCACAGGCCCTGCTCGGGCGGGAGGGCGGGGCGCTGGCGGTGATCGGTCACGTCGACCGGACCTGGAGCTGCTCGTTCCTGTGGCCGGGCAGCGGCCGTCAGATCGAGCTCTACCGCAGCGCACTCGGCCGGATGCGCGACGGGCACCGGCTGGGCCCGGCGCTGGAGTTCGTGCAGGACCGGCACGCGGAGCTGACGTCGGACCTGGCGGCCACGCTGAAGGACGTCCGGCTCGGCCGGCGGGCCGATCCCGCGCTGCTGGCGGAGCTGTGGACGGCCTGCGTGGACACCCGGAACCTGGTGCTGCTCGGCGATCCCGCGGCCCGGGTGGTGTCGGCTCCGGAGCCCGCGAGCGCACCCGCCCGCTCCCGAGCCGGCGTCGCCGCCCCTTCCGCCCCGACCCAGGCCGTGAGTGCTGCGCCGTGTTCTAGCACGGCGCAGCACTCACGGCCGGTGGAGATCGCCACGTACCTCGCCGACGACCCGGCCACCGTCGACTACGACCCGGCCACCGGCCGGCTCACCGGCGGCCGGGCGCACCTGGTGTCCCGGGTCGAGCCGGACGGGGCGGCCACCCACGTCGTCGCCGCCGCACACCTGACGCTGCCGGCCGCGCAGCGCGGCGCGCTCGCCGAGCTGCACGCGCGCCTGGTCGAGGTCAGCGTCGAGCTGCGCCGGAAGTCCGAACCGGACACCGGATCGGCGCGAGAACGTCCAAATTGATCACTCGTTGCGCCCGCAAGTTGACGTAACGTACACCCACCCGGGTGAGCGCGGAGCGGGGTATCAGCGGCCGGCACCGCGGACTCCTGTTCGTGGCGGGGTCTGTCGAGGCGGAGGAGGGCGGATGCGGGACTACGCCGACCTCGAGATCGGGCTGCACCGCCGCGACGGCACGACCTGGCGGGTGGAGCTGCGCTACAACCAGCCGCTGTCGGACGTCGACACCCGGCTGGACATAGAGGGACCCATGGTCGCCGCCATCGACCCGGCGGCCCTGCACCAGCTGCGGGACGACGAGGAGGCCTACGGACGCGCGCTGGGTGCCGCCCTGCTGGACGGGCCGGTCGGCGAGGGCTACCGGGTCGCGGTGGCCACGTCGCAGGCGCAGGGGGTGACGCTGCGGGTGCGGCTGCTGGTCGGGCCGAGCGCGACCGCGCTGCACGGCGTGCGCTGGGAGACGATGCGGGACCCGCGGGACGGCTCCCCGCTGCTCACCGACGAGAACATCGTCTTCTCCCGGTACCTGTCCAGCCTGGACTGGCGCCGGGTCGGGCTGACCCCGAAGACCGCGCTGCGCGCGCTGGTCGTGGTGGCCGATCCGCAGAACGTCGACGAGTACGGCGACCGCGAGCTGGCCCCGGTGCAGACCGAGGAGGAACGGGCCCGCGCCTGTGCCGGGCTGGACCCGGTGCCGACCCGGGTGCTCACCGGCCCGGACGCCACCGAGGAGAACCTGTTCGCCGAGCTCCGGGACGGCTGCGACGTGCTGCACCTGGTCTGCCACGGCTACCTGGTCGGCGCGGGCGAGTCGGTGCTGCTGCTCTGCGACGCCGACGGCCGCGCCGCGCCGGTCACCGGCAGCGCGCTCGTGGAGCGGATCCGGGACCTGGCCCGCACGCCCCGGCTGATCGTGCTGGCCTCCTGCCAGAGCGCGGGAGACGACGGTTCCCGCAGCACCGACGGGGGTGTGCTGGCCGCGCTCGGTCCCCGGCTCGCCGAGGCCGGGGTGCCCGCCGTGCTCGCCATGCAGGGTGACGTGTCGATGGCCACCGTCGCGCGGTTCCTGCCGGTCTTCTTCCGCGAGCTGCACCGCGACGGCCAGGTGGACCGGGCGGTCGCCGCGGCTCGGGCCGGCGTCCGCGACCGCGACGACTGGTGGGTGCCGGCGCTGTTCATGCGGCTGCGCAGCGGGCGGATCTGGTACACCCCCGGCTTCGGCGGCTCCGGCGCGGACCGGTTCGAGAAGTTCCCGGCGCTGGTCAACGACATCCGCAAGCGCAAGTGCACGCCGATCCTCGGGCCCGGCCTGAGCGACCAGCTGCTGGGGTCGCGGCAGACCCTCGCGCAGCGCTGGGCCAAGAACTTCCGCTTCCCGATGGCGCCGCAGCTGCGCGACGACCTGCCGCAGGTCGCCCAGTACCTGTCGGTGAACCTGAGCCGGCAGTTCCCCCGCGACGAGCTCAGCCGCTACCTGCGAGAGGAGCTGCTGGCCGCGTTCGGCGACGAGCTGAGCGAGCAGGTCCGCGGCCAGCACCCCGACGAGGTGTCGCTGCGCACGCTGATGACCGAGGCCTGGCGGGTCCGGCACGCTGCCGGCCTGCCCGACCCGTACCGGATCCTGGCCGCGCTGCCGCTGCCGCTCTACGTCACCACCCAGCCGTGGAACCTGCTGGCCGAGGCACTGCGCGCGGCCGGGCGATCCCCGCGGGTCGACACCTACCGCTGGAAACAGCTCGACGGCGGCGCGGACTGGTACGACGCGGACGACGACCCGGCCGAGGACGCGCAGGACGACCCGGGGAACGACCCGGAATGGGCCTTTCACGTCGACCCGGACCCGGAGCGGCGGCGCGCCGCAGCCGAGGCCGGCTGGCCGCCCGCGGTGCTCACCCGCGGTGGCCCGTACCGACCCAGCGAGGCGGAGCCGCTGGTCTACCACCTGTTCGGGCACATCGCCCGGCCGCGCTCGCTGGTGCTGACCGAGGACGACTACTTCGACTTCCTGATCGGGGTGACCCGGGACCGGGACCTGGTGCCGTCCCGGGTGCGCCGGGCCTTCGCCGACAGCTCACTGATGTTCCTCGGCTTCCGGCTCGACGAGTGGGACTTCCGGGTGCTGCACCGGACGATCCTCAGCCAGGAGGGCAACCGCTCCGACAGCTACACCAACGTCGCGGTGCAGATCGACCCCGAGGAGGGCCGCAACGTGGAGCCGGAGCGGGCCCGGCGCTACCTCGAGCGCTACTTCGGCAGCAGCAACATCACGATCTACTGGGGGAGCACCGAGAGCTTCATCAAGGAGCTCGGCGACGCGTGGGCCGCGCGCTCGTGAACCCCACGACGGTGCCAGACACCAACCCGTTCGTCGGGCCGCGCTCCTTCGAGCCGACCGACCGGCTGCACGGGCGCGACCGCGAGATCCAGGAGCTGGTGGACGTGCTGGTCGCGGAGCGGGTGGTGCTGCTGCACTCCCCGTCGGGCGCCGGCAAGACCTCGCTGCTGCGTGCCGGGGTGCTGCCCCGGCTGCAGGAGGACGGCTTCGCGGTGCTGCCCGTCGTCCGGCTCACCCACGAGCTCCCGCCCGAGCTGGTGGCGCCCGACGCGCCGATCGCCAACCGCTACGTGGTGAACACCCTGCTCTCCCTGGAGGAGGGCCGGCCGGCGCCGCAGCAGCGCCCGGCCGCGGAGCTGGCCGGGCTGAGCATCGGGCAGTACCTGGCGGCGGCCCGCGGGGCGGCGCGCGGTGGCACCGAGGTGCTGGTCTTCGACCAGTTCGAGGAGGTGATCACCGCCGATCCGACCGACGTCGCGGCCAAGACGGAGTTCTTCACCCAGCTCGGCGCGGCGCTGCGGGACCGCGGCCGGTGGGCGCTGTTCGCGCTGCGCGAGGACTTCCTCGCCGAGCTGGACCCGTACGCCGCGCTCGTCCCGACCCGGCTGGCCAACCGGTTCCGGCTGGACCTGCTCTCGGTGGACGCGGCGCTGGCCGCCGTGACCCGGACCGCGGCGGAGGCCGGCGTCGTGTTCGAGCCGGCGGCGGCCGCCCGGCTGGTCGACGACCTGCGCCGGGTCCGGCTGCAGCGCCCCGGCGGTCCGGTGCACGCGCTCGGCCCGCACGTGGAGCCGGTGCAGCTGCAGGTGGTGTGCCGGCGGCTGTGGGAACGGCTGCCGGCCGGCGCCCGCACGATCGACCTGAGCGACGTGCGCGATGTCGGCGACGTGGAGCAGTCGCTGGCCGGCTACTACGCCGAGTGCGTGGCGGCCGCCGCCCGCTGGGCCGAGATCCCGGAACGGGCCCTGCGGGACTGGTGCGAACGGGCCCTGGTCACGGCCCAGGGCTTCCGCGGGCAGGCCGTGGACGGCCCGACCGGCACCGAAGCGCAGGACCGTTCGGTGCTCGGCCAGCTGACCAGCGTGCACCTGCTGCGCGCCGAGAGCCGCCGGGGCGCGACCTGGTACGAGCTGGCCCACGACCGGCTCGTCACGCCGGTGCTGACCGACAACGCGCGCTGGCGGGCGGCGAACCTGTCCGACTTCGAGCAGCGGGCGGCCTGGTGGGACGAGCAGGGCCGGCCCGACCAGCTGCTGCTCACCGGCGACCAGTTGGCCGCCGTACCCGCGGCTGACGAGCGGGAGCTGCCGGAGCGGGAACGGGAGTACCTCACCGCGTCCCGGCGCGCCCGGGAGCAGGCCGAGCGCGAGCGCCGGGCGAACCGGCGCACCCGCCGCTGGCTGGTCGTCGCCCTGGTCGGGCTCGGGCTGGCCGTGCTCTCGTTCGCGGTCGCCGTGCGCTACTGGCTCGACGCCGACGAGCAGGGCGACATCGCCACCCGGGCGCTGCTGGTGCAGCAGGGCACGCAGTGGCTGCCGAGCAACGGCGACCTCGGGTTGCTGCTCGGGCTGCGCGCGACCACCCTCGACGGCTCGCCGGACGTCTCGGATCCGCAGGTGCAGGCGTTCCTGCAGAACGCGGTGGACACCCTGCCGGTGGTGCAGGTGCTGCGCGCCGGCGGCCCCGCCACCGCCGTCGGCTACTCCGCGGACGGACGGTTCGTGCTGACCGGGCACGCCGACGGCTCGGTGCTGGTGCGGGACAGCGCGACCGGGGACACGGTCCGGACCCTCACCGCGGCCGGCCCGGTCCGCGCGCTGGACATCGGGCCCGGAACCGGCCCGGACCAGGTGGTCGCGGTCGCGGGGGTGGGCGGCGCGGTGCAGGTGTGGCTACCCGGCCGCGGGGAGGCGGTGTCGCCGCCGGGCCAGCGCGGTGACGTGCTGGGCGTGCGGTTGCGACCGGACGGGACGGCCGTCGCGGCGGGTGGGGCGGACGGGGCCGTCGTGGTGGCCGACGTCGCGACCGGCGCGGTGCTGCGCGAGCTGCGTCGTCCCGGTCCGGCGGCGACCAGCCCCCCGGCGATCAACGACGTGGCCTGGACGCCGGACGGGGCCCGGGTGATCGCCGCCGACGACGAGGGCGTGATCGCGGTCTGGGATGCGGACAGCGGGGCGTTGCTGCGCGAGATCCGCGCGCACAGCGGGCCCGCGACGGCGCTGCGGACGTCCGGTTCCCGCCTGGTCAGCGGCGGCGCGGACGGGGTCACCGCGGTGTGGGACGGCGGGACAGGGGCCGAGGTGTTCCGGGTGTCCGGGCGGTGGCCGGTGGCCGATGTGTCGGCAGCTCCGGACGGCAGCCGGCTGCTGGCCGTGGACATCGCCGGCACCGCATCCGTCGTCGACGGGATCGACGGCCAGGTGCTGCGCACCGTGTCCGGGCACGGCGCCCGGCCGCTGGCCGCGCAGCTCGATCCGGCCGCGCCCGACCGGGCCGCCGTGGCCACCCGCGACGGCGCCGCCGCGATCTGGAACGTCGCCGTCGGGCACCCGCGCTACCCGCGCGCGCTGGCCACCGCGGCCGCGGGCGCCACGGTGACCGCGGCGCCCGACGACCCCACCGTGCGAATCTGGTCCCCGGACGGCCGGGAACGCGGAGCCGTGCCGGTGGGGCCGGCCGGGGTGGCCGACGTCGCGCTCAGCGCGGACGGGCGGCGGTTGGCCGTGCTGGACGCCGCCGGCGTCGCCTCGATCCGGCCGGTGCCGGGTCCGGGCCCGGTGCTGACGCTGCCGGCGGCGGGGGTGACCGCGCTGGCGATCAGTCCGGACGGCCGGCTGGTCGCCGCCGGATCCGGTGCCGGGGTGGCGGTCTGGAGCGCCGATACGGGCGCGCCGGTCCGCACGCTCGACCCGGCCACCGCCGCGGTCGGCGGCCTCGCGTTCCACCCGGCCGGTGACCGGCTGGTCGGCATCGCGGCGGACGGGACCGCGGTCGTCTGGGGCCTGGACGACGGGCACGTCCGGCACACGCTGGCCCTGGACGGCACGCCGACCACCGTGGCCTGGAGCCCGGCGGGGGACACGGTCGCCACCTCCGGCGGCGGGCTGACCGTCCAGCTGTGGGACCCCGGGACCGGGCAGCCGCGCCGCAGCCTGCCGGGGCACCGCGAGCCGGTGAACGATCTCGCCTTCGACGCCACCGGCGCCCGGCTGGCCAGCGTGGGTGAGGACGGCGAGGTACAGGTCTGGAACACCGCCACCGGCGACGTCGAGCTGCGCCGGCAGTTCCCGGACTGGGTGTACCGGGTGGCGTTCACGCCGGACGGGCGGCACCTGGTCGTCACCGACCGGCAGCCCCTCCCGCACGTGGTGTACCTGGACGGGCCGGAGTTGCTGCAGGTCGCCCAGGCCCGCCCGACGCGCGCCCTGACCGGCATCGAGTGCGCGCGCTTTGTCCAGCCCTACACCGACTGCGCGGCGGGGGGATGACGATGCATCCAGGTGATCGCGGCCCGGGTCGGCCGCCGGACACCCGGGCGGGCTGGCCCGACCCGTACCGGCCCCGACGGCGCGGGCTGCCGCTGCCCGGGATGGCCGCCGGCCTGGTCCTGGTGATGATCGTGCTGGCGGCCGTCGCCATCGTCACGCACGAGCCCGCGCCGGCTCCCGTCCCGCCGCCGAGCTTCACCCAGGAGCCGGTGCCGGTGCCGGACCTGGCGTCGGTGAGCGAACCCATCGAGCCCGGACAGGTGCCCGGCGACCTCGGCGCCAACGCGGTCCCCAGCCCGGCCGAGCTGCAGGCGCAGGGCCGGAAGGACTGGCCGGACGCGGCCTACGGCCTGTGGCAGGAGTGCTCGGACCTGCTGAGCCGCAAGCAGTTCGAGCAGGCCATCACGCGGATGCAGGAGGTCGCCGCCCGTACCACCGACGGCGGATCGCGGGCGGTCGCCGTCACCTGCACCGCCAGCGCCAAGGTCAACACC
Organism: Pseudonocardia sp.; assembly: GCA_035557575.1. Taxonomy (GTDB): domain Bacteria; phylum Actinomycetota; class Actinomycetes; order Mycobacteriales; family Pseudonocardiaceae; genus Pseudonocardia. The sequence goes on along the minus strand of DATMDS010000189.1, from coordinate 5,376 downwards.
GGTAGGTACCAGGAGGCGCTGCCGGAGCTGGAGGAGGCCAAGAAGGCCGCCGATCAGCTCCCGCCGGTGGCTCGTCGCGAGCTGCAGGTGGCCGCGGGCACCGGCACGATCACCGCGCTGGTCATCATCGGTGGGCAGGCTCCCGGCGCGGCCCCGGGCGACGGCGACGAAGCGAGTTCCGACGCGAGATCCGGCGTGCCGAGCGGCGCCACCGCGCTGATGCTGAACGCGGCGAGCGACGAGCTGCGGAAGAATCTCGACGCGCTGGCCGCAGGCGGCGTCTCGACGGTCGCGTACAAGGCCCGGATCGCGAACGTCACGGTGATCGGTCTCCGCTTCTGCCAGTCGCTGTCCGGCACGGACGTGGACTGCACGGAGCGCGCGGTGACCGCGGCGAGCGCCGTCGATGGTCCGGTCAAGGAGCAACTGGTGGTCGCCTTCCGGTCGGCGGCGGCCGCGCGGACGGCCGCCGCGCCGCCGGCGACGACCACGACCACGCCCGCGCCGCCGCCCGTCGCCACGACCGCCGAGGCGGTCGACCCGCCCAGCACCGCCGCGGCGGATCTCGCTCCGTCCCCAGCGGACGCGGGCACGGGGACGGCCGGCCCGGCGACCGATGGGGAGACCACGTCCCAGGCCACCACCGAGGAGGAGACGACCACCGAGGAGGAGACCACCACCGAGGAAGAGACCACCGAGGAGGAGACCGCCGAGGAGGAAACCGCCGAGGAGGAAACCACCGAGGAGGAGGCGACCGACCCGCCGGACGACGAGACCGCGGCGGGGAACAACGGGGACAACAACGAGGAGGACGAGGACAACTGACGGTGCCCGATCCGGCGACGCCGGTACCGCGGTAGCCGGCCGCTCGATCCGGGGTCGGCACGCGGATTCCGCGGAGGGCGGCCATCGTGGAGCGGTGAGCGCGCCGCATCGTGCCGGTCCGGGCCGCGGATGAGCCCGTCGAACTGGCTGGTCGCCCACCTGGTGTCGGTCGCGTTGCTGGCCGGGGTGGGCTGGGTCGTGCAGATCGTGGTCTACCCGGGTTTCGAGCGGGTCGGTCGGGCCGAGTGGGCCGCCTACCACGCCGGACATACCCGGGGGATCGCCCGGGTCGTGGCCGTGCCGTGGATCCTGCAGGCGGTCTCGACGGTCGCGCTGCTCGTCGCGCCGCCGCCCGGGCAGCGGCTCGCGACCCTCGTGCTGGCCGCGCTCGCGCTGGCCGGTGTGGCGGCCACCGTGCTCGTCGCGGTGCCGGCCCACCGGCGGCTCGGCGGGTCCGAGCGGGTGCGCCGGACGGAGCTGGCCGTCCTGCTGCGCGCGAACCTGGTCCGGACCTGGGCCTGGACCCTGTCCACCGCACTGGCCGCGGCGCTGCAGGCGTGACCGCCCGGCGACCCGGCCCCGCGTCGCCTCAGCGCGGGCGGTGCCACAGCGTGTGCCGGACGACCGGGACGAACCCGGCCTGTTCGGCGCCCCGCCTGCTGTCGTCGGAGAACACGCCGACGTGCCATCGGTCCGGCTCCGCGCGCAGCCGGGTCGCGACCTGCCGCGCCCAGTGACCGCGCCCGCGCTGCCCGGGCAACGTGACGCCGAGCGCGAACCCGGCGACCCCGCGGGCCACGAACTGGGCGGTCGCGGTCACCGGCGCCCCGGCGTCGTCGCGGCCGATCCAGAACCGGAAGCGGGGATCCTCGAGCAGCTCCGGCCCGACCAGCGTGCCGGGGCGGCACGGCTGCAGGTCCGGCATCGGGTAGCCGTCGACCACGATCCGCTCCCACACGGCGAGCTCGGCGGCCGAGCCCACCGGCACCGGCTGCGGGCCCGCCGGCGGGTCGGGGACGGCGCCGGGCGGGCGGATCAGCAGCGGCGGGTGCCCGTCCAGCTCCCATCCCCGTGCCCGCAGGTCGGGCGTGGGCCACAGGCTCCACAGGTACACCGCGCCGGTGCCCACGGCGGTGCGGGCCTCGATCTCGCCCAGCAGCTCCTCGAACGCGGCCGGGTCCGGCGGGGCGAGCAGCACGACGGAGTTGAAGAACGACGCCGGCCGGCCGTAGTCGGCCAGCAGGTAGCGCTCGTCGCGTGCGGTGCGGCCGCCGGCGGCTCGGGCGAACGCCTCGACCTGGTCCGCCCAGTGCCGTACCCAGGCCAGGCACAGCGAGTCGGCGTCGCTCAGGTCCGGTTCCCAGCCGGTCGTCAGGTGGGTGGTGGCCGTGGCCATGGCTGCTCGGTCCTCTCTGCGGGGTGCGGTGTGGGCCCGACGCTAGGACCGGGCGGTGTCAGGCCACTGTCAGCGCCCTGTCGGCGCCGCGCCGGCCTGCTCAGGCCGGCGGGCCACCCGCCCACGCCGTGCGCAGCAGCCGGGTCACGCCGTCGGTGGTGATCTCGACCGGGTTGGCGTAGGGCTGGGCCACGACCTCGTCCACGATCCGCCCGATGTCGGCCTCGGCCATCCCGAGGTCCCGCAGCGAGCGCGGTGCGCCCAGCTCGCCGGCCAGCTGCCAGAGCCGGTGCGCCGGGTCGCCGGCGCCGCCCAACGCCCGGGACAGCGCGGCCACGGCCTGCGGTGCCGCCGGCTGGTTGAACGCCAGCGCATGCGGCAGCACCACGGTGTGCGTGGGCGCGTGCGGCAGGTCCAGCGTGCCGCCGAGGGCGTGGCAGAGCTTGTGGTGCAACGACATCGTGGTCGCGCCCAGGCAGGCGCCGCACAGCCAGGCGCCGTACTGGGCCATGCTCCGCGCGTCCAGGTCGGCGCCGGAGCGGACCAGCACCGGCAGGGCGGCGGCCATCGTGCGCACGCCCTCCTCGGCCAGCAGCGAGATGATCGGAGTGGCGTCCGGCGCGTAGAGCGCCTCGACGGCGTGCGCGACCGCGTTCATCCCGCTGGTCACGGACAGCTCGACGGGCAGCGACAGGGTGAGCTCGGGGTCGTAGACCACGCTCGCAGGCAGCACCCGCGGATCGCGTCCGGTGCGCTTGCGGCCGCCCTCGGTGAGCCCCCAGACCGGGGTCATCTCCGATCCGGCGTACGTGGTGGGCACGGCGATCACCGGCAGGCCGTGCTCCAGGGCGATGGCCTTGCCCAACCCGATCGGCGACCCGCCGCCGACGGCGACGCAGCCGTCCGCGCCCAGCTCGCGGGCCCGGTCGCGGGCGTGCGCGGCCAGCTCGGCCGGCACGTGCATGCGGGCCTCGGCGAGCACGCCGGCCGCGCGGGTGCCCAGCGTGTCGGCGATCAGGGATGCGGTCCCGGCCTGCCGTGGCCCGCACAGCACCAGGGCCCGGCGGATGCCGAGGTGCTCGGCCTCGGCGCCCACGGACGCGACGGCGCCGGCGCCGAACACCACCCGCATCGGCAGCGCCTGGTAGGTGAACGCGAGCGGCCCCGGCCGGTGCGGATCGGTGGCGGGCATCGGTACTCCTCGTGGTGCGGCGGTCGCGTCGGGCCCGGCGCACCCCCAGTGGTGCGGATCATCGGCAGGCTTCAGCCACGCCGCGGTCGCGTCAAGGCTTCCGTCGTGTTCGATCAGGGACATGACCGATGCCGATGCCGATGTCGTCGCCGTCACCGAGCTGGAGCGGCGGCGCTTCGCGGCCGTGCTGGCCGCGGACTTCGACGACTTCGCGGCGGTCTGCCATCCCGACCTGATCTACACCCACTCCAACGGGGTGACCGACGACCTCGGCTCCTACCTGGCCAAGTGCCGGGCCGGCTACTACGTCTACCACCACGTCGAACACCCGATCAGGAAGATCGTCGTCAGCGGTGACGTGGCGCTGGTGCTCGGTGAGATGAACGCCGACCTGACCTCGGGAGGGGTGCGCAAGCAGCTGCGGAACTCGTCGCTGGCGGTCTGGGTGCGCGCCGGCGGGCGCTGGCAGCTGATCGGCTACCAGCCGACCCCGATGCCCTGAGCCGAGCCGGGCGATGCGACCGCGGGAACAACGGCACCGGCCATCTTGTTGCGGAGGCAACTACTACGGAAGGAAGTCGAGATGGCCACCACGCTGGTCCCCGAGGTCGACGTCCGCCGGGCCGCCGACCGCTTCGCCACGAAGATCGACTGGCTGGACTCGCACCATTCGTTCTCGTTCGGCGGGCACTACCACCCGTCGAACACCCACCACGGCCTGCTGCTGGTGAACAACGACGACGTGGTGTCGCCGGGCAGCGGCTTCGAGACCCATCCGCACCGGGACATGGAGATCGTCACCTGGGTACTGCGGGGCTCGCTGGTGCACCAGGACTCCACCGGGCACTCCGGGGTGATCTACCCGGGGTTGGCCCAGCGGATGAGTGCCGGCACCGGAATCCTGCACTCGGAGAAGAACGACTCGTGGCGCCTGCAGGGCGGCCCCGACCACGCTGACCCGGTGCACTTCGTGCAGATGTGGGTGGTTCCGGACGAGGCCGGGATCGCGCCCGGCTACGAGCAGCGGGAAATCGACGCCGAGCTGCTGTCCGGCGCGCTGGTCCCGGTGGCCTCGGGGATGCCGGAGCACGACGGCGCGAGCGCGATCCGGATCGCGAACCGGTACGCCGCGCTGCACGCGGCCCGGCTGCAGCCCGGCCAGGAGGTCGAGCTGCCCGACGCCCCGTTCCTGCACCTGTTCGTGCCGCGGGGTGAGGTGCACCTGGAGGGCGCGGGCACGCTGAGCGCCGGCGACGCGGTGCGCTTCACCGCGACCGGTGGGCAGCGGGTCCGGGCCGTCGCCCCGGCCGAGATGCTGGTCTGGGAGATGCACGCCACGCTCGGCGGCTGACCTCCCGGGCGAAGATCTCTCCCGCGCGGCCGGGTGCCGGAGGCTGCGGCAGGATGCGCGGGGTGACCCGACTACGGCACGCGATCGTGCTTCTGGTGTGCGCCGTGCTGGCCGGCGGGTTGGCCGTGCTGGCCGTGGCCGACCCGTTCCACCTGCGGTACGCGCGCTGGTTCACCGCCGGGCTGGTGCTGCTCACGTTGCTGCTGCTCACCGCGGCCCTGGCGATGATCGCCCGGCGCGGGCTGCTGCGGGTGCTGGCGTTGGTCTTCGGGGGCAGCGCCGTGCTGGGGTGGATCCTGGTGGTGACCCTGGCCGCTCAGCTGGTGCCGGAGAACCGGGTGCTCGTCGAGACCGCCGACGGCGGCCGGCGGCTGCTCGTCATGGAGGGCTCGCTGATCTCGCTCGACCCGGTCTACGCCGTCGTGCTGCGTTCCGGGAGCGGCCCGTTCGAGCAGGAGTCGCTGGTCTACCAGGGCCTGGAGCAGATGCCGCAACCCGCGCAGGTGCGGTTCGTCGACGCCGGCACGGTCGAGGTGTCGATGACGTCGGGGTGCCACTACCGCTCGGCGGTCGAGGCCGGCACGCTGGCCGTCGAGCCGGTGCACCGGCCGC
>DATMDS010000188.1:0-4085 GCA_035557575.1 Pseudonocardia sp. | reverse complement strand
GGCGGTAGCCCGCGGTGGCGTAGACCCGGTCGCAGACGTCCTGGGGCAGGGCCAGCTGCGACGTCGTGATCGCGTTGTCCGACGAGGTGGCGGCGGCCAGGTCCGGGTAGGCCTCGAAGTGGATGTGCGGCCACCGCCCGGAATAGCAGGCCGGGAAGATGCTGGTGAAGGCGACCTTGCCGGACGCGTCGGCCTCCTGCACGCCGCGCAGGTAGTTCTGGTCCTCGATGTCGTAGAGCGAGTACTTGCCGTCCCGGTCGCAGTGCCACACGTACAGCGCGGCGCCGGGCAGCGCAGCGCCCATGGTGTCGGTCAGCGTGAGCTCGACGCGCAGCGGAACGCCGGCCGCGGTGCCCGTCGAGGAGCCGAAGCTCGACGTGATGTCGCTGCGCACGATGCCGCTCTCGGTGAGCACGTTCGGCCCGTTGGACCCGTCTCCGGGGTACGGGCCGGCCGTCTCCTGGGGAATCTCGCCCTCGGCTCCGGCGGCGACCGCTCCCCCGCCGCCGGGCCCCCCGCCCGGGCCACCAGGCGGGCCGCCGGCCGCGCATCCGGCCACGGCGACCAGTCCGGCGCCGGCCAGCAGGCCGAGCAGCCGGCGGCGACCCAGCAGCACGGACATGTCGTGCTGCAGGCCAAGGTCGTGTTCGTGCAGCTCGCCGTGGTCGTGGCGGGGGGTGCGGTCGGATCTCACTCAGGGCTCCCTGATCGGTTCGTGGTGGGTCGAGACCACTGTGACGGACGCGGCTGTGCGCCGGCTGTGTGCGTCCTGTGCCCTCCGTCGGGATCGGGCCGTCGGGATCGGGCCGTCGGTCCGGTTCCGCCGGCCTATCCCCCGATCCACGCGGCAGGCCCTAGGGTCTCGACCGTGCCGGACACCCCGGAGGACCCCGACGACGGCCCCGACGACGACGCCGACGACGGCGGCGATCTGGACGCGATCATCGACGAGCTGTACACGGTGCGGCCCGACGAGTTCGTCCCGGAGCGCGACGACGCGGTGGCCAGGGCCCGGGAGGCCGGCGACCGCGAGCTGGCCCGCGCGATCGGCAAGCTGCGCCGGCCGACCCGGGCCGCGTGGCTGGCCAACCTGCTGGCCCGGGAGCGCCCGGACCAGCTGGAGGGGTTGCTCGGGCTGGCCCCCGGCCTGGCCGACGCGCAGCGCACGCTCGACGGCTCGGCCCTGCGGGCGCTGTCGTCGCAGCGGCACCGGCTGGTGGCCGCGGTGGCCGCGGAGGCCGGCCGGCTGGCCCAGGCCCGGCACGAGCCGGTCGGCGACGCGCTGCTGCGCGACGTGCAGGGCATCCTGGAGGCGGCCCTGGCCGACCCGGCGATCGCCGACGAGGTGCGCTCCGGGCGGCTCACCCGCACCGTGTCCTACAGCGGTTTCGGGCCCGCCGCGGACCCCGGCGCGGTGCCCGCCCCGCCGCGCCGCGAGCCGCGCACGACCCCGGAACCGCCACCCGAACAACCCGCCGCCGACGCCGACGAGACCGCCGCCAGGGAGCGCGCGGAGCAGGAGCGCAGGGAGCGGGAGCGGGCCCGCCGCGAGGAGGCGTTGGCCGAGGCCGAGGCCGCGGAGGCGGCCGCGGCCGACCGCCAGCACGCCGACGAGGCCGCCCGCGACGACGCGGTGCAGGCGCGGGAGGCGGCCCAGCGCCGGGTGGCCGAGCTGGCCGCGGAACTGGAGGCGGCGCGCACCGCGGACCGCGATGCCGCCACCGCGGCCCGCGAGGCCGAGGTCACCGCGAAGGCCTCGGCCCGCGCCGCCGGGCAGGCGGCCACCGCCGCCGCCCGGGCCCGGGCGCGGCTGGAGGAACTCGATCCCTGACTCCGGGATCGCGGCTGCCCCGCGGCGGTCGAGGTGAACCAGGTGGCTGCCGGGCGCGCGACGAACGACCACCACGTTCCCCTCGAGCGCGATCCCCGGCGCCGGCACGGTCTGCACCGGCAGCCGATGACACCGGCAGACTGACCGGCGATGCTGCTGCCCGAGCTGCCCGACCTGCCGGTGCGCGCGGTGCTGGACACGATCACCGCAACCGTGGCCGAGCACCGGGCCGCGGTGCTGGTCGCCCCGCCCGGCACGGGCAAGACGACGCTGGTCCCGCTGGCGCTGGCCGCGGCGGCGCCGGGCCGGGTGCTGGTGGCCGAGCCACGCCGGCTGGCCACCCGGGCGGCGGCGGCCCGGATGGCCATGCTGCTGGCCGAACCGGTGGGCGAGACCGTCGGGTACGCGGTGCGCGGCGAGACCCGGCGGGGCGCGCGCACCCGGATCGAGGTGGTGACCTCGGGCCTGCTGCTGCGCCGGCTGGCGGCCGACCCGGAGCTGCCCGGTGTGGGGTGCGTGCTGCTCGACGAGTGCCACGAGCGGCACCTCGACGCCGACCTGCTGCTGGCCCTGCTGCTGGACGCCCGGGACGGGTTGCGGCCCGATCTGCGGCTGCTGGCCACCTCGGCCACGGTGGCCACCGGCCGGCTGGCGGAGCTGCTCGGCGGGGCCCCGGTGCTCACCGTGCCGACCCGGATGTTCCCGGTCACGACCCGGCACGTGGTACCGGTGCGCGGGGAGCGGACGGAGGCGTGCGTGGCCAGGGCGGTGCGGCTCGCGCTCGACGAGGGCGACGGGGACGTGCTGGCGTTCCTGCCCGGGGTGCCGGAGATCCGGCGCACCGCGGCCGCGCTGTCCGGGGTCGACGCGCGGGTGCTGCCGCTGCACGGCCGGCTGCCCGCCGCGGAGCAGGACGCGGCGCTGCGGCCCGGTGCGACCACCCTGCCGACGGATCGACGGGTGGTGCTGGCCACCGCGGTGGCCGAGTCCAGCCTGACCGTGCCCGGGGTGCGCGCGGTGGTCGACGCCGGGCTGGCCCGGGTACCCCGCATGGATCATCGCCGCGGGCTGGCCGGGCTGGTCACGGTGCCGGTGTCGGCGGCGGTCGCGGAGCAGCGGGCGGGGCGGGCGGGGCGGGAGGCAGCCGGGCGCGTCTACCGCTGCTGGCCGCCCGGCCAGCAGCTGCCCCGCTACCCCGAGCCCGAGATCCGCACCACCGACCTGACCCGGCTGGCCCTGGACCTGGCCTGCTGGGGCACCCCCGACGGCGCCGGGCTGCGCTGGTGGGACCCGCCACCGGCCGGGCCGCTGCGCGCCGGGCAGCAGGTGCTGCGCGCACTCGGCGCGGTGCTCGCCGACGGCGCCGCGACCGATCGGGGACGCCGGATGGCCGGGCTCGGGCTGCACCCGCGGCTGGCCCGCGCGCTGCTGGACGGGGCACCACTGGTCGGGACGGGGACCGCGGCCGAGGTGGTGGCGCTGCTCGACGACGACATGCTGGCCGCGGGCCACGAGGTCGACCGCGAGCTGGGCCGGCTGCGGGCCGGAACCGCCGCCGGGGTCGGGCGCTGGCGGGGCGAGGCCGCCCGGCTGCGACGGCTGCTGCCCGACCCGGCCGGCGACCGCCCGCCCGCGGCCGCCGCGCACCGCCCCACCGCTTCCACCGGCCACGCCCGGGCCGCGGCGCTGATCGTCGCGCTGGCCCATCCCGAACGGATCGGCCGGGCCCGCCCGCACGCCGCGGGGGTGTACCTGCTGGCCGGGGGCACCGCCGTGGAACTGCCCGCCGGCAGCCCGCTGACCGGCCAGGAGTGGCTCGCGGTCGCGGTGGCCGACCGCGCCCCGGGTGCCGAGCACGGGCGGATCCGACTGGCCGCGGCGGCCGACCGCGAGCTGGCCGAGCTGGCCGCCCCCACGCTGCTCGTCGACGCCGACGAGGTGCAGTGGCGCGACGGGGACGTGCGGGCGCGGCGGGTGCGCCGGCTCGGGGCGATCGTGCTGGCCGAGCACCGGCTGGCGTCTCCCGACCGCGATGCGCTGGCCGCCGCGGTGCTGGCCGGGCTGCGCGCCGAGGGCACCGGGCTGCTGCGCTGGACCGACCACTCCCGCCGGCTGCGGAACCGGCTGGCCACGCTGCACCGGGCACTCGGCGACCCGTGGCCCGACGTGTCCGACGCCGCCCTGCTCGCCGAGCCGCAGCGCTGGTGGTCGGGAGCGTTCGACCGCGTCCGCAGCCGCGCCGACCTGGCCCGGG
>DATMDS010000187.1:0-38468 GCA_035557575.1 Pseudonocardia sp. | reverse complement strand
TGTCCCGCGTGGTCACCACCACCCGAGCCGGTCGGTGCTCGTTCCGAGGACCATTCGTGCCCCCACCCCTGTCCGCACTGGCGATCCGCGCTGCCGTGATCGCCACGACCACCGCTGCCACCCTGGTCACCGCGCTGCCGGCGGCTCCCGGCGATGCCGCCGGCGGCCCGACTCCGCAGCCGGCCCAGCCTGGGTCGCCGCCCTCCGACGGCCGGGTGCTGGCCGCCGCCGCGATCCCGAGCCCTGCCGTGTCCCACCTCCCGGCGCCGGCGCCGGCGCCGGCTCCGGCGGTGTCCCGCATCCCCGCGCCCTTCGCGCCCACCCACCCGGCCCCGACCGGCGCGGTGACCGACGCGGCGCTCGCGGCCGCACCCGCGCCGGGCGCTGCTCCGGCGATCGCAGATGCGGCCGCGGCCGTCCCGGTGGCCCAGGCCACGCCGGCGGTGAGCGGCGGGTCGGCGATGAACCGCGCGCTGAGCAAGGTCGGGTCGCCCTACCGCTGGGGCGCCACCGGCCCCAACGCCTTCGACTGCTCCGGCCTGGTCACCTGGGCCTACAAGAGCTCGGGTGTCTCGCTGCCCCGCACCAGCCAGGCGATGTCCAGGGTCGGCACGCCGGTGTCCAGGACCGAGCTGCGACCGGGCGACCTGGTGTTCTTCTACCGGCCGGTGAGCCACGTCGGGATCTACATCGGCGATGGCAAGATCGTGCACGCGAGCAGCCGGAAGAATCCGGTGAAGATCTCCGACATGAGCCGGATGAGGTACAACTCGGCCCGGCGGGTCTGACCCGGCCGGCGCACCGCGGGACGGCCGGGCAGGGTGACAGCGAGGAGGCGGCGTGACCGATTCGGATCAGCGGCCGCTCGCGCTGGTCACCGGCGCGTCCCGCGGGATCGGCGCGGCCGTGGCCAGGGCGCTGGCCCCGGGGCATCGGCTGCTGCTCGGCGGTCGGGACGCGGCGCGCCTGCAGGCGCTGGCCGCCGAGCTGCCCGGCGCCCGCCCGTGGCCGGTGGAGCTGTCCGACGGGGCCGCGCTGGCCGCGGCGGTGGCCGGCATCGACCGGCTCGACGTGCTCGTGCACGCGGCGGGCGTCGGCCTGCTCGGCTCCGTGGCCGACACCCCGGCCGACACCTGGCGGCACCAGTTCGAGATCAACGTGGTCGCGGTGGCCGAGCTGACCCGGCTGCTGCTGCCCGCGCTGCGGGCCGCCCGCGGCCGGGTGCTGCTGGTCAACTCAGGCGCCGGGCTGGCCGCCCGGGCGGGCTGGGGCTCCTACGCCGCGAGCAAGTTCGCGCTGCGCGCCTTCGCCGATGCGCTGCGCGCCGAGGAGACGGCCAACGGGCTGCGGGTCACCTCGATCCATCCCGGCCGGGTGGACACCGACATGCAGCGCGCCGTGGTGGCGCAGGAGGGTGGGAGCTACCGTCCCGGCGCGTACCTGCACCCCGAGTCGGTGGCCGCGGCGGTGCGGTTCGCGGTGTCGACGTCGGCGGACGCGGAGCTCACCGAGCTGGTGCTGCGCCCGGCCGGTTCCTGAGCGCTCCCGGCGCGCGAGCGCACGTCCGACCCGCGTGGACGACGTATTCTCGCGGCATGCTCGACCCGGAGTCCGTGGATCTCGACGAGCTGTGCGCGGCGCTCGACGACCGCACCCCCGGGGTGAGCTGGTGGATCGACTCCGCCACCGGCGGGATCCGCTCCCAGCTGGCCGACGTCGGTGGCCCGTCAGCGGAGGATCTCGCCGGGGCCGGCTGGCGCCGCATCCGGCGCACCGAGTCCTACGAGAGCTACCGCGACATGGCCGAGTTCGTGGCCGCGGTGCACCACCGCCGGGCCGCCGACCTGCTGGACCGGGCGATCAGCGGGCGCGGGGCGTTCCGCCGGTTCAAGGACACGCTGTTCGAGTTCCCGGAGCTGCGCGACCAGTGGTTCCGCTTCCGCAACGCGCGGGCGCGGCGGCGGGCGCTGCGCTGGCTGGCCAGCGAGGGCCTGGTGGACCCGGTCGAGGCCGAGCGGCTGTCGGCGCGGCACCCCGACCCCGAGCAGGCCGAGGAGGACGTGCCGGCGGCGGTGGCGGTGGACCTGGCCATGCTCTACGGGGACCGGCTGCAGCAGGTGCTGCTGTTCGGCTCTTGGGCGCGGGCCGACGGATCCAGCAATGTCAGCGGGGCGCAACCGGACCTGCAGCTGATCGTCGTGCTGTCCGAGCTGCGTTCGGCCTGGGACGAGCTGCACCGGATGGACGAGGTGCTGGGGCGGCACGCGGTGCGCTCCGGGCTGGCGCTGACCGTGCTGCCGGTGAGCCCGCAGCAGCTGGCCGCCCCGGACAACCCGGTGCTGCAGCGGGCCGCGGCCGAGGCCGTGCTCGTGGCGTGACCGGATGACCACCACATCGCCTCCCGCGGCGGCGGCATGAGCACCGGGATCGCCCGGGCCCGCGAGGAGCTGTTCGCCGCGCACCTGCTGGCCACCACCGGGTTCGCGGCGCAGTCGGTGGCGCTGTCGTTCCGGGCCGCGCTGGCCGCGGCCGAGGCGGCGTTGATGCTGCTCGGACGTCCCGCCGGCCCGCACCCGCCCGCGGTGGTGGCCGCGTTTCTCGTGCACGTGGTGCGCGAGCGCGGGCTGGACCCGGACACCGGCCGCCGGCTGCGCTCGCTGCTGAACCGCGCCGAGCTGGCGCACGCCGACGGGGACGTCCCGCAGCCCGAGGCGCCGGCCGCGATCACCGACGCCACCGACGTGGTGGACGTGGTGGCCGCGTGGGTGGAGAAGTCGCAGCAGGTGGCCGGGGAGCGCAGGCGATCAAGCCTGTGAGTGCTGCGCCGTGATAGAACACGGCGCAGCACTCACGACCGCTCCGACGCCGATCCGCTCGGTCCGGTGTCCCCGCGGCGCTCAGACGACGACGTTGACCAGCCGGTCCGGGACGACGATCAGTTTGCGCGGTGCCCGCCCGTCCAGCGCGGCCACGATCTTCTCGTCGGCCAGCGCCGCCGCCTCCACCTGCTCGCGCCCGGTCCCGACCGCCACCGTGATCCGGGAGCGGACCTTGCCGTTGACCTGGATCGGGTACTCGACGGTGTCTGCCGCCAGGTAGCGCTCGTCGGCCACCGGGAACGGGCCGTTGGCCAGCGACCCCTCGTGGCCCAGCAGCGACCACAGCTCCTCGGCGATGTGCGGGGTCAGCGGGGCCATCAGCAGCACCAGCGGCTCGGCCACCGCACGCGGCACCCCGGTGCTCGCGTAGGTCTTGGTCAGGTGGTTGTTCAGCTCGATCAGCTTGGCCGCCGCGGTGTTGAAGTGCAGCGCCACCACGTCCGCGTGCACGCCGGCGATGGCCTTGTGCAGGGCGCGCAGGGTCTCGACGTCGGGCTCGGCGTCGGTGACCCGGATCGCGCCGGTGTGCTCGTCGACCAGGTTGCGCCAGACCCGCTGCAGGAACCGCTGCGAGCCGACCGCGTCCCGAGTGGACCAGGGCCGGGAGACCTCCATCGGGCCGGTGGACATCTCGTACAGCCGGAAGGTGTCGGCCCCGTAGCGCTCGCACATCTCGTCCGGGGTCACCACGTTGCGCAGCGACTTGCCCATCTTCCCGTACTCCCGGCGCACCGGCTGGCCGTTCCACGTGAAACCGGTGCCGTCGGGGGTCTCGACGACCTCCTCGGCCGGCACGTACGAGCCGCGGGCGTCGGTGTAGGCGTAGGCCTGGATGTAGCCCTGGTTGAACAGCCGGCGGAACGGCTCCTCCGAGCTGACGTGCCCCAGGTCGTGCAGCACCTTGTGCCAGAACCGCGCGTACAGCAGGTGCAGCACCGCGTGCTCCACACCGCCGACGTACAGGTCGACCCCGCCCGGGTCGCCCGGCCGGGACGGGTCCTTGCCCAGCCAGTACCGCTCGATCTCCGGGTCGACGAAGCGCTCGTGGTTCTGCGGGTCCAGGTAGCGCAGGTAGTACCAGCAGGAGCCGGCCCACTGCGGCATCGTGTTGGTCTCCCGCCGGTAGCGCTGCGGGCCCGCCCCCAGGTCCAGCTCGACCTCGACCCATTCGGCGGCCCGGGACAGCGGCGGCTCCGGCTCGCTGTCCGCGTCGTTCGGGTCGAAGGTCTTGGGCGCGTAGTCGTCGACGTCGGGCAGCAACACCGGCAGCTGCGAGTCGGGCAGCCCCACCGGACCGGCGTCCTCATCCTCGGCAGGCCAGACGATGGGGAACGGCTCGCCCCAGTAGCGCTGCCGGGAGAACAGCCAGTCGCGCAGCTTGTACTGCACCTTCACCTCACCGGCGCCCCTGCCGACCAGCCACTCGGTGATCGCCCGCTTGGCCTCGGCGATGCCCAGCCCGTCCAGGCTGATCTCGTCGTTGGCCGAGTTGACGGCCGGTCCCTCGCCGGTGAACGCCTCGCCGTCCCACCCGTCGGTGGGCTGCACGGTGCGCACGATCGGCAGCCCGAAGGCGGTGGCGAAGTCCCAGTCGCGCTGGTCCTGCCCCGGCACCGCCATGATCGCGCCGGTGCCGTAGCCCATCAGCACGTAGTCGGCGACGAACACTGGGATCGGCTCGCCGTTGACCGGGTTGACGGCCAACGCGCCGGTGAACACGCCGGTCTTGTCGCGGTTCTCCTGCCGGTCCAGCTCGGACTTGCGGGCCGCGGCGGCGCGGTATGCGGCGACGGCGTCGGCCGGGGTGTCGGCCCCACCCGTCCAGCGCAGGTCGGTGTCGACCGGCCAGGCGCCAGGGACGATCCGGTCGACCAGCGGGTGCTCCGGGGCCAGCACCATGTAGGTGGCGCCGAACAGCGTGTCCGGACGAGTGGTGAACACCTCGATGCCCGTGGGCGCGCCGACCACGTCGAACCGCACCTGCGCGCCCTCGGAGCGACCGATCCAGTTGCGCTGCATGGCCTTCACCGACTCCGGCCAGTCCAGCCGGTCCAGGTCGGAGGCCAGCCGGTCGGCGTAGGCGGTGATCCGCATCATCCACTGCTTCAGGCTGCGCCGGAACACCGGGAAGTTGCCCCGGTCGCTGCGCCCGTCGGCGGTGACCTCCTCGTTGGCCAGCACCGTGCCCAGCCCCGGGCACCAGTTGACCGGCGCCTCGGACACGTAGACCAGCCGGAACGAGTCGATCACCGCGCGCCGCTCGGCGGCCGACAGCGCCGACCAGTCCCGACCGTCCGGGACCGGGCGCGCCCCGCTGGCCAGCTCGGCCTCCAGCTCGGAGATGGGACGGGCCCGCTGGCGTTCCGCGTCGTACCAGCTGTTGAAGATCTGCAGGAAGATCCACTGGGTCCAGCGGTAGAACTCGACGTCCGTCGTGGCCACCGAGCGGCGGTCGTCGTAGCCCAGGCCCAGGCGGCGCAGCTGCTGCCGGTAGCGCGCGATGTTGGCCTCGGTGGTGCTGCGCGGGTGGGTTCCGGTCTGCACCGCGTACTGCTCGGCGGGCAGCCCGAACGCGTCGAAGCCCATCGCGCGCAGCACGTTGTGCCCGGTCATCCGCAGGTAGCGGCCCAGGACATCGGTGCCGATGAAGCCCAGCGGGTGTCCGACGTGCAGCCCGGAGCCGGACGGGTAGGGGAACATGTCCATCAGGTAGACCTTCTCGCCGCGCGGCGCCGCGCCGGCCGGATCGGCCCACGGACCGGACGGGTTCGGCGTCCGGAACGTGCCCTCGGTGGCCCACCGGTCCTGCCAGGCCAGCTCGATGCGGTTGGCCAGCGCGGCGCCGTAGCGGAACGCGGGGGCGTCGGCGTCGGCGGCCTGCTCGGCGCCCGCGGCGGTGCTGGTGTCCGTGCTCATGTCCCACTCCTGGGTAGGTGTGTCGGCTTCAGAACGAAAAGACCCCCATGCCGACGGGCATGAGGGTTCGGCCGCGCCCGACGCTGATCAGCTGGTCGCGGCCTCGACAAGAAGTCGCCGAGCCACGGGTTCAGGGTAACGCTGCTGGCCGCGGGGCCGCGATCGGGTTGTTCGGAACCCGGTCCGGCCGCAGGGGCGCGACCGGGCGGTGGCCGTCCGGCCGCGGTGCAACGGCCATGGCGTCGCGCTCCGCGCTCGGGCGGCGGCCTACCCTGGGCAGGTGCCCCTGACGCTGCGCGTGATCGCCGGTTCGGTGCTGGTGCTGGCCGGCATCCTGCTGCTCACGGTGGGTGTGCTGGGCGCCGGCTCGCGGCTGCGGCGCAACCGCTGGATCGGCATCCGCACCGCGGCCACGCTGCGCTCCGATGCGGCGTTCGCGCACGGCCACCGGGCGGGCGCCGTTCCGGCCGCCGCGGCCGGGGCCGTCGCGCTGGTGGGCGGGGTGGCCGTGCTGCTCGGCGGGGACGCGGCCGCACCGGTCTGGGTGGTACTGGTGATCTCCGTGATCGGCGCGTTCGGGCTGGCCTGCGTGGCCGCCGTCGTCGGGGACCGGGCGGCGGCCGCCGTGGCGGTCACGGCGACCGCACCGCAGGGGTGCCTCGGCGCGTGCGCGGGCTGCGATCTGGTGGCCGGCTGCCGGGACCGGGCCGCGACGCCGGGCGAACCCACCAACCAGCCGGCCACCGGCGGCTGAAGCCACCCCCTCACCAGCCCCAGGAGCCCGGGGTGCCCTTGAACGGGCCGACCACGTCGTCGGTCACCCACCCGCCGTAGAAGCCGCCCGGCTGCGGCCGCACCCGCTCGCCGTCCAGCGTGACCTCGTCGAACGGGCCGGCGTAGACGGCCACCCGGTCGAGCAGCTCCGGGTAGCGGGCGTCCGGGCGCGGGTACCACCAGCCGATCTCCCGCAGCGCCGGGGCGCCGGGCACCAGCACGTCCACGTAGCGGGCCGCGCCCTTCCACTCGCAGAACGTCATCCGGTCCACCGGCCGCAGGTGCTCGCCGAAGGCCGCGCGCGGCAGGTAGAACGTGGGCGGATGGCTGGTCTCCAACACCCGGACCAGGTCGGTCGTGTCGGCGACGACCACACCGCCGTGCTTCAGCACCGCGCGCCGGCCGTCCGGCTCGGCCCGCGGCGGGCGCGGGTACTGCCAGACCGACTCCTGGCCGGGACCGGGCGGATCGGGTTCGGGACGAGGTGCCACCACCTCATCCTGGCCCCGCCCGGGGCGGATCCGCCTTCCGGTCTAGTTCTGCCGGACGTCGGCCGGATAGGTGGCCAGCAGCGCCAGCGGCATCCCCTGACGGCGCAGCACGTGCCCCCACAGCCCGGCGTCCTTGCGGGTCAGCACGTCGTCGGGCAGCGCGGGCACCACGATCCAGTCGCCGCGCTGCACCTCGTTGTGCAGCTGCCCGGGATCCCAGCCGGCATAGCCGGCGAAGACCCGCAGCCCGCGCAGCAGCGAGGACAGGGCACCCGGATCCGCGTCGAGGTCGACGAGCGCGACCGGGCCGCGCACCCGCACCAGACCGTTGACCGCGCCGGGGTCGTGGCCGGTGCGCACCGCGGCCAGGCACAGCGCCGTCTCCGACTCCACCGGGCCGCCGACGAACACCGCGGGCGGCTGCGAGGACAGCGGCGCCCAGGACGGCAACACGTCGCGCACCGCGACCTCGCTCGGCCGGTTCAGCACGACGCCGAGGCTGCCGCCCTCGCGGTGTTCGATGACGTAGACGACGGTGCGATGGAAGTTGGGGTCCAGGAGTCCGGGGGCCGCCACCAGGAGGCTGCCCGGGGCCAGCACGGAACCCGATCGCGACCCGTCGTCCACCACGCGCACATCGTCGCACTCACAACTGCGCGTAGGCTTCGGTGAGTGTCGTCGCGCCCCGGTCCGACTCCGGCAATGCCGGCACCGGGGTCGGAACCGCCCGAACCGGGCCCCGATGGGGACGACGGGCCGGCGCTCGACAGCCCGCCCGCCGAGACCGGAGCTCCGCAGCCGGAGCAGGCCGCCGAGCCGGCGGAGCGGCTCGGGTTCGTCCGGATGCTGCGCAGTGGTGACGGCTTCCGCCGGCTGCTGGTCGTCCGGTTCTCGATCCAGTGGGCCGACGGGATGTTCCAGGCCGCGCTGGGCGGGGCGGTGCTGTTCAACCCGGAACGCCAGGCCGATCCGCTGGCCGTGGCCGCCGGGCTGGCCGTGCTGCTGCTGCCGTACTCCTTGATCGGCCCCTTCGCCGGCGCGCTGCTGGACCGCTGGGACCGGCGCCGGGTGCTGATCTTCGCCAGCCTGCTGCGCGCGACCCTGGTCGCGGTCGTGGCCGGCATCGTCGCCACCGGCGGGGCGGGACCGCCGCTCTACATCGCCGCGCTCAGCGTGGCCGGGGTCAGCCGGTTCATGAACGCCGGGCTGTCGGTGGCGCTGCCGCACGTGGTGTCGCGTCGCAACCTCATCGAGGCCAACACGCTGGCCGTCACCATCGGTGCCGGCATGGCCGCGGTCGGCGGCGCGACGGCGATCGGGTTACGCGAGGTCATCGGGCCCAACGACGCCGGCTCGGCGATCACCACGCTGGCCGCGGTGGTCGGCTCCGTGCTGGCCGCGGCGCTGGCGGCCGGGTTCCGGCACCGCCAGCTCGGCCCCGATCGCACCGACCCCCGGGCCCGGGTGGTGGTGCGCTTCGGGTTGGTCGACGGGGCCAGGGCCACCGCGGCCACCCCGTCCGTGGCGGCCTCGTTCCTGGCCCTCGCCGCGCACCGGCTGTCGTTCGGCATCACGACCCTGCTCACCCTGCTGCTGTTCCGCTACGCGTTCACCGACGCCGGCATGTTCCGCTCCGGGATGGCCGGGATCGGCGAGGCGGTGGTGGCCGGGGCGGCCGGGCTGGGGCTGGCCGCGCTGGTCACCCCGTGGATGGTGCACCACTTGGGACGGTCGCGGACGGTGCAGGCGGCGCTGCTGATCTCCACCCTCGCCCAGCTGGCGCTGGCCGCGCTGCTGGCCGTGCCCACCATCCTCGTGGTGGCGTTCGTGCTCGGCGCGACCGGCCAGATCATCAAGCTGTGCACGGACACCGCGGTGCAGAGCGAGATCGACGACGACGTGCTCGGCCGGGTGTTCGCGCTCTACGACATCGTCTTCAACGTGGGCTACGTGCTCGCGGTGGCCGCCGCCGCGCTGCTCAGCCCGCCCGACGGCCGCGCCCCCGGACTGCTGGCCGGCACCGCGTTGCTGTACCTGGCCGGCCTCGTCGCGCACAACCTCGAGCTCCGCCGCACCGCCCGCCGCCGCTGACCCCCGTCGCGCACCACAGAGTGCCACACCCCCCGGCCGCAGTTCGGAGCCACACTGCACTTCCAGCGCCCTGCCAGCGGCAGTTCGGAGCCACACTGCAGTTCCACCGCCCCGGTGGCGGCAGTTCGGAGCCGAACTGCGGTGGGTGGGTGGGTGGGTGGGTGGGTGGGGCGCGCGGCAGCGGGGCGGGCGGGGCTCACAGGTGGGTGGCGGCCCAGGTGCGGAGCTCGGCTTCGGCTTCGGCCCTGGTCAGCGGGCCGCGTTCCATGCGCAGCGCGAGCAGGTGCTGGTAGGCCCTGCCCACCTGCGGCCCGGGCGGAATGCCCAGCAGCGACATGATCTCGTTGCCGTCCAGGTCCGGGCGGATCGCGTCGAGCTGCTCCTGCTCGCGCAGCGCGATGATCCGGGCCTCCAGCGAGTCGTAGCTGCGCTGCAGGGCCGCAGCCCGGCGCCGGTTGCGGGTGGTGCAGTCCGAGCGGACCAGTTTGTGCAGCCGCTCCAGCAGCGGGCCGGCGTCGGTCACGTAGCGGCGCACCGCCGAGTTGCTCCACTCGCCGGTGCCGTAGCCGTGGAAGCGCAGGTGCAGGTACACCAGCTGGGCCACGTCGTCGACGATCGCCTTCGGATAGCGCAACTCGCGCAGCCGGCGGCGCACCAGCTTCGCCCCGACCACCTCGTGGTGGTGGAAGCTGACTCGCCCGTCCGGCTCCTTGCGCCGGGTCTCCGGCTTGCCGATGTCGTGCAGCAGCGCGGCCAGCCGCAGCACCAGGTCCGGCCCGTCGGTCTCCCGGTCGATGGCCTGCTCGAGGACGACCAGCGAGTGCGTGTAGACGTCCTTGTGCTGCATGTGCTCGTCGATGGCCAGCCGCATCGCGGGCACCTCGGGCAGCACCCGCTCGGCCAGCCCGGTGTCGACCAGGAGCTCGATCCCGCGCCGCGGGTGCCGCCCGCAGATCAGCTTGGACAGCTCGACCTGGATCCGCTCCCGGGTGATCCGGTCCAGCTCGGCGGCCATCGCCGTCATCGCCTCCAGCACCCGCGGGGCCGGGGACATCCCGAGCTGGGAGACGAAGCGGGCGGCCCGCAGCATCCGCAGCGGGTCGTCGGCGAACGACACCTGCGGGGCAGCCGGCGTGTCCAGCACGCCGGTGGCCAGCGCGGCCAGCCCACCGTGCGGGTCCACGAACGTGCGCTCGGGGCCGGTCAGCTCGACGGCCATCGCGTTGACCGTGAAGTCACGCCGCACCAGGTCCTCGTCGATGGTGTCGCCGAACGCGACCACCGGGTTGCGGGTCACCCGGTCGTAGGCGTCGGCGCGGAACGTGGTGATCTCCATCGGGACGCCGTCCCGGCGGGCCCCGACGGTGCCGAAGGCGATGCCG
This sequence comes from Pseudonocardia sp., assembly GCA_035557575.1. Taxonomy (GTDB): domain Bacteria; phylum Actinomycetota; class Actinomycetes; order Mycobacteriales; family Pseudonocardiaceae; genus Pseudonocardia. The sequence goes on along the minus strand of DATMDS010000187.1, from coordinate 27,935 downwards.
GTCTCCCACACCGCGTCCGCCCATTCGCCCAGCAGCGCCAGCACCGCGTCCGGGCGGGCGTCGGTGGTGAAGTCCAGATCGCTCACGGCCCTGCCGAGCAGCGCGTCCCGGACGCTGCCCCCCACCAGGTAGAGCCGGTGGCCGGCGGCGGCGAAACGCGCGGCCAGCGCGTCGGCCACCGGGGGCACGTCCACCAACTCCACCACCGCATTCTGCTGGGCACGACGAAGATCGGGGGCTGCGGCGGACACGACGGGCCAGTGTAGAGGGCGCTCGGCGCGGCGCGTACGTCCTCCCTGGCCGCAGCGCCGGCTGCGGCGCTCCGGGCGCTCCGATCGTTACGATCGCCGCATGTCCCCCTCACGCGGCCGCTCGGGCGGGCGTCGTGCGGGGCGGCCAACCGAACGGCGTCGGCGGCTGCGCACCGTCGACGAGACCTCCGCAGGTGGCCTCGTCGTGGACCACGCCGCCGGGGTGGCCGCGGTGATCGGCCGCTTGGACCGGCGCGGGCGGCTGCTGTGGTCGCTGCCCAAGGGCCACATCGAGGCCGGGGAGACGGCCGAGCAGGCCGCGGTGCGCGAGGTGGAGGAGGAGACCGGCATCATCGGCCGGGTGGTCGCACCCCTGGGCACCATCGACTTCTGGTTCGTCGCCGAGGACCGCCGCGTGCACAAGACCGTGCACCACTTCCTGCTCTCCGCGCTGGGCGGCGAGCTGTCCGACGAGGACGTCGAGGTGGCCGAGGTGGCCTGGGTGCCGCTGGCCGAGCTCGAGTCGCGGCTGGCCTACGCCGACGAGCGACGGCTGATCCGGCGGGCCACCGAGCTGTTGGAGGAGACGGCGTGAAGCCGGTCGCGACCGTGGTCGCGATCACCATCGCGATGATGGTGACGGTGTTGCTGGCGCTGCCGCTCACCGGACCGGCCCAGGCCGCCACCGGCCCGGCGGCCACTTCGGACGACGGCCCGCTGTCGCTGCGGCTGACCGGCATCGACCCGCGGGTGGTCACCGACGACGGCCCGGCCACGCTCACCGTTGTCGGCACCCTCACCAACACCGGTGACGTCACCGTCGACGAGCTGGAGATCCGGGTGCAGCGCGGCCTACCGCTGGGCACCGAGGGGGCGATCCGCGACGCCCTGGACGGCAGCGCCGGCACCGACGCGGTGCTGCCGCGGTTCGTGCCGCTGCCCGGCGTGCTGGCCCCGGGCGCCGAGCTGCCGGTGCGGCTCGCGGTGCCGCTGCGCGGCCCGGCGGACTCCACCCTGGCGCTGAACACGGCCGGGGTGCACGAGCTGATGGTCAACGTCAACGGCGTGCCGGTCGGGGGCGCCCGGGCCCGGCTGGCCGCGGTGCGGATGCTGCTGCCGGTGCTGTCGCTGCCTCCGGATTCGACCGCGCCCACCCCGCAGCCCGGCCCGTCGGTCGACCCGTCGCCGTTCACCCTGCTGTACCCGATCGCGGATCCGCCGCGCCGGCTGCCCACCGTCCCGGGCGAGCCGACCCTGCTCACCGACGACGAGCTGGCCACCGAGCTGGCCCCGACCGGACGGCTGGGCGGGCTGGTCGCGGCGCTGGCCGGCGTGCCGGTCGGGTCCGCGGTGCGCAGCGCCACCTGCCTGGCCGTCGACCCCGACCTGGTGCAGACGGCCGCCGCGATGCGCGACGGCTACCAGGTGCTGGGGGCCGACGGTCGGCCGACGCCGGGCACCGGAGCCACCGTGGCCGGCCAGTGGTTGGACGCCCTGACCGCGGCCGCCCGTGGCGGCTGCGTGATCGCGCTGCCGTTCGCCGACGCCGACCTGGTCGCGCTGCACCGCGGCGGCCTCGATGCGCTGGCCACCAGCGCGGTCGTCGAGGGGCGCCGGCTGCTGAGCGCGCAGCTCGGTACCCCGGTGCTGGACCGGGTCGTCTGGCCCGCCGACGGCGTCGTGGACGAGCGCACCCTGGACGGCCTCGGCACCGCGAACGGACGGGCCGTGCTGCTCTCCGCGGAGGGCATCGAGCAGGGCCGGACGCCGCGCCGCGCCGGGGTGCTACCGATCGCCGGGGCAGCTCCGGCGCAGTTCGCGGTGCTCGCCGATCCGCTGCTGGGGCTGGCCGCCACCGGCCCCGACCGGTCGGTCCTCAGCACCGGCGCCCCGGGCGGTGCCGGCAGCCGGAGCGCGGTCCCGGCCAGCACGCCGGCCGGCCGCAGCACCCCGCTGTCCACGCAGGACCTGATCGGGGCGCTGGCGTTCCGGGCGCGCTCCGGGCCGGACCGCAGCGGCGCCCCGGTGCTGCTGGCGCCGCCGCACGTGTGGGCGGCCGAGGGCACCGGCGCCACCGCCCTGCTCCGCGCGGTCGGCACCATGCTGCGGGCCGGGCTGCTGACCCCCCGCCCGCTGGACGCGGAACTCACGGCCGGCCCGACCGCCGACGCTGCGGCCCGGCCGGTCAGCTACCCGCTGCGGGCCGGCGGCCGCGAGGTGGCCCGTGCCGTCGCCGACTCGGTGCGCGGCACCGGCGCCCAGATCGACGACCTGCGCTCGGCTGCCGTCCCCGACTCCGGGGTCGGGCTGAACCCCGACGAGGTGCTCCAACCGCTGGTCCTGGGCCTGCTGCGGCCGATGTCGGCGGCCTGGCGCGGGCGCCCGGAGGCGGCCATCGCCGCGGCCGTGCTGTGCTCCGGGCGGATCACCGACCTGCGCGCCTCGGTGCGGGTGCTGGAGCCGCCGAGCCCCTATGCGCTGGGCACCGCCGACGCCCCGCTGCTGGTGACCATCGGCAACGGGCTCCCGTTCACGGTGCGGGTCACGCTGGACATCGCCAGCACCTCCGGACTGCGGGTGGCACCGATCGACCCGCAGGTGGTGCCGCCGCTGGGCCGCCGGCAGGCCCAGGTGTCGGCCCAGGTGACCCGTTCGGGCCAGTTCACGGTGCTGGCCTCGGTGCGCTCGCCGGACGGCCAGCAGCTGGGCCCACCGAGCCGGTTGCGGGTGCGCTCCACCGCCTACGGCACCATCACCGTGTGGCTGACGGGGAGCGCGGGCGTCCTGCTCGTGGTGCTGGCGATCCGCCGGGTCCTGCGCCGGATCCGCGGCGAGCCGGCGCGGGCGCCGATCCCGGGCCTGGTGCCGACACCGCGCGTTCCCGAGCCGACGGCGCCGATCCCGGCCGCGGTGGGTTCGTCGCCGCCGGACCGGATCCCGGCCGGGACGCCCCCGTCGTCCCCACCCGGCCCGGCGCCGGACGGACCCGTGCCGACCCTGGATCCGCCGCGCGCGCCGGCGCCGGCAACCCGGTCGACCACGTCCCACCGCAGTGGCGACCCGTTTCCCGAGCCGGCCCCGGACACCGAGCGGATCCCGGCGACGGCCACGATCCGGCCCGAAGCGACCCGGCCGCCGTCCGGCCCGACCCTGCGACCGATCCCGCCCTCGCCCCACCCCCACCCGCCGGCGTCGCCGGTCGAGTCGACGACACCGATCCGGCTCACCCGATCCCGCCCACCGGACCCCCCGCCGCCGCCGACGCGGTGACCGAGCAGATCCCGGTGGCCCAGCCGTCGCTCGGCCGGACCAGCGGCATGATCGCGATCGCCAGCCTGATCAGCCGGATCACCGGCTTCCTGCGGCAGATCGCGCTGGTCACGGTGCTCACCGTCGGCGTGATCACCGACTCCTACACGGTCTCGAACACGCTGCCGCTGATCGTCTACGAGCTGCTGCTCGGCGGCGTCCTCTCCAGCGTGATGGTGCCGCTGCTGGTCCGCGCGCAACGCGAGGACCCCGACGGCGGGGAGGCGTTCACCCGGCGGTTGCTGACCATGGCCGCGCTGGCCCTGCTGCTGGCCACCGCGGCCGCGATGCTGGCCGCACCGTTGCTGACCCGGCTCTACCTCGGCTCCGAGGCGACCAGCAAGGCCGATCCGCAGCTGGCCACGGTGCTGGCCTACCTGCTGCTACCACAGATCTTCTTCTTCGGCATCGGTGCCCTGCTCGGCGCCGTCCTGAACAGCCGCGGCGCGTTCGGCGCGTTCGCCTGGGCGCCGGTGCTGAACAACCTGGTGGTGCTCGCGGTGCTGGCCGCGTACGCGCTCACCCCGGGGGAGATCACGCTCGACCCGGCCCGGATCAGCGAGCCCAAGCTGCTGCTGATCGGGCTGGGCACCACGCTCGGGATCGTCGTGCAGGCCGCCTCGCTGCTGCCGGCGATCCGCGGGCTGGGCTTCCACTACCGGCCGCTGTTCGGCTGGGACCCGCGGCTCGCGCGGGCCGGCGGGCTGGCGCTGTGGGCCGTGCTCTACGTGCTGATCGGGCAGGCGGGCTACATCGTCACCACCCGCGTCGCGGCCGCGGCGGCCACCGGCGCGGTGACCATCTACGCGAACGCCTGGCTGCTGCTGCAGGTGCCGTACGGGGTGCTCGGGGTCTCGCTGCTCACCGCGCTGATGCCGCGGATGAGCCGGGCCGCGGCCGACGGGCGGCACGCCGACGTGGTGGCCGACCTGGAGCTGGGCAGCCGGCTGCTGGCCGTGTTCCTGATCCCGATCTCGGTGCTGCTCACCGTGTTCGGCCCGCAGGTCGGCACGGCCCTGTTCGGGCTGCGCTCGGCCAACCTGGACGGCGCTGCGCAGCTGGGCGCGGCGCTGGCCGTCTCCGCGTTCGGGCTACTGCCCTTCGGCATCACCATGCTGCAGATGCGGGTGTTCTACGCGCTCACCGACAGCCGCACCCCGACGCTGATCCAGCTGGGCACAGTGGCGTTCAAGATCCCGCTGTTGCTGCTGGCCGCGGTGGTGCTGCCGCCGCGGGACGTCGTGCTCGGGCTGGCCGCGGCCAACAGCGCCTCGTTCCTGGTCGGCGTGGTGCTCGGCCAGCTGCTGCTGCGCCGCCGGCTGGGCCGGATCCCGACCCGGGACGTGGCCGGCGCGCTCGCCCGGGCGCTGCTGCCCGCGGTCGTCGCCGGCCTGCTGGCCTGGGCGGCGCTGCTGCCGCTGCAGGGGCCGCTGGCCGGGCTGGCCCCGGCCGGCCGGGCCTGGGTCGAGCTGGCGGTGGCGGCGGCACTCGTCGCTGCCCTGTCCGTGCTCGGCATGCGGTTGCTCGGCGTCCGGGAGATGAACCCGATCGTGGGCAAACTCGAACGGCTCGTCGACCGTCGGAAGGCTCGGCGCAGACGGAGCCGCTGACGTAGGCTCTCGACGGGATCGGGCAATGTTCCAGCAGGCGTCCCGGTGGGGTAGGGAAGGACAGATGGGGTGAGCGATGTGGCGCGCGCCCGGTCCGGTTCGGCCGCGCCCGCAGGAGATTCCGACACCCGGCCGGCCCCCGAGTCGGAGCCCCGGCGGGCCGAGCTGAGCGGCGGGATCGCCCCTTCCTCGAACCCGACTCCGACGCCGACGCCGACGCCGGCCCCGGTCAGCCCGTCGGCCACCGCGGCCGGCACCCTGCTCGCCGGTCGGTACCGGCTGCGCACCCGGGTCGGTTCCGACACCGCGGCCGGCGCCGAGTTCTGGCGCGCCGAGGACACCGTGCTGCAGCGCGACGTCGCGGTCACCGTGCTGCGCCGGCTCGCCCAGGACAGCGGCGGACCGGACGACCCGACCGGAGCCAGCCGGGCCGGTGAGATGGTGGTGCGCGCGCTGCGCTCGGGCAGCTTCGAGCACGACGGCTGCGCCCGCCTGCTGGACGTGCTCGCTCCCGAGGGCTCCCGGATTCCGCCCGACGTGCTGGGCGCCGCGGTCACCGAGTGGGTGCCCGGCCGCAGCCTCGCCGAACTGGTCACCGAGGGCTTGATCAGGCCGCTGGCCGCCGCCCGCGCGCTCGTGCCGCTGGCCGCCGCGGCCGAGGAGGCACACCGGCACGGCCTGGTGCTCGGCTGCGACCACCCCCAGCGGATCCGGATCACCCCGGACGGGCGCGCCCAGCTGTGCTTCGTGCTGCCCCGCCCCGAGGTCGCCCCGGCCGACGACGTACGCGGTCTCGGAGCCATCCTCTACACACTGCTCACCTCGCGCTGGCCGCTGGCCCGCACCGACGCGGCCCGGGCCGGGCTGGCCACCGCCGACTACACCGCCCGCGGCACGCCGGTCGCGCCGTCGCGGCTGCGGCCGGGGGTGCCGCTCGAGCTGGACACCCTCGTGCAGGGCACGCTCGGGCCGGCCGACGCGCTCGGGCACGTGCGCACGGCGGCCGCGGTGCACCTGCTGCTCAGCGAGGTGGTCGCCGAGGACGACCGGATCGCGGTGCTGCCGCCCACGCACGACGGCGTGCCCTCCAGCCCGGGGGACGTGTGGCAGGACGGCGACCGCCCGCCGCCGCCCGCGGACCCCGCGCGCCGGCGCAACCTGTCCATCGGCCTGGTCGCCCTCGCGGTGGCCACCCTGGTCGTGCTCGGCTACCTCGGCATGCAGCTGACCTCGGCGTTCTCCAGCGGCAGCCGGCCGGCCATCGTCGTGGCCAGCAGCGCGCCGGTCCCCCCCGGCAACACCGCGGCGGGCCCGGGCGAGGACGATCCGCCACTGCCACCGCCGGGCGGCACCGGCGGGCCGGCCGCGGCCGCGGGCGTCGAGGTCTACGACAACAGCGGCGACCGGGACAACGCCGGCCGGGTGTCCCGGGTGATCGACGGCAGCCCGACCAGCGGCTGGAACACCTTCACCTACAAGCAGCAGTTCCCCGCGCTCAAACCGGGCGTCGGGATCATGGTGTCGTTCGCGTCCGCGGTGCAGCTCTCCGAGCTGACGATCACCTCACCGAGCCCGGGCACCGTGGTGCAGATCCGGTCGGCGCCGTCGGCCGAGGCCGCCTTCCCGGACACCACCCAGCTCTCCGAGGTCACCCTCGGAGCCGGCCCGACCCCGGTGTCGCTGGCCGGCAGCCAGCCGGTGACGCACGTGCTGGTGTGGATCACCCGGCTGGGTGGGGACGACGGCGCGAACCGGACCGAGATCAACGAGCTGCAGTTCCGCCGGGCCGGCTGAGCCACCGCACCCACCAGTTCCGCGAAACGGCCCCGGCCGGCCGGACGTGCTGCCTACGCTCCGCTCGTGCGCCCCTCGGCCCGCTCCGACACGGAGTTGCTCGCCGCGCACAGCGCCGGCGACGAGCACGCGTTCTCCGAGCTCGCGGCCCGGCACCTGCGGGTGCTCTGGGGTGTCGCGGCGCAGACCCTGCGACACCCCGAGGACGCGGCCGACGCCGTGCAGGAGGCGCTGGTCGCCGCCTACCGGGCGGCCGACACGTTCCGTGGGGACTCCGCGGTACGCACCTGGCTGGTCCGAATCGTGATCAACGCGTGCATCGACCGGGTGCGGGCCGACCGGGTCCGGGTCGAGAACACGGTGGACGAGCCGGCGGGACACGAGCCCGTCGGCCGACACCCGGACCTGGCCACCGATCTGGCCACCCGGCTCTCGGTGCGGGCGGCGCTGGCCATGCTCCCAGAGCCGCAGCGGGCGGCCGTCGTGCTGGTGGAGATCGCCGGTTGGCCGGTGGCCGAGGCCGCCGGGGTGCTGCAGGTGCCGGTGGGCACGGTGAAGAGCCGCTGCGCCCGCGGTCGGGCCCGGCTGGCCGTGTTGCTCGGGCATCTGCGGGAGGAGGTCCCATGACCGGCGGGATCGGTCCGGACACGTCCGGACCCGACGTGCAACTGCTGGCCGGGCTGGCGGCCGCCGAGCATGCTCGGCTGCGGGCCACGGCCGACCCGGCCACGGCCGAGGTGCTCGACGCGCTGGCCGCGACCCGCGCCGAGCTGGCCGCCCTGCCGGTGCCGCCGATGCCGCCCGACCTGTGGAGCCGCTGCGCCGCGGCGCTGCAAACGGAAGCGCAGCACACGAAAACACCAGGCACCGAAGCGCCGGGCACCGAAGCGCGGGAGCCGGACCCCGAAACCCTCCCGCCTTCCGAACGAACGGCACTTTCGCACGATAGGTTCGTGCGAAAGTGCCGTTCGTTCGGAGCGGGAGGGGGGGTCCCAGGGGTCCGGATGCGGGCGGTGCGGACGGTGCCGCAGCGGGCCGGACAGGGCCGCGCGCGTTGGGGGGTACGCGCGCTGCTCGCCGCCGTACTGGCGTCCGCGGCGCTGGTCGGCGGCCTGGTGCCGGCCGCTCGACCGGGGGAACCGATCGAGCTGGCCGCGGCCGGCCGGTCGGCCCTGGGCAGCGCCGATCTGGGCCCGCTGAGCGACCCGGTCCGGCGCGCCGGCTGCCTGCGGGCCGCCGGCGTCCCCGGGGTTGCGGCGGGCGCGCCTGTCCTCGGCGGCCGCCGGGTTGTGCTGGCCGGGCGGCCCGGCCGGCTGCTGGTGTTCGCGACCGGGCAGCTCGGCGTGTTCCGCGTCGTCGTCGTCGATCCGGACTGCGGCCCGGCCGGTGGCACCCTGCTGCACACCCTGGTGATCGGTGACTGAGCCGGACGAGCGGAGACGCTGGTCACGGCGCCGCTGGGCCCGGCCCCCGGCGGAATGTCGGCAGCTGGGATCGTGTTGAGGCCGATGTAACCGCGGAGAAGGAGGGCGAAGGCTCAGTGACCACCGACGAGGTCCGACAGCTGATCATCATCGGGTCGGGACCGGCCGGCTACACCGCGGCGGTGTACGCGGCTCGCGCCCAGCTGAGCCCGCTGGTGTTCGAGGGCACCCAGTTCGGCGGCGCATTGATGACCACCACCGAGGTGGAGAACTACCCCGGCTTCACCGACGGGATCATGGGCCCGGACCTGATGACCCAGATGCGCGGCCAGGCCGAGCGCTTCGGGGCCGAGCTCCGCGCCGAGGACGTCGAGCAGGTCTCGCTGACCGACGACATCAAGACGGTCGTGGCCAACGGCGTCACCTACCGGGCCCGCGCGGTCATCCTGGCCATGGGGGCCGCCGCCCGCTACCTGAACGTTCCCGGCGAGCAGCAGTTGCTCGGCCGCGGCGTGAGCTCGTGTGCCACCTGTGACGGCTTCTTCTTCCGCGACCGCGACATCGCCGTCATCGGCGGCGGCGACTCGGCGATGGAGGAGGCGACCTTCCTGACCCGATTCGCGCGCTCGGTGACGATCGTGCACCGGCGCGACGAGTTCCGGGCCTCGCGGATCATGCTGGAGCGGGCCAGGAACGACCCGAAGATCCGCTGGGAGACCAACGCGGAGGTCGTCGAGGTGCTCGGCGAGCTGACCGTGTCCGGGCTGAAACTGCGCGACACCCGCACCGGGCAGGAGCGCGTGCTCGAGGTCAGCGGCATGTTCGTGGCGATCGGTCACGACCCGCGCAGCGAGCTGGTGCGCGACCAGCTCGAGGTCGACGAGGCCGGCTACGTCCGCGTCGAGGTGCCGAGCACCCGCACCGGGATCGCCGGCGTGTTCGCCTGCGGTGACCTGGTCGACCACACCTACCGACAGGCCGTGACCGCGGCCGGCTCGGGCTGTGCCGCGGCGATAGACGCCGAGCGCTGGCTCGCCGAGGGCTCGGTCCCGGCCGAGATGGCCGGCGGCGGTTACGGGCAGGCCGCCGAGCAGGTGGCCGCCGTCACCGGCTGATCGTCCCCGACCCCCACCGAACTCCCCGATCACACGGAACTGCAGAAACGTCAGAAGAAGGAGATCACATGGCCAACACCGTGACCGTGACGGACGCCTCGTTCGAAGCGGACGTCCTGAAGAGCGACAAGACAGTCCTGGTCGACTTCTGGGCCGAGTGGTGCGGACCCTGCAAGATGATCGCCCCGGTGCTGGACGAGATTGCCGGCGAGAACGCCGACAAGATCACCGTGGCCAAGCTCGACACCGACGCCAACCCGGTGACGATGCGCGACTACCAGGTCATGGGCATTCCGACGCTGATCGTCTTCCAGGACGGCAAGCCGGTCAAGCAGATGGTGGGTGCCCGCTCGAAGGCGGTGCTGCTCGCCGATCTCGCCGACTACCTGGCCTGATCGCAACAACGAGAACGCCGGTCCCGGTCCGCCGGGGCCGGTGTTTCTTCTGCCCCGATCACGACACGAACAGGGCCGCTGCCGGGCGCTGTGCATCGATATTCGCTGCGCAGGGCACAATGGTCTGCGGCCGGTGCCGCCCAGCGGCGTGACGACAGCGAGGGATGCATGCAGCTGCTCCGCCGAGGTGATCACGGTCCGGCGGTCACGGAGGTCCGGTCGACCCTGCGTCACTTCGGGCTGCTGGCCGACCCGCCGATCGGGACCCCCACCGACCGCTTCGACGCCGAGGTCGAGCACGCGGTGCGGTCCTTCCAGCAGCAGCGCGGGCTGATCGCCGACGGCATCGTCGGCCCGGCCACCTACCGCGCGCTGCACGAGGCCGGCTGGAAGCTGGGCGACCGGATGCTCGCCTACCTGATCTCCTCGCCGATGAGCGGGGACGACGTGGTCGCGCTGCAGGAGCGGCTGGCCGAGCTGGGATTCGACCCGGGCCGCCCCGGGGGTGTCTTCGACGAGCGCACCGAGGCCGCGCTGCGCCGGTTCCAGCGCGAGTACGGGCTGGTCCCGGACGGCCTGTGCGGGCCGGCCACGCTCCGGTCGCTGCGCCAGCTCGGGCGCAAGGTCACCGGTGGGCGCCCGCACCTGATGCGCGAGCAGGAGCTGGTCCGGCAGGCCGGGCCGCGGCTGCGCGGCAAGCGGATCGTCGTCGACCCCGGCCACGGCGGGCCGGACCGGGGCGTGGTGGTCGGCGGGGTGGCCGAGGCCGACCTGATGTGGGACCTGGCCCGCCGGCTGGTCGGCCGGATGGCCGCCACCGGGATGGACGCGATGCTCTCCCGGCAGGAGAACACCTGCCCGGCGGAGATCGACCGGGCCGCGTTCGCCAACAACGCCCAGGCCGACCTGGTGCTCTCCCTGCACACCGACGCCAGCTACAGCATGCACGCCCAGGGCCTGGCCACGTTCCACTTCGGCGGCTCGGGGGCCACCTCCACCGTCGGCGAGGCGCTCGCCGGTTTCATCCACCGCGAGCTGCTGATCCGCACCGCGATGTTCGACTGCCGCAGCCAGGCCCGCACCTGGGAGCTGCTGCGGCTGACCGCCATGCCGACCGTGCGGGTCGAGGTCGGCTACCTCACCCATCTCGGTGACCGGTCCCGGCTGCTGGATCCGGCGTTCCGCGATGTGGTGGCCGAGGGCATCCTGGTCGGGGTCAAGCGGCTCTACCTGCTGGGTCAGGACGACCAGCCGACCGGAACGTTCACCTTCTCCGACGTGCTGGCCCGCGAGCTGGAGCGCGGCGGCGCGCAGGCCATCTGATCGGGTCCGGTGGTGCTGGGTGGGCGTGCTCGCGCGCGGGGCGTAGCGATGGTCTCAGGGCGCGCTGAACGGGCCGCTGCGCGGCTACCCGGTCCTGGACGGTACTCGGCCTACCGGAGCAGCCGCCTGCAGCGGAATGGTGATCGTGCCCAGCAGCTGCTCCAGGGCGGCCTCGACGTCTTCCTTCCAGGTCATCGCGGAGCGCAGCTCCATCCGCAGCCGCGGCCAGCGCGGGTGCGGCCGGATGGTCTTGAAGCCGACGCCGCGCAGGAAGTCCGCCGGGACCACGCAGCCGGGTTCGGTGCCCGGCCGCTGGTCGCCGAACACCTCGATCGCCTTGACCCCGCGCCGGGTCAGGTCCTTGGCCACGGCTTGGGCCAGCATCCGGCCCAGCCCCTCGCCGGAGAACTCGGGCATCACCTGCATCGTGGTCAGCAGCACGGCGTCGGCGCTGACCGGTCCGGTGGGCATCTCCGCGGCGCGGGGCACGGCCGAGGGCGGGGCGTACATCACGTAGCCGGCCGGGACGCCGCCCATGTGCACGATCCGCCCGCAGGAGCCCCACTCCAGGAGCACCTCGGAGATCCACGCTTCCTTCTCCAGCTCCGGGGAGCCGAAGTCGACGGCCTGCCGACCGAGACTGTCGGACAGTTCCCAGAACACGCAGCGGCGACAGCGCTTGGGCAGCTCGTCGAGGTTGTCCAGGTTGAGGCTCGCGACATGCCAGGACAACACAAACCTCCGGCCGCCGAGCCCGTGCGCATCAGGAACTTCGACGATAGATCGATCCAGCTCGACATGACACCCCATCTGCTGCGACCGGCGTCTCAACCACGACGAAGGGCGGGAGGTTCGTCCGATCCGGTTACACTCGGGTGGGTCACCTCTGAGGTCGGGCCCGTGACCGTACCGCCGCACCGAGCTCGACCAGTGGAGGAAGCGCCGTGTCCGATCCGGCCCTGCCGCGTCCGTTGATCCCCAGCGAGCGGTTCGCCGCGCGCACCGCAGGGATGACGGCCTCGGAGATCCGCGCGCTGTTCGCGGTGGCCAGCCGGCCCGAGGTGGTGTCGCTGGCCGGCGGGATGCCGAACCTGGCCGCGCTGCCGCTGCCCGCGCTGGCTGAAGAGGTGGCCGACCTGGTGGCGCGCGAGGGTCAGGTGGCGCTGCAGTACGGCTCTGCGCAGGGAGTGCCGGCGTTGCGCGAGCAGATCTGCGAGGTGATGGCCGCCGAGGGCATCCGGGCCGATCCGAACGACGTGGTCGTCACGGTGGGTTCGCAGATGGCGCTGGACCTGGTGACCAGGATCTACTGCGACCCGGGCGACGTGGTGCTCGCCGAGGGCCCGTCGTACGTGGGTGCGCTGGGCAGCTTCGCGGCGTACCAGGCCACGGTGGTGCACGTGGCCATGGATGCGCACGGCCTGGTGCCACAGCTGCTGCGGGACGCGCTGGCCGCGTTGGCCGCGCGGGGCCGGACCCCCAAGTTCCTCTACACGATCCCCAACTTCCACAACCCCGCCGGCGTGACGCTGGGCGTGGCGCGCCGCTCCGAGGTGCTGGCGATCTGTGCCGAGTACGGGGTGGCCGTGGTCGAGGACAACCCGTACGGCCTGCTCGGCTTCACCGGGCAGAGCTACCCGGCGCTGCGCTCCCTCGACCGGGACGTCATCTATCTGGGCTCGTTCTCCAAGACGTTCGCCTCCGGGCTGCGGGTGGGCTGGGCGCTGGTGCCGCCAGCGGTGCGCGACCGGCTGGTGCTCGCCGCCGAGTCGGCCACGTTGTGCCCGCCGAGCTTCACCCAGATGCTGGTGTCGCGGTACTTGGCCAAACACGACTGGCGGAGCCAGATCAAGACCTTCACCGAGGCGTATCGGGAGCGCCGCGACGCCATGCTCCGCGCGCTGGAGACCTACCTGCCCCCCGGGTGCACGTGGAACGTGCCGGACGGCGGGTTCTACGTGTGGCTCACCGTGCCGGAGGGGGTCGACACCAAGGCCATGCTGCCGCGTGCCGTGACCGCCCGGGTGGCGTACGCGTCGGGGACCGGCTTCTACGCCGACGGCTTCGGGAGCCGGCAGCTGCGGCTGTCCTACTGCTACCCGACACCGGAGCGGATCACCGAGGGGGTGCGCCGGCTGGCCGGCGTGCTGGAGGCCGAGTTGGACGTCGTGCACACGTTCGGCAGCCCGGCCCGGCCGAACCTGGGCCCGGCGCCGGCCCGCAACGGCCCCCAGTCACCCAGCCCGCATACGCCCTGACGGGCCTGTGAGTGCTGCGCCGCGCTAGAACACGGCGCAGCACTCACGAGCCCGTCAGGGCAGAATGCGGCGGTGATCGAACGAACTGTGGCCGTGCTCGCGGGTGGCCTGTCCCACGAGCGCGAGGTGTCGCTGCGCTCCGGCCGGCGACTGGCCGGGGCGCTGCGCGAGGTGGGGATCTCGGTCCGCGAGTGGGACATGGACGCGGGCCTGGTCGAGCGGTTGCGCGCGGACCCGCCGGACGCGGTGGCGATCGCGCTGCACGGCGGCGAGGGCGAGAACGGCTCGGTGCAGGCGGTGCTGGAGCTGCTCGGTGTGCCGTTCGTGGGCACCCCGGCCCCGGCCTGCCGGCGGGCCTGGGACAAGCCGACGGCCAAGGCCGAGCTGGCGCGGGCCGGGCTGCACACGCCCGACTGGGTCGCGCTGCCGCACGCCACGTTCCGGGCGCTGGGCGCGCAGGCGGTGCTGGACGCGATGGTCGACCGGCTCGGGCTACCGCTGATGCTGAAGCCGGACCAGGGCGGCTCGGCGCTGGGCGCGCACGTCGTGAGCGACCGCGCGGAGCTGCCGGCGGCGATGGTCGGCTGCCTGGCCTACTCCGACACCGTGCTGGCCGAGCAGCTGATCACCGGCACCGAGGTGGCGGTGACGGTGGTGCACGACGGCGCGGAGCCGCGCGCGCTGCCGCCGGTGGAGATCGAGCCGGTGGGCGGGCGCTACGACTACTCGGCGCGCTACACGCCGGGCGCCGCGACCTTCCACTGCCCGGCCCGACTGGACGCGACGACGTCGAAGGCGTTGGCGGAGGCGGCGCTGGCGGCCCACCAGCTGCTGGGCCTGCGCGACGTGTCCCGCACCGACGCGATCGTCGACGCCGCCGGGCGGGTGCAGATCCTCGAGGTGAACGTGTCGCCGGGGTTGACCGAGACGTCACTGCTGCCGACGGCCGCGAAGGCGGCCGGGATGGCGCTGGGGGAGCTGTACGGAGCGCTCGTGGAACGCGCCGTTTCACGTGAAACAGCCGGACGGTAGGACAGCCGGTCGCCGGGGCCTCAGCGGTTGCGGGCCGGGTCCATCATCCGCGCGATGCGCTCCAGGTCCTCCACCGAGCCGAACTCGACCACGATCCGGCCCTTGCGCTGTCCCAGCTCGACCTTGACCCGGGTGTCGAACGTGTCCGACAGCCGCTCGGCCAGGTCCTGCAGCCCGGGGGCGTGCATCGGCCGGCGCCGGGCCGACCGGGGTGCCACCGGGGCGTCCCTACGGGCCAGCACCACGGCTTCCTCGGTGGCCCGCACCGACATCCCCTCGGCGACGATCCGCGCGGCCAGCTCCTCCTGCCGCTCCGCACCGTCGCAGCCGAGCAGCGCCCGCGCATGTCCGGCGGACAGCACCCCGGCCGCGACCCGCCGCTGCACGGAGACCGGAAGCTTCAGCAACCGGATCATGTTCGTGACCACCGGCCGGCTGCGGCCGAGGCGATCGGCCAGCTCGGTCTGGGTGACGCCGAACTCGGCCAGGAGCTGCTCGTAGGCCGCCGCCTCGTCGAGCGGGTTCAGCTGGACCCGGTGGATGTTCTCCAGCAGCGCATCGCGCAGCATGGCGTCGTCGCCGGTGTTGCGCACGATCGCCGGCAGCCGGTCCAGCCCCGCGCGCTGGGCCGCCCGCCACCGGCGCTCGCCCATGACCAGTTCGTACGAGCCGGGCTCGACCTCGCGCACCACGATCGGCTGGAGCAGCCCGAACTCACGGACGGAGTGCTCCAGCTCGGCCAGTGCCTCCTCGTCGAACGAGCTGCGCGGCTGGTGCGGGTTGGGCCGGACCGCGGTCACGTCGATCTCGCGGTAGAACGCGCCCGCCACCCGGTCGGGCGGCGGATCGTTGGGGACGGAGCGCAGTGCAGGAGCGGCGCCGACATCCGCGGTCGGCTCCGATCCCGGACTGTCGGCCCGCGAGTTCGGCCACTCCGGCTGGTCCGGGACCGGTGTGGCGACCGGCGCCGGCGGGGCCGTCGGGATCAACGCCGCGAGGCCGCGACCCAGCCCGCCCTTGCGCTCGGCCACCACAGTTACCGCCCGTCCTCGGAGAGCGCAGCGCCGCGTTCGGCGATCTCGCGGGCGGCGTCGATGTAGCTCATGGAACCACGCGACCCCGGGTCGTAGCTGAGCACCGTCTGCCCGAACCCGGGCGCCTCGGACACCTTGACGCTGCGCGGGATGACGGTGCGGAGCACGGTCTCCCCGAAGTGGCTGCGCACCTCGCTGGTCACCTGGTCGGCCAGCTTGGTGCGACCGTCGTACATGGTCAGCAGGATCGTCGACACGTGCAGCGTCGGGTTCAGGTGCGCCCGCACGAGCTCGATGTTGGACAGCAGCTGACCGAGGCCCTCCAGCGCGTAGTACTCGCACTGGATGGGGATCAGCACCTCGGCCCCGGCGACCAACGCGTTGACCGTGAGCAGGCCGAGCGAGGGCGGGCAGTCGACGAACACGTAGTCCACACCGAGCTCGTCGAGCACCTCGCCCGAGAGCGCCTGGGTCAGCCGGTTCTCCCGGGCCACCATGCTCACCAGCTCGATCTCGGCCCCGGCCAGGTCGATCGTGGCCGGCACGCAGAGCAGGTCGGCCGACGCGGTGCTGGGGACCACCGCGTCGGTCAACCGGATCTCGCCGAGGAGTGCCTCGTAGATCGACGGCGTACCCACCCGGTGCTCGACTCCGAGGGCCGTACTCGTGTTGCCCTGCGGATCGAGGTCGACGACCAGTGTCCGCACCCCGTGCATGGCCAGGGCGGCCGCCAGGTTCACGGTGCTCGTGGTCTTGCCCACGCCGCCCTTCTGGTTGGCCACC
This sequence comes from Pseudonocardia sp., assembly GCA_035557575.1. Lineage (GTDB taxonomy): Bacteria > Actinomycetota > Actinomycetes > Mycobacteriales > Pseudonocardiaceae > Pseudonocardia. Next base: position 11,607 of record DATMDS010000187.1, on the reverse strand, counting down.
GTGAGCACCCGTCGATGAGCGGGCCGCGGCATCCGGTGCCGGTCCGGGTGCAGCACCCGTGCCGCCCGCTCGGCCTCCTCGGCGATCGGCGTCCAGCCCGGTGTTTCACGTGGAACGGCGGGGCCAGAATCCCGCGTGATCTCCGACGACACGTTCACTCTCACGCCTGTCCTCTCCCGGGGCGGCCACGGCCGGCCCGCGGCGCGGCCGCCCGGAGCACCACGACCACCGTGCACGGAGGGTCCACCAGACCGACCCCGCACTGGGTGATGCGCGCCGGGCCACCACCCAGTTGCCGCACGATCGGTGCATCGCGCTCGATCTCGGCCGCGGCGCTCGAGCCCTTGACGGCGAGCAGCTGCCCACCGGTGCGCAGCAGCGGAAGGCTCCAGCCGGCCAACCGGTGCAGTGGCGCGACGGCGCGAGCGGTCACCACGTCCGCCCCCTTCCAGCGCCGCCGCACGGCGACGTCCTCGGCCCGACCCCGCTGCACCTCGATCGGCAGCTGCAGGTCGGCCAGCACCTCGCGCAGCCAGTCGACGCGACGGGCCAACGGCTCCACCAACACGACCTGCAGGTCCGGTCGCGCAAGGACCAACGGTATCCCGGGCAGCCCGGCGCCCGAACCCACGTCCACCACCCGGGCGCCGTCCGGCACCAGCTCCGCGACGACCGCACAGTTCAGGATGTGCCGCTCCCACACCTTGGGCGCCTCCCGGGGACCGATGAGACCGCGCTCCACGCCGGTGCTCGTCAGATGCTCGGCGAAGCGCCGCGCGAGGGGCAACCGGTCCTGGAACAATGCGGCCCCGGCATCAACGGAACCCGTCCCCGAATCAGCCGAACGCGGTCCGGGTAAATCGGGACCAGCCGGACCCGGTCCGACCGATGCTGGCTCCGCATCGCTGGACGAAACCGCATCGCAGCCGGCGGAAGCACCGCCGGCCGGCGCTGGATCGCGGCGCTCCAGACCGGCGGCCGCCGGCGCGGTCGAGTCCGCCTTCACGCGCCGCGGAAGATCACGACCTGGCGCCGCGGCTCCTCGCCCTCGCTCTCGCTGGAGACGCCCCGGATCCGGGCCACCGCGTCGTGCACGACCTTGCGCTCGAACGGAGTCATCGGGCGCAGCCGCACCGACTCGCCGGACTCCAGCACGGTCTTCGCGGTCGTGGTGCCCAGCTCGGTGAGCTCGGCCCGGCGGGCCTGCCGCCAGCCGGCGATGTCCAGCATCAGCCGGCTCCGGTTGCCGGAGGATTGCTGCACCGCCAGCCGGGTGAGCTCCTGCAGCGCCTCGAGCACCGCGCCCCGATCACCGACCAGCTTGGTCAGGTCGTCCCCACCGTCGATGCTGACGATCGCGCGGCCGGCCTCGACGTCGAGGTCGATGTCGCCGTCGTAGTCGAGCAGATCGAGCAGCCGCTCGAGATAGTCCCCGGCGATGTCGCCTTCACGCACGAGCTGGTCCTCGGCATTGCTCGCCACCGTGACACCCTCCGTGGCCTCGTCCTGCGCAGTCCTGGGCACTGCGCCTCCTCTCCATCCGGTGCGGCCGCGCGGATCAGCTGACCCGGGCGACCGCAGCGCTCACCCGCAGGTCAGCGCGCGTGGATCGTGATCAGCGACGCTTGCGGCCACGCCGCGCCGGCGGCCGCGAGCTGCTGGAACCGTTGGTGCTCTGGGCTGCGCTTCTCTTGCGCCCGCCGTCGTTCTGGACACCATCGTTCTGGGCGCTGCCCTTCTGGGCGCTGCCCTTCTGAGTACTGCCCTTCTGGACACCGCCCTTCTCGACGCTGTCCTTGCGTGTGCTGTCCTTCTCGACGCTGTCCTTCTGCACGCCGTCCTTCGGGGCGTCCCCGACCCGGGCTCCGTCCGTCGCCGCGCCGTTCTGCACCGCCCCGTTGGCCGACCGGCCGCTCCCCGACGGCGCCGCGTCCCGCTTGGCCGCGCGGGCGCCACCCGACGACTGCGTCTTCCGCATGACGGGCTTCGCACCGGGCGTCTTGGCCGGGCGGACCTCGTCGTCGGCGGCCTCCGGTCGGACGGGCTTCTGTCCGGGCCGCGGGGCGCGTGCCTGCTGGCTGGCCACGACGGCGTCCTTCTTGGCCGACTCCTCGGCGTCGATCCTGCGGTAGACGACGTACTGCTGGCCGAGAGTCCAGAGGTTGTTGGCCACCCAGTAGAGCAGCACCGCCAGCGGCAGGAACGGGGCGCCGACCACCACACCGATCGGGAACACGTACAGCATCAGCTTGTTCATGATCGCGGTCTGCGGGTTCTCACCCTGGGCGGCGGTCTGCCGGGCCACCGAGTGCCGGGCGGTGATGTGGGTGAAGATGCCGGCCGCGATCATCAGCGGGATCATCACGATGATCATTTGGGTCATCGAGGTGCCCAGCCGGACCAGCTCGTCCTGGCCCATCGTCACCCAGGCGCCCAGCTTGGCCCCGAAGAAGCTGGCGTCGATGAACGAGGCGTTGCCCGCCGCGTCGAAGAAGTAGTTCTCGGTCTTGCCCGGCTTGAACTCGCGCAGCACGTGGAACAGGCCGATGAACACCGGCACCTGCACCAGGATCGGCAGGCAGCCGCCGAGCGGGTTGACCCCGTGCTCGCGCTGCAGCCGCTGCATCTCCTCGGTCTGCTTCTGCCGGTCGTTCGCGTACTTCTTGCGCAGCTTCGCGATCTCGGGCTGGAACTCCTGCATCTTGCGCATCGAGCGCACCTGGTACACGAACGGCTTGTAGAGGATCGCGCGCAGCGTGAACACCAGGAAGAGCACGGCCAGCGCCCAGGTGATCCCGCTGGCCTCGCCGAACAGGTAGCCGAACGCCTTGTGCCACACCCAGAGGACGAAAGACACCGGGTAGTAGATGAAGTTCAGCACGGCGCTTGCTCCTCTTTCCGGGCCGAGCGTGGATTCCAGGCCGAACGGGAACGCCGCGGAGGCACCGGATCTGAGCCTCCAGGGTGCCACGGTGCGCAGCGCAACAACCGCCACACGGTGAGTCCGGTGCCGTACAGCACCCCGTGGGTCCGCAGCGCCTCGATCGCGTACGAGCTGCAGGACGGGGTGAAACGACAGGTCGGTGGGAAGGCGGGGGACACGTATCGCTGGTAGCCGCGCAGCAGCCACACCAGCGCACGGACGACCGGGCGATTCATCGCACTCCCTCGCCGAGCTTGCGCAGTGCGCCCCGCAGACCGGCGTCGAGATCGTGAGCCAGCTCGGCGGAGGTGGCCCCGGCACTCGACGGCAACGCCCGCACGACCAGGCCGGTAGCGGCCGGAAGCCAGGCCAGCCGCGGCGCCACCAGGTGCCGCAGCCTGCGGGCGACCCGGTGCCGGACCACGGAGCCGCCGACGGCCTTACTCACCACGAACCCGGCCCGCGGGCGGGACGCATCGGCAAGCCGGCCGACGTGCACGACCAGCCGAGAACGACCGCTGCTGCGGCCGCGACGGACGATGGCGGCGAACTCGTCCCGGTGGGTGAGCCGGGATGCGGCCGGCAACACCTCCGCGGCCGGTCAGGCGGACAGGCGCACGCGACCCTTGCCGCGACGCGCAGCCACGATGGCGCGCCCGGCACGGGTCCGCATCCGCAGCCGGAAACCGTGCGTACGCGCCCGGCGGCGGATGTTCGGCTGAAAGGTGCGCTTGCCCTTGCTCACGGTCGACTCTCCTGCTCGGCGCCGCGGACCGGCCGTGATCGGCCATCCCCGCGCCACCCTGAAACCCGGTAACTGCGGACGGTGTAATGCTGATGCCTCGAACTTCACCCGGTGCCCCGCGGGGACCACGTTCCTGCGGAACGCAGCACGCGACCCACAGGTGCAGGCACGATTGGCTCCAGGGTACGCAGCCCGCTGATCGAGGGTCAAACCAGGGCGGTCGACGCGCGGTCACCACCGGTGTCTCTTGTGGGCCGCCGCCCCAGTTGTTAGCGTGCGGCCTCCACAGGCCGACGCGGGGGGACCGCCATCCGGCCGCCCCGCTGGCCCGCATACGCCCTGTGCTGTGCTGCCGCGTACGGTCCTGCGCACAGGTGTGGACAAGTCTGGGGACTATAGGCCCCATCGGTAGCTCGATTGGAACGAGCTGCGGATCCCAGTTGATCCGAACAGGGGCACCGGAGGGGGGACGATCGTGGCTGACCAGACCGGAGACCTCGCGCAGGTCTGGAATCGGGTGATCGCCGACCTGTCCGGAGCCTCCCCGGAGTCGGGTACGGCGACGCTGTCCTCCCAGCAACGGGCCTTCCTGCGACTGACCCGCCCGCTCGGACTGCTGGACGGCACCGCGCTGCTGGCCGCGCCGAGCGACTTCGCCAAGGACGCGATCGAGCGGATCCTCCGGCAACCGATCAGCGAGGCCCTCGGTCGCCACCTGGGTGTGACCGTGACGCTCGCGGTCGTCGTCGACGCCTCGGCCGCGTCCGGCGGGTCCGTGGTCCCCGATCCACCGCGGAACGGCGCGCCGGCCCCGCCGACGTTGCTCGATGAGGCCGAGCCGAGCGAGCCGGGCGGGCAGAACGGCGCCACCAGGACGAGCTGGACGCCGATCAGCACCCGCGACGAGCTGCGGCGCCCGGGAACCGGCCCCCTGGAGATCGTCGACAACGACGGATCCGGCAACGGCATTGATCCGGACCGCCCCGGCCCCGCCGTCGACGGTCGCCCCAGCTACACGGGGCAGTCGTCCGGCGCACGGTCGCAGACCCAGCTGAACGAGAAGTACACCTTCGACACGTTCGTGATCGGGGCGTCCAACCGATTCAGCCACGCCGCCGCCGTCGCCGTGGCCGAGGCACCGGCGCGGGCCTACAACCCCCTGTTCATCTGGGGCGAGTCCGGGCTGGGCAAGACCCACCTGCTGCACGCGGTCGGGCACTACGCGCCGCGGCTGTTCAGCGGGATGCGGGTGCGCTACGTGTCCACCGAAGAGTTCACCAACGACTTCATCAACTCGCTGCGCGACGACCGCAAGGTCGCCTTCCAGCGGCGCTACCGCGACGTCGACGTGTTGCTGGTCGACGACATCCAGTTCCTGGAGGGCAAGGAAGGGACCCAGGAGGAGTTCTTCCACACCTTCAACACCCTGCACAACGCGAACAAGCAGATCGTGGTCTCCTCCGACCGGCCGCCCAAGCGGCTGGAGACCCTCGAGGACCGCATGCGCACCCGGTTCGAGTGGGGGCTGATCACCGACATCCAGCCGCCCGAGCTGGAGACCCGGATCGCGATCCTGCGCAAGAAGGCCGCCCAGGATCGCCTGGCCGTGCCCGGCGACGTGCTGGAGTTCATCGCGGAGCGGATCGAGCGCAACATCCGCGAGCTCGAGGGTGCGCTGATCCGGGTCACGGCGTTCGCCTCGCTGAACCGGCAGGGCGTGGACATCGGACTGGCCGAGATCGTGCTGCGCGACCTGATCCCCGACGCGGCCACCTCGGAGATCACCGCAGCAACGATCATGGCAGTGACCGCCGAGTTCTTCGGCGTGACGATCGACGAGCTGTGCGGGCCGGGCAAGACCAAGGCGCTCGCCCAGTCCCGGCAGATCGCGATGTACCTCTGCCGGGAGCTGACCGACCTCTCGCTGCCCCGGATCGGGCAGACGTTCGGCGGCCGCGACCACACGACGGTCATGCACGCGGACAAGAAGATCCGCAACGAGATCGCGCAGCGCCGCAAGACGTTCGAGCAGGTGCAGGAGCTGACCGCGCGGATCAAGCAGCGCGCGCGGCACTGACCCGGCCCGTCGGCGTCCGCCCCGGCGCGGGGCGCCCTCTCGTACCATTCTTCGAACATACATTCGCCCTCCGACAGAATCGGCCGGGCGACGCCCGTCGCGGCGACGCCGGCGGAGCACGGTGAGACACCCGCTGCCGTCGACCGTTCGGCGACCACTCCGGTCCGCTCGCCGCCGGTGTGTGATCGAGGATCACGCGGCCGCGCCGTGCAGGGTCACGCACGGTGCTCGATCGTGGGATCAATGAGGACGCTGTGAGTTGCAGGCCTGGCCGCACCGGCCGGACCACCCCCAGATTCGTCGCACTCCGTTCTCGCGCGACCACGGGTTCACCCACATCTGGGGACAACTCTGTGGATGGTCGGGCAGTTGCCCGTGGACGAACGTCCGCGGATCCGTGGACAACCGGTGTCCAAACCGGGGACAGCTCGGCCCGGCTGCCGCTCCGTCCACGGGGAGCCCCCGCCGTGCACGATCCGTCCCGACTTCGCGTCCACAGCCCGCCGCACCGCTCGGCCAGCAGGGACGGCGCCCATCCACACCACCCACAGGACCTATTACTACTGCTGTAGATCTCTCTTCTGGGAAGAACAAGAACAACAACCCGGTGGATGGAGCGGACGTCGGGCGCTCCCGGGTACCTGCGAGGTCGGGATGACACTCGCGGCGTCGAGGCTCTACGGTGAGCTTCCGGCCATGGGATTCCGTGCCGGGTCAGCCGGCCGCCCGAGCGGCCGTCGTCCCCCCGATATCTGCAGCGCGAGAGGTCCCCGCCCATGAAGTTCCGGGTCGAACGCGACGTCCTGGCCGATGCGGCCGCGTGGGTGGTCCGCAGCCTCCCCGCGCGTCCCCCGGTCCCGGTGCTCGGCGGGGTGCTGATCGAGGCGTCCGGTGGCCCCGACGGTGACCGGCTGGTCGTCTCCGGGTTCGACTACGAGACCTCGGCCCGGGTCGAGCTGGACGCGACCATCGGCGATCCCGGCCGGGTCCTGGTGTCCGGCCGGCTGCTGGCCGACATCACCCGCGCGCTGCCGTCCAAGCCGGTGGACCTGGTCGTCGACGGTTCCCGGGCGGCGATCAGCTGCGGGAGCAGCCGGTTCAGCCTGCCGACCATGCCGGTCGAGGACTACCCCCAGCTGCCGGCCATGCCGCAGGTCGCCGGCACGGTGCCGGCGGACCGGCTGGCCGAGGCGGTCGGGCAGGTGGCGGTGGCGGCCGGCCGCGACGACACGCTGCCGATGCTCACCGGGATCCGGCTGGAGATCGACGGCGCCCGGCTCACCTTCGCCGCCACCGACCGGTTCCGGTTGGCCGTGCGCGAGCTGGACTGGTCGCCGGAGGACAGCGAGCAGTCCACCGCCGTGTTGATCCCGGCCCGCACCCTCGCCGAGGTGGCCAAGACCCTCGGCGGCACCGGCACCGTCGCCCTCGCGCTCTCCGCCGGCGACGGGATGCTCGGGGTCTCGGGCGGCGGTCGGCGGGCCACCACCCGGCTGCTGGACGCGGATTTCCCCCGGTTCCGGCAGCTCATCCCCGATGAGCACCGCAGCGTCGCGGTGCTGGAGGTGGCCACCCTGGTCGAGGCGATCAAGCGGGTCGCGCTGGTCACCGACCGGGCGGCGCAGGTCCGGATGGAGTTCGGCGCCGACGGGCTCCGGCTGGCCGCCGGCGGCGACGACGTGGGCAGCGCCGAGGAGGAGCTGCACTGCGAGCTCGAGGGTGAGCCGCTGGCCGTCGCGTTCAACCCGGGCTACCTGCTCGACGCACTGGGTTCACTGCACACGGAGCGCGCCCAGCTGACGTTCACCACCCCGACCCGGCCGGCGATGGTCCGTCCGGTCGCCGGGGCGGCCTCGACCGACCCGGATGCACCGGCCGCGCCGGCCGAGCCGGTGCCCGGCCACCTGCACCTGTTGATGCCCGTTCGGCTTCCGGGCTGATCCCCCTTCTCACCACGCAGGAGATCGACCGTGCAACTCGGACTCATCGGGCTGGGCAAGATGGGCGGCAACATGCGTGACCGCCTGCGCTCGGCCGGCCACGAGGTGGTCGGCTACGACCCTCGCCCCGAGGTCACCGACGTGGACTCGCTGGCCGCGCTGGCCGGGGCCCTCACCGCACCCCGGGTGGTGTGGGTCATGGTCCCGTCGGGGGAGCCGACCCGGTCCACCGTCGCGTCGCTCGCCGACGTGCTCGAGGCCGGTGATCTGGTGATCGATGGCGGCAACTCGCGCTACACCGACGACGGTCCGAACGCGGCGCTGCTGCACGAGAAGGGCATCGGCTATCTCGACGTCGGGGTGTCCGGCGGCGTCTGGGGCAAGGCCAACGGCTACGGCCTGATGGCCGGCGGTGCGCCCGAGCACGTCGAGCTGGCGATGCCGATCTTCGACACGCTGCGCCCGGAGGGCCCGCGCGAGGAGGGCTTCGCACACGCCGGCCCGGTCGGCGCCGGGCACTTCTCGAAGATGGTGCACAACGGCATCGAGTACGGCCTGATGCAGGCCTACGCCGAGGGCTTCGAGCTGATGTCGGCCACCGAGCTGATCACCGACGTGCCCGCCGTGCTGCAGGCCTGGTCGCGCGGCACTGTGGTCCGGTCCTGGCTGCTCGACCTGTTGGTCATCGCGTTGAAGGACGATCCCGGCCTGCGCGCGCTGGACGACTACGTCGACGACTCCGGTGAGGGCCGCTGGACGCTGCAGGAGGCGGTCACCCACGCCGTGCCGCTTCCGGTGATCTCGGCGGCGCTGTTCGCCCGCTTCGCCTCCCGGCAGGACTCGTCGCCGGCGATGCGCGCGGTGGCCGCGCTGCGCCAGCAGTTCGGTGGGCACGCGGTCAAGTCGGCGGCCGGCCCCGCCGGGGTCCCGGGTGAGCACGCCGGGCCGAGCTCGGGCACGGGCTCCACCCAGGACTGAGCGCCGCCAGCGAGCATCGGCGCCGACATGCACCTGCGACGCCTGGCCGTCGCCGACTTCCGGTCGTGGGAACGGGCCGAGCTCGACCTCGGGCCGGGGGCGACGGTGCTGATCGGCCCGAACGGCGTGGGCAAGACCAACCTCGTCGAGGCGGTGGGCTACCTGTCCACCCTCGGCTCGCACCGGGTGGCGGGGGACGCGCCGCTGATCCGGCGGGGTGCCGAGCACGCTGTGGTCCGCGGCCTGGTCGTGCACCAGGGCCGGGAGCTGGGCATCGAGGTGGAGATCACCGCGGGTCGGGCGAACCGGGCCCGGGTGAACCGGGCCCCGGTCAGCCGACCGCGCGACGTGCTCGGCATTCTGCGCACGGTGCTGTTCGCGCCCGAGGACCTGGCCCTGGTCCGCGGCGATCCGGGTGAGCGGCGGCGCTTCCTGGACGATCTGCTGGTTTCCCGGCACCCGCGGTTCGCGGCCGTCCGCGCGGACTACGAGCGGGTGCTGCGCCAGCGCTCGGCCCTGCTCAAGACCGCCCGCTCCGGTGGTGACCTGCGCACGCTCGACGTCTGGGACGGCCATCTCGCGCACCACGGCGCGGAGTTGCTGGCCGGGCGGTTGGCGCTGGTCGCGGCGCTGGCCGGCCCGGCAGTCGAGGCCTTCGCCGAGGTCGCGCCCAGCTCGGAGCCGATCGCCTGCGGCTACCGCGCGAGCCTGGAGGGCGAACTGCCGGTGGACGCCCCGGAACTGGAGGTGCTGCTGGTCGAGGCGATGGCGCGGCTGCGCCGGCAGGAGGTGGAGCGCGGGGTGTGCCTGGTCGGCCCGCACCGCGACGACCTCGAGCTGAGCCTCGGCGCCGGCCCGGCCAAGGGGTACGCCAGCCACGGCGAGTCGTGGGCCCTGGCGCTGGCGCTGCGGCTCGGTTCCTACCGGCTGCTGCTCGCCGACGGCGTGGAACCGGTGTTGATCCTCGACGACGTGTTCGCCGAGTTGGACGCGCACCGCAGGCGAGCGCTGGCCGACGTCGCCGCGCGCGCCGAGCAGGTTCTGGTCACCGCTGCCGTCGCGGAGGACGTGCCGGACGGACTCGACGACGCCCGGTTCACGGTGAGTGGCGGCGCCATCACTCGAACAACGCACGGCTCGACGTCAGCGCGTCAAGCATGATCGAGCATGGCTGGGGATAACGTTGTGGATACTGTGGATAACTCCGACACCAGTGGTGCTGACGAGCACAAACGACCGCCGAACGCACTCGACGGACCGCTCGACGGACCACTTCTACCCCCAGTTGTCCCCAGGCCTGGGGACAACACCGCGCCCGCCGCTGATCGTGACGGCTCCGGGAAGCGGGGTGCCGATATCGCCCGCGCGGCGCTACAGTCCGCGCGGGCAGCAGCCGCAAAGCGTTCAGCAGAACAAGCTGTACACCGTTCGGCGCAACGCGCTTCCGGTGGAGATCGTCATCATGCGGGACTGCGCGGCCGTCGGCGTCGCTGGTCCGGACCCGGGCCCGACGAGCGCGATCCGCAGCCCCTGGGTCGGCTGGTCTCCCGGGTGTCGCTGGACCGCGGCTGGTCGAGCCGGCTGACCGACGCCACCGTGCTGGGGCGCTGGCCGGAGCTGGTCGGGCCGGACGTCGCCGAGCGCTGCACGCCGGTGTCGCTGCGCGACGGCGAGCTGTTGCTGCAGGCCGAGTCGACGGCGTGGGCGACCCAGCTGCGCACCCTGCAGCGGCAGCTGATCACCCGGCTGGCCGCGGCGGTCGGCCCGAACGTGGTGCGCCGGATCCGGGTGGTCGGGCCGTCCACACCGAGCTGGCGGCACGGCCCGCGCCACGTGCGCGGCCGCGGGCCCCGCGACACCTATGGCTGAGCGGCGCAGGAGACGAGCACTCAGAGCGACGTGACGGCGCCGGAGCCCGTGCGGAGCCCGCTCTCCGCCGTCGAGACCCGGCTGATTCTCCGATCGGCGCTCTGAGGGGACGCTGGGGGTGTCCTAGCGCCGTTTCTGTCAGAGGGCACCGGTATGCTGGAAGCGTGTTCCGGATGGACCCCGATCCAGCCGGTCGAGCGGGCTTCCACGACCACGGCGGTGCCGTACCTGTGGAGCCTCTATGGCGAGGAGAAGCACAACCAGTGCCGCAGAAGAAGAACTCCTACAGCGCATCGTCGATCACCGTGCTGGAGGGGCTGGAGGCGGTCCGCAAACGGCCCAGCATGTACATCGGGTCCACCGGTGAACGCGGCCTGCACCACCTGATCTGGGAGGTCGTCGACAACTCGGTCGACGAGGCGATGGCCGGGCACGCCACGCGGGTCGAGGTGACCCTGCAGGACGACGGCGGGGTGCGGGTGGTCGACGACGGCCGCGGCATCCCGGTGGACATGCACCCGGTGGAGAAGCGCCCGGCGGTGGAGATGGTGATGACCATGCTGCACGCCGGTGGCAAGTTCGACAGCGACTCCTACGCGGTGTCCGGCGGCCTGCACGGCGTCGGCGTCTCGGTGGTCAACGCCCTGTCCACCGCGGTGGACCTTGAGATCCACGTCGACGGCAAGGTCTGGCGCCAGCACTACGCGAACTCGGTGCCCGGCCCGCTGCGCAAGGGCGAGGACACCACCCGCACCGGCAGCTCGGTCACATTCTGGGCCGACGGCGGCATCTTCGAGACGCTGACCTACAACATCGAGACGATCCGCCGCCGGCTGCAGGAGATGGCGTTCCTGAACAAGGGCCTGACCATCGTGCTGCGCGACGAGCGCAACGGCGACTCCAACCACGACGCGGAGGAGCCCGACGCCGAGGGCTACGTGGCCAAGGTCCGCGAGTACACCTTCTGCTACCCCGGTGGCCTGGAGGACTTCGTCGCCCACCTGAACAAGTCGAAGGACCCGATCCACAAGAAGCTGGTCAGCTACTCGGCCGAGGCCGACGGGCACGCCGTCGA
>DATMDS010000186.1:0-9494 GCA_035557575.1 Pseudonocardia sp. | reverse complement strand
GGTGGCCCTGCTCGGCCCGTCCGGCTGCGGCAAGACCACCACCCTGCGCATGATCGCCGGCCTGGAGACGGTGACCTCGGGTGAGATCCGGATCGGCGACCAGTCGGTGGGCGACCTGCCGCCGGGTAAGCGCAACGTCGGTGTCGGGTTCGAGAGCTACGCGCTCTACCCGCCGCTGAACATCCGGGAGAACCTGGCCTACGGGCTGCGGGCCCGCAAGGTCGCCGACGCCGACCAGCTGGTGGATCAGCTGGCCGAGCGCCTGGAGATGCGGGAGCTGCTCGACCTGCGCCCGGCCAGCCTGTCGTCGGGGCAGAAGCAGCGGGTGGCCCTGGCCCGGGCGCTGATCCGCCGGCCCCCGGTGCTGCTGCTCGACGAGCCGCTCGGGCACCTGGACGCCTCGGCCCGCAACCGGGTGCGCCGCGAGCTCAAGCTGCTGCAGCGCGAGTTCGGGTACACCACGATCGTGGTCACCCACGACCAGCTGGAGGCGCTCTCGCTGGCCGACCGGATGGCCGTGATGAACGGCGGGATCATCCAGCAGCTCGGCACCCCCGACGAGATCTTCGACGACCCGGCCAACCAGTTCGTGGCCGACTTCGTGGGTGAGCCGAGCATCAACCTGTTCCCGGGCAAGGTGGCCCGCGACAACGGCAACGTGATCGTGCGGGTCGGCGACGGCACCCTGATCCCGGCCGCGACCGGCCTGTCCGAGGGCACCGACGTCGTGGTCGGGCTGCGCCCGCAGGACTGCGTGACCAGCGGCCCCGCCGACCTGCGCGGGGAGGTCGCGGTGTTCGAGGACTTCCTGGAGTTCGGCCAGGCCACGGTGAAGATCTCCGAGGTGGAGAAGCCGATGGTGGTGCAGACCCCGGCCGAGGAGACCTATCGTCCGGGGGACGAGATCGCGATCTCGGCCCCGGCCGAGCGCATCTACCTGTTCGACACGACGACGGGGGACCGCCTGCGATGACGCACCTGTTCAACGACCCGACCACGTTCATGGAGGACGCGCTCGAGGGGTTCCTGGACGCCAACGCCTCCTACGTCGCCGGGGTACCCGGCGGGGTGGTGCGGGCCACCGAGACCCCGCAGGGCAAGGTCGCGGTGGTCGTCGGCGGCGGTTCGGGGCACTACCCCGCCTTCTGCGGGGTGGTCGGGCCGGGCTTCGCCGACGGGGCCGTGGTCGGCAACATCTTCACCTCGCCCTCCACCGACGACGCCTACAACGTGGGCAAGGCCGCGGCCAACGGCGGCGGCGTGCTGTTCTCCACGGGCAACTACGCCGGTGACGTGATGAACTTCAACCTGGCCCAGGAGCGGCTCACGGCCGAGGGCATCGACACCCGCAACATCTATGTCACCGACGACGTGGCCAGCGCCTCGGTCGAGGAGGCGCACAAGCGCCGCGGCATCGCCGGCGACTTCGTGGTGTTCAAGGTGGCCGGCGCGGCCGCCGACGCCGGCTACGACCTGGACGAGGTGGAGCGCGTCGGGCGGCTGGCCAACGAGCGCACCCGGACGATGGGCATCGGGCTGGACGGTTGCACCATGCCCGGGGCCGACGACCGGCTGTTCCACGTGCCGACCGGGAAGATGGGCGTCGGACTGGGCATCCACGGCGAGCCCGGGATCGCCGAGGAGCCGCTGCCCTCGGCCGCCGTGGTCGGCGAGATGCTGCTGGACAATGTGCTGGCCGAGGAGCCCGCCGACTCGTCCAAGCGGGTCGGCGCCATCCTGAACGGGCTGGGCGCGACCAAGTACGAGGAGCTGTTCGTCGTCTGGAAGACGGTGGCCGGGCTGCTGCGCGACCGCGGCTACACCGTGGTCGACCCGGAGGTCGGCGAGCTGGTGACCAGCCTGGACATGGCCGGCATCTCGCTCACCCTCGTCTACCTGGACGAGGAGCTGGAGCGGTTCTGGACGGCCCCGGCCGACACCCCGGCCTACCGCAAGGGCAGCGCCGTCGCGGCGACCGGCGAGCGCCGCGACACCTCGGCGGCCTTCGCGGCGGCCGCCGAGGTGACCGAGGGATCGGAGGCCTCCCGGCGCGCCGCCGCCATCGCGGTGGACGCGTTGGCCGCCATGGAGGTGGCGATCCGGGACGCCGAGCAGGAGCTGGCCCGGATCGACGCCATCGCCGGCGACGGCGACCACGGCCGCGGCATGGTCAAGGGCGTCACGTTCGCACTGGAGGCGGCCCGGCCCGCGCTCAAGGCCGGCGGTGGGATCGCGACCGTGCTCGGCGCCGCGGGTGACGCCTGGGCGGCCAAGGCCGGCGGCACCTCCGGGGTGCTGTGGGGCCAGGCGCTGCGCGCGCTGGGCGCGTCCCTCGGCGACGACACCGACGGCGTCCCGGCCGACGCGCTGGCCGCGGCCGTGCGGGCCGGGGCCGAGACGATACAGCGGCTGGGCAAGGCCGAGCTGGGCGACAAGACCATGCTGGACGCGCTGTTCCCGTTCGTGGATGCGCTCGAGCGGGGTCTGGCGGGCGGGGCCCCGCTGGCCACCGCCTGGTCGGAGGCCGCGGAGGTGGCCACCACCGCGGCGGCCGAGACCGCCGAGCTGCGACCGAAGATAGGCCGGGCCCGACCGCTGGCCGAGCGCAGCGTGGGTACCCCGGACCCGGGGGCCACCTCGCTGGCCATGTGCACGCGGGTCGTCGGCCAACTGTTCGCGCAACGTGAGGAGAGCTCGTGAGTGAGGGCATTCGGGTGGTCGTCGGATCCGACGACGCCGGCCTGGACTACAAGGAACTGCTCAAGGCGGACCTGAAGGGCGACGAGCGGGTCGCCGAAGTGATCGACGTCGGGGTCGGCCCCGACGAGCAGACCGCCTACCCGCACATCGGGGTGGCCGCGGCCAACCTGGTCGCCGAGGGCCGGGCCGACCGGGCGCTGCTGATCTGCGGCACCGGCCTGGGCGTGGCCATCGCGGCGAACAAGGTGAAGGGCGTGCGCGCGGTGACCGCGCATGACAGCTTCTCGGTGGAGCGCTCGGTGCTGAGCAACAACGCCCAGGTGCTGTGCATGGGCCAGCGGGTGGTCGGCATCGAGCTGGCCCGCCGGCTGGCCAAGGAGTGGCTGGGGTACACCTTCGACACCTCGTCGGCCAGCGCGGACAAGGTGGCCGCGATCGAGTCGTATGAGTAACGCCTGTGAGTGCTGCGCCGTGCTAGAGCACGGCGCAGCACTCACGACCGGGAGGGGGCGGGCCGGCCACCGTTCGCTCGCAAGCTCGCTCAGCGCACGAGCATGCCGGCGTCGACCGGGAGCGCGACCCCGGTGATGTAGCGGGCCTCGTCGGACGCGAGGAACGCGACGGCAGCGGTGACGTCCTCCACCTCGACCAGGGCCACGTCGAACAGGTTCGCCACGTCCCCGACCGACTTCGGGTTCGCCGCCGGCTCGTCACCCCCACCGAACAGCGCCTCCACCGCCGGGTTCAGCACCATCCGGGTCGCCACCCCGGACGGGTTCACGCAGTTCACCCGGATCCCGTGCGGGGCGAGCCAGGTCGCGAAGGTGCGCATCAGACCGACCACCCCGTGCTTGCTGGCCACGTACCCGTCGCTGCCGCCCTGGCCGTCGCCGCCACGGCCGGTGAGCCCGAACGCCGAACTGGTGAGCACCACGGCGCCACCGCGGCCCTGCTCGATCATGATCGGGGCCGCGGCCTGCACGGTGTTCCACGGGCCGACCAGGTTCACGTCGAGCTGGTCACGGAAGGCCCGCCGCTGATCGGCCGGATCCATGATCCCGATGCCGGCGTTGGCCAGCACGACGTCGATGCCGCCCAGCTCGCCGGCCGCCGCGGCCACGGCAGCGGCCAGCGCGTCGGCGTCCCGCACGTCGACCTGCCCGGTGACCACCCGGCGGTCCTGCTCGCGCACCAGCCGCGCGGTCTCCTCGAGGTCGGCCGGGGTGCCCAGGTCGTAGGCCACCGAGTCGATGTCGTGGCAGATGTCCAGGGCGATGACGTCGGCGCCCTCGGCGGCCAGCCGCACCGCGTGGCTGCGGCCCTGGCCGCGGGCGGCTCCGGTGATCAGTGCGACCTTGCCGGCGAACCTGGTCATGCCGCTGCCTCCTCGACGTCCCGGTAGACCGTGCGGGCCTGTTCGATGATCGCGATCATGCTCCCGAGCTGCTGCTCCCGCCGGGCCGGGTCGAAGCGGCCGTGCTCGGTGACCAGCCGCTGCAGCCCGTCCAGCAGCCGCAGGCACCAGCGGGCGGACGCGGCGCGGGCGACCGGCCGGCCCGCCACGTCGACGTACACCGGTGACGTGTGGGCGAACACCGGGGAGCCGAGCGTGTGCGCGTCGCGGTCGCCGTGCGCGGCGGCGGCCAGCCACAGCCCGCGCTCGACCACCACCTCGTGCTCCAGGCGGTCGTCCTCGGAGCCGGCGAGCTCACCGTCCGGCCCGTAGAGCACCAGCCGCGTGCCGCCGCCGACCGCGCCCAGCCGCACGTGGAGCCGATCACCCGGTGCCCGGTCCAGCACGGCGCCGGGGCCGTGGCCGTCGACGTCCAGGGTGAGCCACGGGCCGTTGGTGACCAGGGTCTCGCCGGCCCGCACGGCCTCGGCGAACGCCGCCACCGACAGCCCGGCCGGCCCCAGCCGGCCGTAGACCCGGGCCCAGCCGGGCGGGTTCGACGCCGGTGCCGGGCCGTGCGCGAAGGAGAGGAAGGTGTCGGTGCCGGCCACCGCGGCCAGCCGCAACCCGCAGGAGAGCAGGTGGTGGTAGAGCACCAGCGCGCCGCGGTCGTCGAAGCAGGAGATCAGCTCCATCGCGTCGACCAGGCCGAGCGCGGCGTCCACCACCAGCTCCCGCGCCTCGACGGTCCGCTGCGGACCGCAGAGGTCCTCGGGCTCGTCCAACGCGGAGAACACCGGGTGGGCGTAGCTGGTGATCGCGCCGAGCTCGCGCAGCTGCGCGCACGCGGTCGCGTTGGGCGGCCAGTCCCACGGGTGGTCGGTGCCGTCGTGTCCGGTCTGCCGCAGCTCCGGCACCGCGGTCAGGCCCAGCCCGTGCACATGCCCGAGCAGGTCGTTGCGGAACTCGAGCCCGGCCCGGGCCAGCGTGCCGTCGGCCGCCCACAGGTCGGAGCCCGCCGTGGACTCCAGCAGCTCCAGGTCGTACACGAGCGGGCCACCGAGGTTGCCGGCGGCCAGCTGCATCAGGTGCAGCCCCTCGCCGCGCTGCATCCGGGCCGCGTCGGCGGGGTGCAGCACGTGGTCGCCGCTGTAGTTGAGGTGCACGTGCAGGTCGGCGCCGTACCAGCCGGCGGCGGCCGGGTCGAAGCGCCGCCGCGCGGCGTAGCGCAGCTCGACGGCCCGGCCGGGAGCGGCGTCGAGCTCGAACAGCTGGCGCTCGAACTCCAGCCCGCGGGCCGCGGTCACGCGCACCGGGCCGGCCGGCACCGCCAGCTCGACCGTCCCCGGTCCGGTGTGGAAGAACGGCTGGTCGTCACTGTCCCACTTGGACGGCACGTCGGTGGTGAACCAGGCACAACCCGCGTGGTCGAGGATGGACCAGCGGGCCCCTTCCGGGCTGGTGAGCCGCAGCGTCGCGGGGGCCGCCGGCGTGACGGCGTCGGCGACCACCAGCTCGGCGTCGGCGCACCGCACGTCGACGGCCGGCGCCTCGGCCCCGACGTCGAGCACGCAGAAGCCGGCCCCACCCGCCGGTACCGGCACCTCCTGCCCGGCCACGGTGACCAGCAGGTCGCGCGGAGCAGCCGAGTCGATCACCACGTCGAGCTGCACTGTCGCTCCGGGGACGACCGGGCGCGGCGGGCCGACGCGCGCCGACAGCCCGCCGTCACCGCCCACCATGATCAGCACCAGCCCGGCCGGCACCCGCTCGCCGACGGCGGTCCGGACCGCACCCGCCCAGTCGCCGGTCGCGGCGAACTCGGCGAACGCCGGGCCCAGCCGGGAGAACCGGGCCCACCGGAAGAACTCCGGCAGCTCGTCCTCACCCCAGCCGATGCCCTGCTCGTCGCGCAGCCGCCGGTACCGGGCCAGCATCTCGATCACCGCGGCCGGCAGCCGCAGCAGGGCCTCCTCCGCGCAGCACACCCGTGCAGCGTCCCAGCCGGGCCGATCCCGCGGTGCGGCGGATCAGCCGGCCGGCACCTCGTACGTCGCCATGATCACGGCGCGCCCCACGCTGTGGCTGAACAGGTTGAAGCCGAGGAAGGCCGGCGAGGCCGACTCGTCGACCTCGAGCCGCTCCACACCCACCGCGTGCACCGCGATGAAGTAGTGGTGCTGGCCGTGCCCGGCGGGCGGCGCGGCGCCGACGTAGCCGGCCATCCCGGCGTCGTTGCGCAGGGTGACCGCGCCCTCCGGCATCGACGCGCTCGCGCCGCTGGGCAGCTCGGTCACGCTCGCCGGGATGTTCGCGACCGCCCAGTGCCAGAAGCCACTGCCGGTCGGGGCGTCCGGGTCGTACACCGTGATCGCGAAGCTCCGGGTCTCCTCGGGGAAGTCGCTCCAGCTCAGCTGCGGCGAGACGTCGTCGCCGCCGGCCCCGAGCACCCCGCTCACCTGGGGAGTGGCCAGCTGGTCACCGTCGCGCACGTCGTCGCTGGTCACGGTGAAGGTCGGGACGTCACCGATGACGTCATAGGGAGTAGCCATGGCGGTCCTTTGCTTGCCGGGAAACCGGCCCGACCCTACCGGCTACCGGCTCGCCCGGCTCAGGCCGCGCGGGCGGCGGGCCGGGCCAGCAACCGGTAGGTGTCCGGCGCCGCGCCCAGCGCCAGCGCGGCGTCCACCGCCTGCAGCACCGCCTCCCGGCGGGCCGGGCGGCGCAGGTCCTCGGCCCGCACGTCGATCCGGACCAGCCCGCCGGCCCGGGCGGTCCGGGTCGCGTCGGACACCAGCACCCGGCCCCGCCAGCCCTCCACGGCGGCCAGGTCACCACCCAGCCGGGGCCACTCGTTCCAGCTGCGGCCGAGCACCCGGGCGTGGATCTGCACGTCGGCCAGCCCGACGCCCAGGAACCGGACGGTGGTCTCGTCGGCCAGCAACCGGAAGCCCTGCTCGCGCAGGGCCTCGACGGTGCCCGCGGAGGCGAGCCAGCGCGGTGGTGCGAACAGCGTGGTGCGCAGGCTGAGCCGGGTGAGGGCGCGCCGGGCGGCGGTCAGCCGGAGCCCGGCCTCGTGCCGGGGCAGCGTCGCGAACTCGGCCCGCCGGCCGCGCACGACGCCCAGCCCGCCGTGGCCCAGCGGATCGCGGGTGTGGTCATAGCCGTGCAGCACGACGGCGTCCCCGCTTCCGCGTCGCTCGTGCAACCAACGGATCACCGCTGCGTCCGGAGCGGGCGTCCCGGCCGGGCCGCGGGGGCGGACCAGCAGCGACAGCGGCACGGCGCGGGCGTCGAGCTCGGCGGCGAACCCGGCGGCCACGTCCAGCGTGGCCCGGTCCCCGTCGGCCACTCCGGACACCGAGACGATCAGGCGGGCGGTCACGCGCCCATCAACGCATGCCGATGTGAACGAACCATGGCCACGGCGCGACGCACGGGCGTGCGCTCACCCACGTCCGGCCGCGCCGCCCCAGGTCCGGCCGGTAAGGCGCTGGTAGACCTCGACGTACCGGCCCCGGGTGGCCTCGACCACGTCGGGCGGCAGCTCCGGTCCGGGCGGGGTCCGGTCCCAGTCCAGCGTCGCCGACCAGTCGCGCACGTACTGCTTGTCGAAGGAGAACTGCGGGCGGCCCGGCTCCCAGGCGTCGGCCGGCCAGAAGCGTGAGGAGTCCGAGGTGAGCACCTCGTCGGCCAGCACGATCTCGCCCGCCGCGTCGACGCCGAACTCCAGCTTCGTGTCGGCCACCAGGATGCCGCTGGCCGCCGCGGTGTCGGCGCCGCGGGCGTAGACGGCGAGGGTCAGCTCCCGGAGCCGCTGCGCCCGCGCCGGGCCGCAGAGCGCCACCACGTCGTCGAAGGTCAGGAACTCGTCGTGCTCGCCGACCGGCGCCTTGGTGGTCGGCGTGAAGATCGGCTCGGGCAGCTTCGAGCCCTCGACGAGCCCGGGCGGCAGCGCCACCCCGGACACGGTGCCGCCCTTCTCGTACTCCTTCAGGCCCAGCCCGGCGAGGTAGCCGCGGGCGATGCACTCCACCGGCAGCATCTGCAGCGGGCGGCAGCGGATCCCGCGGCCGGCGAACTCCGGCGGCAGGTCGGTCGCGGAGATCACGTGGTTGGCCACCAGGTCGGCGGTGCGCTCGAACCACCACAGCGAGAGCTGGGTGAGCAGCGCACCCTTGTCCGGTACCGGGGTCGGCAGCACCACGTCGTAGATCGACAGCCGGTCGGAGGCGACCAGCAGCAGATCGCCGTCGATGTCGTAGAGGTCGCGGACCTTGCCCCGATGGAGCAGCTTCACAGGATCGCCCCCGGCGTGTACGCCGCGGCCTGCGGATGGGCCGCGACGATCTCGGCCACCCGGGCCGCGACGGCGGCGACCTGAGCGGTGGCCGCGCCGGTGAAGCGCAGCGGGTCGGCGAGCAGGCCGTCCAGCAGCCCGGCCGGCAGGCCCAACCGCTCGTCGGCCGTCAGCCGGGCGATCAGGTCGTTGTCGGCCTGGCCCTTCTCCCGCATGGCCAGCGCCACCGCCACCGCATGCTCGGAGATCACCTCGTGCGCGGTCTCGCGGCCCACCCCGGCCCGGACCGCGGCGATCAGCACCGCGGTGGTGGCCAGGAACGGCAGGTAGCGGTCCAGCTCGCGCCCGATCACGGCCGGATAGGCGCCGAACTCGTCGAGCACGGTCAACGTGGTCTCGAACAGCCCGTCCAGGGCGAAGAAGGCGTCCGGCAGCGCGACCCGGCGCACCACCGAGTCGGAGACGTCGCCCTCGTTCCACTGGGCGCCGGCCAGCTCCCCGGCCATTCCGGCGTAGCCGCGCAGCAGCACCAGCATCCCGTTGATCCGCTCCGCGCTGCGCGAGTTCATCTTGTGCGGCATCGCCGAGGAGCCGACCTGGCCGGGCCGGAAGCCCTCGGTGGCCAGCTCGGCCCCGGCCATCAGCCGGATCGTGGTGGCCAGCGACGACGGCGCGGCGGCCAGCTGGACCAGCGCGGAGAGCACGTCGAAGTCGAGCGAGCGCGGGTAGACCTGGCCGACGCTGGTCAGCTCGGCGGTGAAGCCCAGGTGTTCGGCGACGGAACGCTCCAGCGCGACCAGCCGGTCGGCATCGCCCCCGAGCAGATCCAGCATGTCCTGCGCGGTACCCATCGGGCCCTTGATGCCGCGCAGCGGGTAGCGGGCGCGCAGCTCCTCCAGCCGGGCGTGCGCGAGAAGCATCTCGTCGGCCGCCGAGGCGAACCGCTTTCCCAGCGTGGTCGCCTGCGCGGCGACGTTGTGGCTGCGCCCGGCCATGACCAGCTCGCCGTACTCGACGGCGCGCCGCGCCAGCCGGGCCAGCACCGCGACCGACCGGTCCCGGACGTGCTGCAGCGAGAGCCGGACCTGCAGCTGCTCGACG
>DATMDS010000185.1:0-2563 GCA_035557575.1 Pseudonocardia sp. | reverse complement strand
GCCGTGTAGAACGGGCGCGCCGCGGGTGCCCGCCAGTCGATGAGCAGCGGCTCGTAGTCGCGCTCCTCGTCGAGCAGGCCGAGCCGCCCGATGTAGCGCCGCTCCTCGCCGTCGCTTTCCCCGTCGTCACAGCCGTCGAGGTCGAGCCGTCCGAAGCACAGTCCCTGCTCCACCCCGTCCAGGGTGGCGAGCTGGTCGGAGTACATCGCGGCGGCCGCGTCCCGCTCGCTGAGCGCTTGGGGCGTCCCGGCAGTGGCGCCTCGGAGCACCTCGGCGAGCCGCTGCGCGGCGTAGCGTCGGCGTTCGTCGAGATGCTGGTAGAGCCGCGTGAGATAGACCTGCTCCGCAGCCACGGCGTTATCGCCGCCGGACGGCGGTACTGGGGGGACCGACACGCGATGCATCTACCTTCTGCGACGGGACGACGTTCTGCGACGGGACGGCGAACGTGACACTGAAACCGGTAGGCGGCTGCGGACATTCCAAGGTAGCAAGATGTGCACTCCCCCGGCTGCCCAGTGCTCGTCCGAAGCCTAGCCAGGACGTTGTGACACGTTTCGAGGAACGGTGGCTACCATCTCGGCGATGCCACGGGAATACGACGCTCAGCTTCTTGAGTCGGTCGCGGTCCGCCGCAACCGGATGCGCGAGTCGTTGCTGTGGGGGCGGCAGCGCCGGGCGCGAGCAACCGTGGACAACGTCAAGCGCCTCGGCATCGGCGTGGTGATCGCTGCGGTGGCCTGCGCTGGGTGCGTCGGGTGGTCCTTCGTGCAGCAGGCGGTGGCCGCCCAGCAGCCGCAGCAGGCCACGGTCACGGTGCCGCGATGACGTCGGTCGCTGCCCGGGTGCCTGCGATGGGACGGCTGACCCGCGTCACCCTCGTTGGTCCGCGGCGCCGGGCAGACCTGGTGCTTCCTTCGGAGGAGCCGATGGGAATGCTGCTGCCCGAGATCGTCACCTTGATGGGGATGGGCCCCGCCGAGAACCCCCGCGGCTACCAGGTGAGCATGCTCGATGGCCGGGTCCTGGAACCCACCGCGAGCCTGCGCGCGGCCGGCGTCGCCGACGGCGCGCTGCTGCGGGTTTACCCGCTGACCGAGGCGCCCCCGGCGGCGATCCTGAACGACGTGTCCGACGAGCTGGCCGATGATCTGGCTCGGCGTCGCGGGCGGTGGACCGCGCCGGCCCGGCAGTGGACCGCGACGGTGACCGTCGCGACGGCCGCGCTGCTGGCGGGTCTGCTGGCCACTCCGCATGTGCCGGCGGTGGTGCTCACCGCGGTCGGGCTGCTCGTGCTGTTCGCCGGCTCCTCGGCCGTGTTGCTCGGCGAACCTGGGCGGCCCGGCCAACCTGGGCTGCTCGATCAACCGGGGGTCGGGGTCGCGACGCTGCTGGCCGGAGTGGCGATCGCGATGGCGGCCGTCCCGTCCTGGACGTCGAGCTGGCCCGGCCGCTGGGCACTGTGGACGCTCGGCGTCACCGTGACCGTGCTCGTGCTGGGCATCGTGAGCGGGAAGCACCGGGCCGGCGCGTTCGGCGCGGGCAGCCTGGTGGTGCTGCTTGCGGCCTGGAGCGGGCTACCCGCACTCGGGCTGTCCGTCGGGAACACCGCGACGATCATGGCGCTCGGATCGGTCGGGGCGCTGGGGCTGCTTCCCCGGCTGGCGTTGACGGCGTCGGGCCTGACCAGGCTGGACGACCGGCACGCCAACGATCAACCGGTGACCAGGGTGTCCGCAGAGTCCGCGGTGGACGCCGCGCATCGGGGGCTCGCGGTGGCCTGCGTGGCGGCGGCGGGCTCGGGCGCGCTGGCCGGCTGGCTGCTTGCGCAGCAGGGCACCGGCTGGACGATTGCGCTCGCCTGCCTGGTCACGGTCGCGATGCTGCTGCGGCTGCGGGCCTACCCGCTGACCGTTGAGGTCGCCTGCCTGGTCGCCGCGTCGCTCGTGGTGGTTGTCGGCCTGGTGCACCGGTTGATCCAGATCGATCCCACCTGGTGGGGCGGTGCAGTGGCGATCATGCTGACCGTGGCCGTCGTGGGGTTGGTGGTATTGGGCTACCAGCCGCCGCCGCATGTCCAGGCCCGGGCCCGGCAGCTCGCCGACCGGCTGGAAGGATTTGCCGTCGTTGCGCTCGTACCGGTGGCCGTCGGTGCATTCGGTGTGTTCGCCACGCTGCTCGACACCTTCTGAGAGGACGGATGCCTGCGCCACCGATCTGGCAGGTCGCGAGCTGGCTGCTGACCGGTAACCAGGCCTGCCGCGAGCTGCCCGAACTCGTCACCGCCGTCCAGCTACCGGTGACCACCGGGCGACGGATCGCCGTGACGTCGGTGCGGGGCGGCGCCGGCACGTCGACGGTGGTCGCGCTGCTGGCCTTGGTCTACACCGCGCGCCGGGCCGACGCCGTGCTGGCCGCCGAGGCCGACCCGGACGGCGGCTCACTGGCGGGCCGGTTGGGGCTGCCGGGCGCCGGGACGATGGCCACCCTGGCCCCCCGGCTGCTCGCCGCGCAGGGCGCTGATCTGCGCGAGGTCGGGCAGCTGCTGCCCCGCACGGCGACC
>DATMDS010000184.1:0-24416 GCA_035557575.1 Pseudonocardia sp. | reverse complement strand
TAGCGCGGCGGCAGCGGCGCCCAGCCCTCCTTGCGGGCGGCCAGCTCGGCGTCGTCGACCAGGAGATCGAGGGTGCGCGCGGTCAGGTCCAGCCGGATCCGGTCGCCGTCGCGCACGAACGCGATCGGCCCGCCGTCCACCGCCTCCGGCGCGACGTGCCCGACGCACAGCCCGGTGGTGGCCCCGGAGAATCGACCGTCGGTGAGCAGCAGCACGTCCTTGCCCAGCCCGGCGCCCTTGATCGCGCCGGTGACGGCGAGCATCTCGCGCATCCCCGGGCCGCCGCGCGGACCCTCGTAGCGGATCACCACGACGTCGCCGGGTTGCAGGTCGGCCACCGCGGCCATCGCCCCCGCCTCGCCGTCGAACACCCGGGCCCTGCCCTCGAACCGGGCCGAGTCGAAGCCGGCGCTCTTCACCACCGCGCCGTCGGGGGCCAGCGATCCGCGCAGGATCGTCAGCCCGCCGGTGGGGTGGATCGGGTTGTCCAGCGCGCGCACGATGTCCCCGTCCAGATCGGGCGGATCGATGTCGGCCAGGTTCTCGGCCAGCGTCGCCCCGGTGACGGTGAGCGCGTCGCCGTGCAGCAGCCCGGCCTCCAGCAGCGCCTTCATCACCACCGGCACCCCGCCGACCCGGTCCACGCTGGCCATCACGTAGCGGCCGAACGGCTTGACGTCGGCCAGGTGCGGCACCCGGTCGCCGATCCGGTTGAAGTCGTCGAGCTCCAGCGGGACACCGGCCTCCCAGGCGATGGCCAGCAGGTGCAACACCGCGTTGGTGGACCCGCCGAACGCCATCACCACGGCGATCGCGTTCTCGAACGCCTCCCGGGTGAGGATCTGCCGGGCCGTGATGCCCTTCTCCAGCATCCGGACCACCGCCTCGCCGGACGCCCGGGCGATACCGTCGCGGCGGCGGTCCACCGCGGGCGGGCTGGCCGAGCCGGGCAGCGCCATCCCGAGCGCCTCGGCCGCGCTGGCCATCGTGTTCGCCGTGTACATGCCACCGCACGCGCCCTCGCCCGGGCAGATCGCGCGCTCGATCGCGTCCACCTCGTCCCGGCTGATCAGGCCGCGGGCGCAGGCCCCGACCGCCTCGAAGGCGTCGGCGATGGTCACCTCCCGCTCCCCCACGTACCCGGGCATGATCGACCCGGCGTAGAGGAAGACCGCGGCCAGGTCGAGCCGGGCGGCGGCCATCAGCATGCCGGGCAGGCTCTTGTCGCATCCGGCCAGCAGCACCGTCCCGTCGAGCCGCTCGGCCTGTACGACGGTCTCCACCGAGTCGGCGATGACCTCGCGGCTGACCAGCGAGTAGTGCATGCCGACGTGGCCCATGGAGATGCCGTCGGAGACCGAGATGGTGCCGAACTCCATCGGGAACCCACCGGCCCGGTGCACCCCCTCCTTGGCCGCGATGCCGAGGCGTTGCAGCGAGAGGTTGCAGGGGGTGATCTCGTTCCAGCTGGACGCGATGCCGATCTGGGGCTTGCGGAAGTCCTCGTCGCGCATGCCCACGGCACGGAGCATGCCCCGGGCGGCGGCCCGCTCTAGCCCGTCGGTGACCTCGTGGCTGCGGGGCTTGAGATCGCGTGCGGACGGCTCGATCGCGGGCATGGGGCGCCTCCGGTGCGTGGTGGGGATCTCCACCCTGCCGCACGCTTCGCCGGCGCGCCGCAGCCACCCGGGCGGACCGGTGCCCACGTCGCCGCCCGAGCGAACGAACGGCACTTTCGCACGAACCTATCGTGCGAAAGTGCCGTTCGTTCGGGGAATCGGGCGCGTCAGCGCGAGAGGGCGCGGTCGCGGCGGATGTTGGCCCGGCGACCCTTCAGCGTGGTGCTGCCGCGCATGCTGCGCAGCACGTCGTCGGCGGCGTGCTCAGGGATCTCCACCAGCGCGTGCCGCTCGTGGATCTGGATGGCCCCGATGTCGCGGCCGGACAGGTTGGACTCGTTGGCCAGCGCGCCCACGATGTCCTGCGGGCGCACCCCGCTGGCCCGGCCGGCGTTGACGAACAGTCGGGCGGTGCCGGCCTTGGGCGCACGGGTGCCGGCGGCCCGGCTGCCGCGGCCCCGCGGCTCGCGCGCGGCGGCCGACAACCGACCGGAGGTCACCACCGGGATGTCCGCACCGTCGTCCGGGTCGCCCGAGGCCGACTGCAGCAGCCGGACTGCGGCCGCGGCCACCGCCACCGGGTCGTGCTCGGTGGCCAGCGAACCGATCATCGTGGCCACCCCGTCGTCGGCCTGCTCGGTGGCCAGCTGCAGCAGCAGCGCGTCGCGGGTGCGCTCCAGGCGGGCGGCCCGCAGGTCGGCGGCGGTCGGCACCGGCGCCATCTCGATCTTCTGTCCGGTGAGCCGCTCCACGGCGCGCAGCGCGTGCACCTTCGACGGCGGCACCAGGGTGATCGCCACCCCCTCGCGCCCGGCCCGGCCGACGCGGCCGATCCGGTGCACGTAGGCGTCGGACGACTGCGGCATGTCGTGGTTGACCACGTGCGTGAGCAGGTCGATGTCCAGGCCGCGGGCCGCGACGTCGGTGGCCACCAGCAGCTCGGTGCGCCCGCTGCGCAGCCGCTCCACCACCCGGGTGCGGTGCTCCTGGTCCATGCCTCCGTGCAGTGCCTCGGCGCGCAGGCCGCGCCCGGTCAGCGTCTCGGTGACCGCGTCGACGTCCAGCCGGGTGCGGCAGAACACGATCGCCGCGGCGGGCCGCTCGGCCTCCAACACCCGTCCCAGCGCGGCAGTGGTGTGCGTGCGGGGAACCAGGTAGGCGGTCTGACGCACCTGTGGCGCCGCCCCCTCGGGGACCTCCTCGCGCCGGATCCGGACGGTGATCGGCTCGCGGAGGTACTTCTGGGCCAGGGTCTCGATGCGGCGCGGGATGGTCGCCGAGAACAGCACGACCTGGCGCGTGTCCGGGGTGGCGTCGAGCAGCGTCTCGATGTCCTCGACGAAGCCCATGTCGAGCATCTCGTCGGCCTCGTCGAGCACCACGGTCTCGAGCTCGTCCAGGCGCAGGGCACCGCGGTTCATCAGGTCGATGGCGCGCCCGGGGGTGGCCACCACGATGTCGACGCCGTCCTTGAGCGCCTTCCACTGCGGCCCGGCGGGCGCACCGCCGTACACGGTGACGACCCGGGCGCGCAGGTGGGATCCGTAGCGGTTGACCGCCTCGGACACCTGCAGCGCCAGCTCCCGGGTCGGGGCGAGGATCAGCCCGAACGGGGCGGCGCCGCGAGTGCGGTCGGGGCGCAGCTCGGCCAGCCGCTCCAGCAGCGGCAGCGCGAAGGCCGCCGTCTTGCCGGTGCCGGTGGCGGCCTGCCCGAGCAGGTCACGGCCCTCCACCAGGGGCGCGATGGCCTCGGCCTGGATCGGGCTGGGCTCGCGGTAGCCGAGCTCGTCGATCACGGACAGCAGTTCGGCGCGCAGCGGTAGGTCGGTGAAGGAGGGCAGGTCGAGCACGTGCTCGGTCACGGTCAAAGTCAGGTCTCTCGTCGCAGCGGGCGGGAGCACGGTGGGTGTCCCGCGGCGAGCCCGCGGGGCCTGCTGCACGATTTCTGCCTGGCCGGTGCGGTCTCTGGTGACGTCAACGCGTCACCCGTCCTACATAGTCCCAGGTGATGACGATCACCGCAGCACCGGGCGGGTATCACGGACGGGCGGCGTTCGTGAGTCACCGGTCACGATGTTGCGTCCCGTTCATCTCGGCCGGCAATCCTCGAGCAGGTGACGATCTCACCCGAGCTGACCCAGAGGACCGCCGCGGCGCCTGCGAACCTGCGCGACGTGCGTGGTCTGCGCACCGAGGACGGCCGCATCGTGCGCCGCGCCGTGCTCTACCGCAGCGAGGTGCCGCTGGCCGGCGCGCTGCGCAGCCCCGACGTCGCGGCCTGGCCGCCGCGCACCGTGATCGATCTGCGGGCGCCGGCCGAGTACCTGGCCCCGCACCCGCTGTCCGCGGTGGCCGCGGTGCACGCGATCCCGCTGGGCGCTTCCCTGGCCCCGGCGCTCGCCGCCGCGCAGACCGCCGAGCTGGACCTGAGCGGCGCCTACCGGCACCTGGTCCACGACGCCGCCGGGCGGATCGCCGGCATCGCCGCTCTGGTGGCCACCGGCCCGGGTCCGGTGCTGGTGCACTGCACCGCGGGCAAGGACCGCACCGGAATCGTGATCGCGGTGCTGCTGCGGGCGATCGGGGTACGTCGCGACGACGTGCTCGCCGACTACCTGCGCACCGAGCCCAACCTGCCGCGGCTGTGGACGGCGCTGCGCGCCGCCGGCGTGCCGGAGCCGCACAACCGGGCACTGCTCGGCGTGCAGACCGGCGCGCTGCAGGCCGTGCTCGACGACATCGAGACCACCCCGGGCGGGGCTGCCGGCTGGCTCGTCGAGCACGGCGTGCATCCGGAACTGCTGGCGCCGCTGCGGGAACGACTGCTCAGCCGGGTGCCGGCGCCACGGAGCCGGTGACCCGCGCCGGTCGACCGGGCCGCCGGCCCCGACCGGGGGGCCGCACGCCCGTCGCGAGCAGCGAGCCTCCCATGATCAGCGCGAACGCGCCCAGGATGGACGACGTCAGCGGCTCGCCGAGCACGAGCACCCCGGCCGCCACCGCCACCGCCGGGTTGACGTAGGTGAACACCATCGCCCGGGCCGTGCCGACCTCCCGGAGCAGCGCGAAGAAGGCCACGAACGCCAGCGCCGTGCTCACCACGGCCAGCCCGGCCAGCGCGCCGAGCACCGGCACCGAGGGCCACTCCCGCGGCCAGGCCAGTGCGGCCGCCGGGGCGTAGACCAGCCCGGCGAAGGCCAGGCTCGCGGTGGCCAGCACCAGCCCCGGCACTTCGCCCAGCCGTCGCACGGTGATCATCGGTGCGGTGGCGTAGCCGAGCACGACCAGCGCCATGGCCCCGATGGACCAGCCGTCACCGCCGTGCAGCGCCGGCGCGGCGAGCACGCCGACGCCGAGCAGCCCGACCAGCAACCCGGTCCAGCGCAGCGGGCCGAGCCGTTCACGGTCGCCGAGCAGCCAGGCCACTGCGATGCCCACGATCGGCACCGCCGCCACGATCAGGCCGGCCATCGAGCTGGTCAGCCGCTGCTCCGCGACCGCGAGCAGCCACCACGGGCCGATCATCTCCAGCGCCGCGAACGCGATCAGCCACGGCCAGTGCGCGCGCACCGCGCGGGCCGCGTTCGCCCAGCCGGCGCGGGCCACGAACGGCAGCAGCACCAGGGCGGCGCCCGCGGTGCGGGCGAACACCAGTACCGACACCGGTACGCCCTGCACCGCCACCTTGATGAACAGGTAGGAGATGCCCCAGACCAGGGACATCACCACGAACAACACCCAACCCCGCCGACCCACCGCGCTCCCTCCGGAACCGGTGGGCCCGCAGCCCGCGCCGGTCCGTCATGCCGTCGACCGTACGACGACCGCCGGTGGTGGCGCCGCCAGCCGTGGGACATCGAGCGTGGGCCCGGGCCGAGCGCCGCGGTCGCCGGCACTGCCCGGTCCGTGATCCCCTAGCCGGGTACCGAGCGCCCGGTTCGACGCGCGCGCCGGGGACGCACCGGGAGCGACGTCAGCGCTTGGTGTCCTTGTCCTCAGCGGTCAGGCCGGCCCGGCGCAGCGCGTCGGCCATCGCGCTGTTGCCCGGCCCGCTGCCGGACGCCGCGCGCCGATCTCCGCCCGGACCGGCGCCGCGCCGGTCGGCGCCGCGGCCGCCGGCCCGACCGCCCCGCCGGTCACCGTCCGCGGGCCGGCCGCCGCGCCGGTCACCGGTGGCGGGCTGGCCGTCCCGCCGGTCCCCGCCCTGGCCGCCGCGGCGGTCGGTACCGCCCCGCTGGTCACCGCCACCGCCGCCGCCACGGCGATCAGCCCCGCCAGGCCGATCGGTGCCGCCCGGACCGCCCCGCTCCCCCGCCCGGCCCGGACGGCCGCCGGGCTCGCCGCTGCGCTGCCGTCCGGCCGCAGGCTGGCGGCCGGCGCCGGGCTGCCGGCCGGCGCCGGGCTCGTCGTCCAACCGCAGGGTGAGCGAGATGCGCTTGCGCCCCTCGTCGACGTCGAGCACCTTGACCCGGACCACGTCGCCGGACTTCACCACCTCGCGCGGGTCGGAGACGAAGGTCGACGACATGGCCGACACGTGCACCAACCCGTCCTGGTGCACTCCGACGTCGACGAACGCCCCGAACGCCGCCACGTTGGTGACCACGCCCTCCAGCAGCATCCCGGGCCGCAGGTCGGCGACCTTGTGCACGCCCTCGGCGAAGGTCGCGGTGCGGAACACCGGGCGCGGATCCCGGCCCGGCTTCTCCAGCTCGGCAAGGATGTCGGTGACCGTGGGCAACCCGAACTTCTCGTCCACGAAGTCCTTGGGTCGCAACGACCTCAGTCTCGGTCCCTGGCCGATCAGGGCGGCGATGTCCTCGGTCCTGGCCTTGGCCATGATCCGCCGCACCACCGGGTAGGACTCCGGGTGCACCCCGGACACGTCGAGCGGGTCGTCGCCGCCGCGGATGCGCAGGAAACCCGCGCACTGCTCGAAGGCCTTGGGCCCGAGCCGGGGCACGTCGGCCAGCGCCGTCCGGGTGCGGAACGGCCCGTGGGTGTCTCTGTGCACCACGATCTGGGTGGCCAGCGCCTCGGTGATCCCGGAGACCCGGCGCAGCAGCGGCACCGACGCGGTGTTCACGTCCACCCCCACGGCGTTCACGCAGTCCTCGACCACCGCGTCCAGCGAGCGGGACAGCGCCGACTCGGCCAGGTCGTGCTGGTACTGGCCGACCCCGATGGACTTGGGGTCGATCTTCACCAGCTCGGCCAGGGGGTCCTGCAGCCGGCGCGCGATGGACACCGCACCGCGCAGCGACACATCCAGCTCCGGCAGCTCTGCCGAGGCGTAGGCCGACGCGGAGTACACCGAGGCGCCGGCCTCGCTGACCATCACCGTGGTCAGCTTGAGCGCCGGGTTGCGCGCGGCCAGCTCGCGGGCGAGCTTGTCGGTCTCCCGCGACGCGGTGCCGTTGCCGATCGCCACCAGCTCGACGTCGTGCGCCACGGCCAGCGCGGTCAGGCTGGCCAGTGCGGCGTCCCAGGCCCGCCGCGGCTCGTGCGGGTAGATCGTGTCGGTGGCCACCACCTTGCCGGTGGCGTCGACCACCGCGACCTTCACCCCGGTGCGCAGGCCCGGGTCCAGGCCCATCGTCGCCCGGCTGCCGGCCGGAGCGGCCAGCAGCAGGTCGCGCAGATTGGTGGCGAAGACGCCGATCGCGCCCTCCTCGGCGACCGTGCGCAGCCGGACCCGGATGTCGACGCCCAGGTGCAGCAGGATCCGGGTACGCCACGCCCAGCGCACCACCTCGCCCAGCCAGCGGTCGGCCGGTCGGCCGCGGTCGGCGATCCCGAATGCGGCGGCGATGGTGCGCTCGTAGTCGGTGGTCTCCCCCGGCTCGGCCGGGGCCTGGCCCGGCTCCAGGGTGACGTCGAGGACCTCCTCCTTCTCGCCGCGGAACACGGCAAGGATCCGGTGCGACGGCAGCGTGGTGAACGCCTCGGCGAAGTCGAAGTAGTCGGTGAACTTCGCGCCGTCGGACTCCCGGCCCGGGCGCACCCGGGTGACCAGCCGGCCGCGGGTCCACATCCGCTCACGCAGCCCGCCGATCAGGTCGGCGTCCTCGCCGAACCGCTCGACCAGGATCGCCCTGGCCCCCTCCAGCGCGGCCGCGGCGTCGGTGACCTGCTCGTTCACGTAGGTGGCCGCGACGGTGTCGGGATCCTGGGTCGGATCGGCGAGCAGCGTGTCGGCCAGCGGCTCCAACCCGGCCTCGCGGGCGGCCATCGCCTTGGTCCGCCGCTTGGGCTTGAAGGGCAGGTAGATGTCCTCCAGCCGGGCCTTGGACTCGGCGGCCAGGATCCGCTCCTCCAGCGCTGCGTCGAGCTTGCCCTGCTTGCCGATCTCCTCCAGCACCGCGGCGCGGCGCTCCTCCAGCTCGCGCAGGTAGCGCAGCCGCTCGTCCAGGGTGCGCAGCTGGGCGTCGTCCAAGGCGCCGGTGGCTTCCTTGCGGTAGCGGGCGACGAACGGGACGGTCGCGCCGCCGTCGAGCAGCTCGACCGCCGCGCTGACCTGGTGCGGGCGGACGCCGAGCTCGTCGGCGATGCGCTGCGGGATCGACTGCGGGGCGGCCGGACGCCGCGGGCTCGTGGGGCGGTCGGTGGAAGGTGTCGTGCTGGCCACCGCCCCATCGTCCCCGGCGCGAAGAGTGTCCGGGCGTCAGGGGTCCGGGTTCGGCCCGGACGTCCTCAGCCGCGCCGCGGCAGCTGCTGCCGGACCGTGCCCCGGGCCTGCTGCTGGGCCAGGTGCTCGGCCGCGGGCGACCGTCTCGTGCACGATGGCCTCGCTGGCCGGGTCCGACCCGCCGACGACCGCCAGTCCGGCGGCGTGGGCGATCAGCTGCTCGATGTGCTGCGCCTCGACCGGTCCACATCGTGGGTCAGCACCTGGATCCGCACCCGCTGCTGGCGCTTGTAGACGGTGAGCCGCGCCGGGACCGGCCGCGCCCGCGGGCCGGCGACGGCGAGTTCGAGCACCGCTGCGGACCGGGAGTCGGAGGCGAGCCGCGGCGGGGTGACGGCGAACGCGCCACGTTGGCCACCAGCGCCCCGGTCGTGAGTGCGTAGCCGTGTTCTTGCACGGCTACGCACTCACGGGCGCCGGAGGCGCGCCACCGTCTCGAAGTGGTGGGTCATCGGGAAGGCGTCGAAGGCGCGCAGCCGGTCCGGCTCGTACCCGCGGGCGGCGAAGAACGCGATGTCACGGGCCAGCGCGGCCGGGTCGCAGGCCACGTACAGCACCCGCCGCGGCGCCCGCTCGGTGATCGCGTCGACCAGCGTGCGGCCCAGCCCGCGCCGCGGCGGGTCGGCCACCACGACGTCCGGGGGGTCGCCCGGGATCCGGACCAGCTCGTTCTCGACCCGGCCGGCCCGCCACCGCACCTGCGGCAGGTCGGCGAGCGCCGCCCGGCCGTCGGCCACCGCCTGCCGCGCGGACTCGACGACGGTCACCGCGCCGCCCGGCCCGACCTGCTCGGCCAGCACCGCCGCGAACAGCCCGACCCCGCCGTAGAGGTCCCACGCGGTGCCACCGGCGGGTGCGTCCGCCCACTCCCGCACCACCGCGGCGAGCACGTCCGGCAGCGCCGGGTGCACCTGCCAGAACACCCCGGGCGAGAGCAGCCACTCGCGCCCGATCGCCCGCTGCACGACCGGGCCGTCGGCGCCGACGTGGATGACGCCCTCGGCGTCGGTGGCCACCTCCACCTCGGCCACCGACGCCGGGTCGAAGCCGTGCCCGAGCACCGCGGACAGCGTTCCGGGCGGGGCCAGCGGGCAGTCCGCGATCGGCAGCACGTCGTGGCTGCGGTGGGCCCGCAGCCCGGCCCGGCCGTCCGCGTCGACGGCCAGCCGCACCCGGTGCCGCCAGCCCAGCGGCCCGCCGGGCAGCTCCTCGACCGGTACGTCGGCCGACAGCCCGGCCAGCCGGCGCAGTTGCTCGGCCAGCACCGCGGCCTTCAGCGCCCGCTGCTCGGCCGGGTCGACGTGCTGCAGGTCGCAACCCCCGCAGCCGCCGGCGCGAGCCCAGCTGCACGGCGCCGGCACCCGCTGCGCCGCGGCGTCGAGGACCGCCACCGTGTCCGCCCGGCAGAACGAGCCGCCGGCGTCCTCGCTGACCACGGCCCGCACCCGCTCCCCGGGCAACGCGTGCCGGACGAACACCACCCGGCCCTCGGCCCGGGCCACGCAGTGCCCGCCGTGCGCCACCGGCCCGATGTCCAGCTCCAGAACGCGGTCGGTCCAGTCCAGGGCCGGTTCCCGGACGGTCACGGCCGGCGGGACCCGGGCGCGGCGGGGGTGTTGGCCTTCGTCGTCGTTGTCGCCGGCTTGGCCGTGGGCGGCGGCGCGGCGCTGGGCGCCGGCTCGTAGCCGCGGCGCGACGAGCCCGGGGGGGTCTCCGGCCGGCGGGTGGCCACCCGCTGGGAGGACGCCAGCTGCCAGGGCACGTTGGTGACCATCACCCCGGGAGTGAACAGCAGCCGCCCCTTGAGCCGCAGCGCGCTCTGGTTGTGCAGGATCTGCTCCCACCAGTGGCCCACCACGTACTCCGGGATGAACACGGTCACCACATCGCGCGGGTTGTCGGTGCGGATCCGCTTGACGTAGTCGAGCACCGGCCGGGTGATCTCCCGGTAGGGCGACTCGATGACCTTCAACGGCACAGGGATCTTGCGCTTGGACCAGTCCCGCATCAGCCGCTTGGTGTCCGCGTCGTCGACGTTCACGGTGATCGCCTCGAGCACGTCGGGGCGGGTCGCCCTGGCGTAGGCCACGGCGCGCAGCGTCGGCTTGTGCAGCGTGGAGACCAGCACGATGCCGTGGTTGCGCGAGGGCAGCACGCTGTCGTACTCGCCGGCCACCAGCTCGGCGGCCACCCGGTCGTAGTGCTTCCGGATGGCCAGCATCAGCCCGTAGAACGCGGCCATCGCCGCGATGGCGATCCAGGCCCCCCGGGTGAACTTGGTGATCAGCACGATGACCAGCACGACGCCGGTCATGCCGGCGCCGAAGCCGTTGATGGCCTGGGAGCGCCGCATCCGCGATCGCTCGGCCGGGTCGGACTCCACGGCCAGCAAACGCTTCCAGTGCCGCAGCATGCCGATCTGGCTGAGCGTGAACGCCGTGAATACCCCGACCGTGTACAGCGCGATCAGCCGGGTGACCTCGGCCTGGAAGCCGATCACCAGCACGATCGCGATGCCGGCCAGCACCTGGATGCCGTTGGAGAAGGCCAGCCGGTCGCCGCGGGTGTGCAGCTGCCGGGGCAGGTAGCGGTCCTGGGAGAGGATCGAGCCGAGCACCGGGAAGCCGTTGTAGGCGGTGTTCGCGGCCAGCACCAGGATCAGCGCCGTCACCGCGACCACGAAGTAGAAGCCCGCCGGGAAGGTGTCGAACACCGCCTCGGCCAGCTGCGCGACCAGCGTCTCCTGCACGTAGTCGGCCGGCGCGCCGACGAACTGCCGCTCCGGCGACTGGGCGATCTTGGCCCCGGTGAGCACGGCCAGCGCGATCAGTCCGGAGAACATCGTCACCGAGATCCCGCCGAGCAGCAGCAGCGTGGTCGCCGCGTTGCGCGACTTGGGCTTGCGGAACGCCGGCACGCCGTTGCTGATCGCCTCGACCCCGGTCAGCGCGGCACACCCCTGGGTGAACGAGCGCAGCACCAGCAACATCAGAGCCAGCCCGGTGAAGGCATCACCCTCGGCCAGCAGCTCCAGGTCGGCGCTGGGCGCGCGCAGCTGCTCGCCGAACACCAGCGCCCGGGTCAGCCCCCAAATGATCATGGTGCCGATGCCGAGCATGAACGCGTAGGTGGGGATGGCGAACGCCACCCCGCTCTCGCGCACCCCGCGCAGGTTCAGGGCGGTCAGCAGCAGGATGGCGATCACCGCGAAGGCCACCTTGTGCTCGCCGACGTACGGGATCAGCGCCCCCACGTTCGCCGCCGCCGCGGAGATCGACACCGCCACCGTGAGCGTGTAGTCGACCAGCAATGCGCTGGCCACGGTCAGTCCGGCCCGGCGGCCCAGGTTGACCGTGGCCACCTCGTAGTCCCCGCCGCCCGACGGGTAGGCGTGCACGTTCTGCCGATAGCTGGCCACCACGGTGAGCAGCACGATCACGATGGCCAGGCCGACCCACGGGGAGAACACGTATGCCGTCAGCCCGGCGGCCGACAGCGTGAGAAAGATCTCCTCCGGCGCGTAGGCCACCGAGGACATCGCATCGGAGGCGAAGACGGGCAGCGCGATCCGCTTCGGGAGCAGGGTGTGCGCGAGCCGATCGCTGCGCTGCGGCCTCCCGACGAGGATGCGCTTGACCGCAGTGCGGAGCTTGGACACGGCGAAAGAGTATGCGGTCAGCCGGGCCCGTACGCGATAGCGTTCTCAGCGACGAGGGAGGGTCGCGGTGTACGTCGTGATCATGGGATGTGGTCGGGTCGGCTCCGCACTCTCAGCGGGTCTGGAACGGCTGGGGCACGAGGTTGCGGTGATCGACAAGGACGCCCAGGCCTTCCGCCGGCTCAGCCCGGACTTCCGCGGCAAGCAGGTGATCGGCCAGGGCTTCCACCGGGAGGTGCTGATCGAGGCCGGCGTGCAGAAGGCGCAGGCGTTCGCCGCGGTCTCCAGCGGCGACAACTCCAACATCATCTCCGCCCGGGTGGCCCGCGAGACGTTCGGCATCGAGCACGTGGTGGCCCGCATCTACGACGCGAAGCGGGCCGCGGTCTACGAGCGCCTGGGCATCCCCACCGTCGCCACCGTGCCGTGGAGCACCGATCGGCTGATGCGGATGCTGCTGCCCGACGGGGTGTCCTCGGCGTGGCGGGAGCCGACCGGAACGGTGGCGATCCTGCCGCTGCCGGTGCACGAGGACTGGGTCGGGCGTTCGGTCCGCGAGCTCGAGGCGGCCACCGGCAGCCGGGTGGCCTTCATCGTGCGGTTCGGCACCGGGGTGCTGCCCAAGTCGGACACCGCGGTGCAGGCCGAGGACACCGTCTACGTCGCGGCGGTGTCCGGCACCGTCGGCGAGGTCTCGGCCGCGGCGGCGGCCCCGCCGGTGGAGGGCTGAGGCGATGCGGGTGGCGATCGCCGGGGCCGGGGCTGTCGGCCGGTCCATCGCGTTGGAGCTGGTGGAGAGCAAGCACCAGGTGATGCTCATCGAGCGCGAGCTGAGCCAGATCGAACCGGAGGCGGTGGAGCAGGCCGAATGGGTGCACGCGGACGCCTGCGAGCTGGTATCGCTGGAGGACGCGGGCATGGAGAGCTGCGACGTGGTCATCGCCGCGACCGGTGACGACAAGGTCAACCTGGTGGTGTCGCTGCTGGCCAAGACGGAGTTCGCGGTGCGCCGGGTGGTGGCCCGGGTGAACGATCCGCGCAACGAGTGGCTGTTCGGCGAGAACTGGGGAGTGGACGTGGCCGTGTCCACCCCCCGGCTGCTGGCTGCGCTGGTCGAGGAGGCGGTGGCCGTCGGTGACCTGGTCCGGCTGCTGACCCTGCGCCAGGGCCAGGCCAACCTGGTCGAGGTCACGCTGCCGGCCGACACCCCGCTGGCCGGGCGCCCGGTCCGCTCGTTGCAGCTGCCGACCGACTCGGCGCTGGTGGTGATCCTGCGTGGCGGCCGGGTGATCGTCCCCCAGCCCGACGACGCGCTGGAGCCGGGCGACGAGCTGCTGTTCGTGGCCACGTCGGCCGTCGAGGAGGACATCCGCGCCGCCCTGGGTTACTGACTCCCCGGGCCGGCGGTTGCTCAGGCCGGCTGCGGGCTGGCGTCGGGCAGCGCCCTGGTCAGCTCGGTGAGCTCCGTGATCCGCAGGTCGCCGTCGATGCCCTTGAGGGCGGCGACGCGGGCGCCCGCCGCCCGGCCGGCCTGCACGCCGGGTTCGGCATCCTCGACGACCAGGCACCGCGCCGGGTCGACGCCCAGCCGCCGCGCGGCCAGCAGGTAGCCCTCCGGGTCGGGCTTGCCCGCCCGGATGTCGTCCACGGTGACCAGCTCCGGCGCGGCGATGCCGGCGGCACCCAGCCGGGCGCGGGCCAGCCGGGCATCGGCGCTGGTCACCACGGCCCACGGCAGCCCGAGCCGGTCCAGCGTGGCCACCAGCTCCAGGGCCCCGGCGGTGGGCACGACGTCGTCCAGGTCCTCGTACTGGAGGTGGAGCTGACGCTGCACCGCGGCCGCGAACTCCGCACCGCGCAGATCGGGGCGCAGCCGGGCGATGGTGTGGTCGGACGGGCTGCCCTGGATCACCCCGCGCCGCGCGGTGGCCTCGTCGACGCCGTACTCCGCCCCCCACCGCACCCAGCCGCGGTCCACCGCGGAGTCGGAGTCCACCAGCGTGCCGTCCATGTCGAACAGCACGGCCTGCACGCCCGTGAGATCCATGACCGCAGCTTATCCTCGCTACACGAGGAAAAAGGCGGGCCGGCACTGTGAGATCCATCGACGACGCGGCGGACGGGCCGGCGCGGGCCCGCACCGCGCGCTGGCGAGCGGCGACGGACGTGCTGGCCCAGGTGCGCGCCCAACCGGGGATCACCCGGGCCGAGCTGGCCCGCCGCCTGCAGCTGAGCAGCGGATCGGCCGCCGAGATCACCGCCCGGCTGCGCACGCTGCGGCTGCTGCGCGAGCTCCCGGCGGCAACGACCCGCCGCGGGCGACCGACCGGCGAGCTGACCGCCCATCCCGACGGCCCGCTGGTGCTGGCCGTGCAGCTGCGGCACCGGGACTGGCGGTGCACGCCGGTTCTGCTCGACGGCAGCAGCCTCGACGGCGCGTCCGGCCGACACCCCGGGGGCGAACCCGACGCCGTGCTCGGAGCCGTGGCGGCCGCGATCCACGCCGCGCAGCGCCGGCATCCGGGACGGATCATGCTGGTCTCGATGGCGGTGGCCGGCACCGTCCGCGGCGGCCGGCTGGTGCAGTCGGCCACGCTGGGCTGGGGCCCGGTACGCCTGGACCGGCTCACCGAGCTGCCACTGCTGGTCGGCAACGACGCCACCCTGGCCGGGGTGGCGGAGGCGCGCTCCGGCGCCGCCGCGGGCGCCGGCACCGCGCTGCACCTGATCGTGGACGTCGGCGTCGGCGGCGCACTGGTCGTCGACGGCCGGCCGATCACCGGATCCGGCGGAGCGGCCGGCGAGTACGGGCACCTGCCGTTCGGTGCGCCCGACCTGCGCTGCCACTGCGGGGCGCTGGGTTGCTGGGACATGGAGGTCGACGGCCGGGCGCTGGCCCGTCACCTGGGCGAACCGGGCCCGGTCGACCCGCACGGCTACGCCCGATCGGTGCTGCAGCGGGCCGGCGGCGGCGAACCCGTCGCG
This sequence comes from Pseudonocardia sp., assembly GCA_035557575.1. Taxonomy (GTDB): domain Bacteria; phylum Actinomycetota; class Actinomycetes; order Mycobacteriales; family Pseudonocardiaceae; genus Pseudonocardia. The sequence goes on along the minus strand of DATMDS010000184.1, from coordinate 9,466 downwards.
GGCCGGGCCGTCGAGCGGGTCGTGCGGGCGCTGGCACGCGGGGTGGCCGGCCTGGTGCACGTGCACGACCCGGAGGTGGTGACGGTGGGTGGCCTGGCGATCCCACTGCGGGCGGCCGCCGGCCCGGCGTTCGACGACGCCTACGGGGCCGCCCTGATGAGCCACCGCCGCGAGCACCCGCCGCCCGTCCTGGACGGGCGGTACGGCGACGACGGCGCGCTGCACGGGGCCGCGGCGGTCGGCCTGGACCGGCTCACCGATCCGGCCGGCATCGCCGCCTGGGCGCGGCAGAATCAGGCGGTGAGCGGCTCGCGGCGGGCGCGACGCACGGCCCAGACCGTGCCGAGCAGCGCCACGCCCACCAGCGGGTAGCCCATGGCCAGCCGCGCGATACCGAGCCAGGTCTCCTGATCGGCGTTGTAGAGCCACCCCTGCACCACGAGCCGGGCCAGGAACACCGCGGTCCACAGGAGGGTGGCCATCGTGTAGGCGCGCAGCAACCGGGGGTCGCGCCGCCACTCGTGGCCCTGCCCGTTGATGCTGTGCCAGATCACCCCGGCCAGCGGCCAGCGGACCAGCGTCGAGGTCGCGAAGGCCAGCGCGAAGACCGCGCTGAACACCAGCCCGGGCAGGTAGAAGCCACGGGCCTCCCCGGTCCGGTAGGCGATGAACGCGGCCACACCCACGCCGAGCAGCCCGGACACCGCCGGCTGCAGGCGCTGCTTGCGCGCGATCCGCCACACCGCGACCAGCACCCCGGCCGCCAGCGCGGCGATGATCGCCGGCTGCAGCTCGCCGACCAGGTTCACCGCCACGAACACGGCGACCGGGATGGAGGACGCCACGACGCCGGACACGCCGCCCATCTGTTCGAGCAGCGTCGGGAACTCGCCGGTGCGCGCCGCGGGCTCGGGCGTCGGGCCAGCCGTCACTGGGCCTGACAGATCTCGTAGTACGGGTTGTAGAGCACCTTGCGTCCCTCCCGGACGGCGAGCCGGCCCCGCACCCGCATCGTGCGTCCGGGCTCGATACCCGGGATACGGCGGCGACCCAACCAGATCAGCGTGACTCCCTCGGTCCCGTCGAACAGCTCGGCCTCCAACGAGGCGTCCGCGTCCTGCGGGCAGAATTCAACGCTGCGTAGTCTACCTAACACGGTGACCTCCTGGCCGTACGCACAGTCCGAGGCACGCTGCGCCCCCGACCGCTCCGCGTCCTCGGAGAGATCGACCGCGTCGAGTTCGTCGACTTCGCTGGTCAGTCGCCGCAACATGCGACGAAAAGCACCCGCATCGGTGCCACCCATCTGACCCCCAGCTGATTCCACGCCCGTCATTGGGCCACAACCAGCGTAACTCGCGGTGAGCCCGACACGCCGTCTCAGAATCGGACGTGTACGTGGTGCCGGCACGAGGGCCCCACACCGGCTCACCCGGGCCGATGGTGACGACCGGCCGCCGGCGGAGACCCCTCCGTGGGCGGAGCGGAAGCGGTGGCGTCCGGTGCGGCATGACGCCCGGCGCGCCCCGGCGGACCGTCGCTCCGGATCGCTTCCGCGGAGACGGCGGCTCGCCGGCGCCGGGGAGGCTGCCGGTCGACCGTCCGCTCGCCATGGTCCGTGAGGTCCGGAGCCGGTCGGGGGTCCGGGAGCCGGGGAATGCGGCGGTTCCCGATGGACCGCAGTGGATCGGCGTCACCGTCGGCAGGGGCCTGGTGAGTGGTCGGTCCGGGCGGTGTCGGCGCAGGTGGCGGCTCGGTGTGCTCGGACGCGGCAGACCGGTCCTGGTAGGGCCACCGATCGGCGGGCTCGACGGTCGGTGCCGCTTCGCCCGCCGGTCCGGGCTGGACCTCCGACCGGGTGTCGGGCGGCCGTTGGTGGGTCGGATCCGTGTAGGGCCACTCCAGTCGTGCTGTCTCGCCCCCGGTCGGCTCCGGCTCGGCCGGCACCGGCGGGGCGGGCACCGGCGGGGCGGGGGGGCCGGAGTACGGCCAGTCCGGACCGGCAGGCTTCTCGACGGGACCGGCGGGCCGTGCGGGTGCGGCGAGTCGGACGACCGGGTCGGATCCGGTCGGTTCCGGCTCCGGCGTGATCGCCGAGCCCGGCTCCCGCTCCGGCGGCATCGCGGCCGCCGATTCCGGCTTCCGCCCCGGCGTCATCGCGGCAGCCGATTCCGGTTCAGGTGTCATGGCGGCGGCCGGCTCCGGATCCGGCGCGATGCCGGCGGTCGACGCGTCCGCGCCCGGCCTGCGCTCGACGCGGCTCCGCAGGGCCGGTCCCAGCAGGGCGGACGCCGGCTCCCTGCCGGGGCGATGCTCGGCCGGAAGCGGGTCGCCGGCGTGCCCCTCGGCGCCGGCGGGCGTCTCGGCGTTCGCGCCATCGGCAGTGGGGCGACCGGTGGCCGGTTGCGCGCGTCCGCCCTCGGCCACCGGGACCGGCGGGGGTTCGGCTGCTCGCGGTCCGTTCCCTGGGGGCGGTTCGATGGTCGGGCGCCCGGCGGCCGACTCCTCCATGAGCCGGCGCTCCGCCCGTGATCCGGGCGCGGGCGCCTGGTTGAGGACGGGCAGGTCGCCCTGCAGCTCCCCCGCACGTCGCCGCTCGGCCCGTGACCTGCCGACGGTCCGACCTGTGGCCCGCTCCGCCGGCCGCGGCTGCCCCTCCGCGGCCGGCCCGGCGGCCTTCGAGCGGAACCGGTCGGCCGCAGCCGGCGGGGACGTCGCTTCCGAGGTGTTCCCGGACGGGACGGTGGTGGCCGGCGGCGGCTCCGCATCCGCAGCGGCGGCGCGTCGCCCCGCCGGAGGCGGAACGGCCACCGTCGGCATCTGCGGCGACACCGCGTCGCGGCGCGCGGCCGGAGGGAGGGCACCGAAGCCGCCCGGCGCCGACTCCGGGCGGGTCGAGTCGCGCAGGGTGGGTGTGGTCGGGGTGAACCAGGGCACCGCGGCCCGATCCGGTGCGGGCGCCGGCGGGACCACCGGCAACGGGCGGGTCTCGACGTCGTCGGCCAGTGATCGGCGCGCCACCGGCCGAGCCGGCCACGGTGCCTGGGCGGGCCGGGGGGAGGCGGGCGGCACGACCGGGGGCCGCGCGGAGAGCGGGGCAGGGGGGCGGGGCGGCGCGGGCGCCGGTACCAGCGGGATCCACTCGGTCGGGGCCCGACCGGAATCGGCGCCGCCGAGCGGAGCGGCCACCGGACGCGCCGTCGGGGGCCGGGCAGGCGCGGACGTCGGCGCGGCAGCAGACATCGGTGGGGCGGGAGTCGGCGGGGCGGGAGTCGGCGCGGCGGGCATCGGCGCGGCGGGCATCGGCGCGGCGGGGCGCGGCCCGGGCGCGACCGCCGGTACGTCCTGCCCGCCCGCCTCGGCCACCTCCGGCTCGGCGTCGTCGACCGGCGCCAGGTGTGGGGGCAGCGTCAACGGGAGCACGGTCCGGACCGGGTACGGCGACCGGCCACGGACCACGACGGTGCCGCGCAGCATCCGGCGCAGCTGCTCGTCCAGCGCGACCGACGCGGTGCTCGGGCCGGTGGCGATCCCGTAGACCATCCAGCGCGGGCCGTCCACCCCGACGAACACCGAGGTCGCCCCGCCGGTCGTCGCGTGCAGCTCCCGCCCCCAGTCCCCGGAGAACGAGCGCACCCGCGCCCCGCCCTCGCGCAGCGAGGTGTCGATCTCCTTCACGAGCTCGGGCCACAGCCGCCCGGACTTCGGCGCGGCCAGTGCGCTGATCGACAGCCGTCCCTGCGGCAGCGCGATGTGCACGGCGTGCGTGCCGGCGCTGCCGGGCGGCTCGACGGTCACCGCACCGCCGTCGGGCACCGGCACCCGGATCGCCCCGAAGTCGACGGTGCCGGCGGCCAGCACCTCGATCTCCTCGCCGACCGCGTCACCGTCGTACGGGCCGCTCGGCGGCGGCGCGGCGCCGCGGCGCGATTCGACCGCGACCCCACCTGCGGGTCGGTCGTTGCGCACCGGCTCCATCGAGGCCGGATCAGGGCTCCACGCCACTACGGCACCTCCGCGACGCCGAGCCGGCTGTGCCCGCCGGTCGACCCGTAGCCCCCGGCGCCACGCTCGGACGCCGGCAGCTCGCCCACCTCGACGAACCGCACCTGCTCGACCCGCTGCACCACCAGCTGCGCGATCCGGTCCCCGCGGCGCAGCTGCAGCTCGGCCCGCGGGTCCAGATTGATCAGGCACACCTTGACCTCGCCGCGGTAGCCGGCGTCGATGGTGCCCGGGGCGTTGACGATGGACAGCCCGGTCCGCGCGGCCAGCCCCGAGCGCGGATGCACGAACCCGGCGTACCCGGTGGGCAGGGCGATGGCCACCCCGGTCCCCACCACCGCCCGCTCCCCCGGGCCGAGCAGCACGTCGTCGGCGCAGCTCAGGTCGACCCCGGCATCGCCGGGTCGGGCGGTCGCCGGCAGCGGCAGCTCCGGGTCGAGGCGCGTGACGAGGACCGCGACGGGTGGCCCGGACACCGGCACGGACGCCGCGATCGGCTCACGCGGGGGAACGTCGACGGGGCCGGACACAGCAGGCGACGCTACTCTCGGAAATCATGGACGAGCAGCAGTCGAGCCCGCCGCCTGCGACGTCCGGCACCGCCCGGTTCGACGAGCGGTTGTCGGTGCCGCTGTGGTGGTACCTACCGGCCATCGCGGTCGGCGTACTGCTCGGCGCAGAGGTGCACATGGGCTATCCCGGCATCCGGTCCTGGATCGGCTACGCGATCCTGGTCCCGCTGGCCGTGATCGTGCTGTTCGGTCTCGGTCGCTCCCGGGTTCAGGTCGTCGACGACGAGCTGCGGGCGGGAGACGCCCGGCTGGCGCTGCGCCACGTCGGGCAGCTGAACATCGTGGCCAAGGCGGACAAGCAGCAGGCGCTCGGCCCGCAGCTGGACCCGACGGCCTTCCTCCTGCACCGGGGCTGGGTGGGCCCGTTGCTGCGCATCGAGGTGACCGACCCGGACGACCCGACACCGTACTGGGTGATCAGCGTGCGGGAGCCGGAGAAGCTGGCGGCCGTGCTGAGCGCACGCTGAAGCCCCGAACCGGAATCCCGGCCCGGGGCGGCGCTTCCCGTGTCAGGCGGCGCAGTCGCGGCAGATGTACTGCGAGCCGTTGTGCTCGGCCAGCCGGCTGCGGTGATGCACCAGGAAGCAACTGGCGCAGGTGAACTCATCGGCCTGCTTGGGCAGCACCTTGACCGTGAGTTCCTCACCGGAGAGGTCGGCGCCGGGCAGCTCGAAGCTCTCGGCGGTGTCCGTCTCATCGACATCGACCACCGACGACTGCGCCTCGTTGCGGCGGGCCTTCAGCTCGTCGAGCGAGTCCTCGGCCAGATCATCGGTCTCATTGCGACGCGGCGCGTCGTAGTCGGTCGCCATCGTTCCCACCCTCTAGTACTACCTTGTTCAACAACACTGTCGTCACCGTGCCGCTGGACAACGTCGCGAAACCGGGCTTTGTGCCCGGCATTCGAGTGACGCCGATCTCAGCTTTCCCGACTTCGCCCGCTGTCCGAGTGTCCTGCGCGCAGGCGCGTCCTCGGGCGCTGGGCGCAGGCGTCCTCGGGCGGCAGAGGGTAGCTCAATCGGCCGGGCTCTGCCTCCGCACCCGGCTCGGCGGGTCGCGGTGATCTCCGCGGCCGTAGGGTGCGGTCCGTGGCTTCTCCCGCGGATCGTGCGACCGAACGCCGCGCCGAGGCCCGCCAGGGCGCCGACCCGGCGGCCGTCGGAAACTGGCTGGCCGCTCGGCTCGACGATCCCGCCTGGACGAGCTGCCGCCTGCAGCCCATCGGGGGCGGTCGGTCCAACCTGACCTACCGGGTCGACTCCGCCGCCGGCACCGTCGTGCTGCGGCGGCCACCGGTCGGCGAGATCGCGGCCACCGCGCACGACATGGCCCGGGAACGCCGGGTGATCGCGGCGCTGGCCGGGACGCCGGTGCCGGTACCGAAGGTGCTGGCCCACTCCGAGGGCGGACCACCGGTGGACGCCCCGTGCTTCGTCATGGAGTACCTGGAAGGCGTCGTGCCGCTGGCCGAGCTCCCGGCCGGCTGGGCCGGCACCGAGGCGGACCGGCGCCGGGCCAGCGAGGTGCTGGTCGAGGTGTTGCACCGGTTGCACGCGGTGGACCCCGCTGCGGTGGGGCTGGCCGACTTCGGCCGCCCGGACGGCTTCCTGGCCCGTCAGGTGCGGCGCTGGAGCCGGCAGTGGGAGGCGGCCCGCAGCGAGCAGGAGGCCGGCACCGACAGCCGCACCGCCGACGAGCTGACCCGGTTGGCCGCCGACCTCGCCGCCCACATCCCGACCACCCAGCGGCACGCGATCGTGCACGGCGACTACCGCATCGACAACTGCCTCTACGCCGCCACCGATTCGGGTCGGATCATCGCGGTGCTGGACTGGGAGCTGTCCACCCTCGGTGACCCGCTGGCCGACGTCGGGCTGCTGTTGGTCTACTGGCACGAGGCCGACGACGATCCGATCTGGCGGGCCGCCCAGCACCTGTCGAGCCCGACCCGGCTGCCCGGGTTCCTGCGCCGAGCCGACATCGCCGAGGCCTACGCGCAACGCTCCGGTCTCGATCTCACGCCGCTGCCGTGGTACGTCGCGTTCGGGGCGTTCAAGCTGGCCGTCGTGCTGGCCGGGATCCTGGCCCGGGTGGCCGCCGGGATGGTCCCGCCGTCGATGGCCGACGGCCTGCACGGCAGCGTCGACCCGGTGGTCGCGCTGGGCCATCATGTGCTGGCCGAGGGACTGGACAGATGAGGATGACCGCCACGATGCCCCGCCGCACCCGGCCGTACCGGCGCCGCCGCCGCGTTCCGGTGATCGCGCTGGTCAGCCTGCTCGCCGCAGCGGCCCTGGTGACCTGGACCTACGTCCTGGTCAACTCCTCGGGGCCGGACCGCGGACGGACCTGTCCGGCGCCGGTGGCGGGATCCACACCCGGCCAGTCGCTGCCCCCCGGGGCGTTGGACTCCGTCGCGCCGCTGCCCCCGGCCGCGGTGAAGGTGCGGGTGCTGAACGCCGGTGGACAGCGCGGCCAGGCGAACCTGGTGGCCGCGCAGTTCGGTGACTTCGGCTTCGCCGAGGCGGCGCCGCCGACCAACGACCCGCTGTTCCCCGACGGCAACATGGAGTGCACCGGACAGGTGCGGTTCGGGCCGGCCGGCGAGGCCGGCGCGAGCACGGTGGCGCTGCTGCTGCCCTGTGCGGAGCTGGTGCGCGACGCCCGCACCGACGACACCGTGGACGTGTCGGTGGGCACCGCGTTCGGCGACCTCAACCCGGTACGCGCGGCGCGGGACGCGCTCGACGAGCTCTCCGCGGGGTCCAGCGGCGAGGGCGGTGCGGCCGGCCCGCCGCCACCGGTGGACCCGGGTGTGCTCGCCGAGGCGCGCGGCCGCAGCTGCTGAGCCCGGCGCCGTCAGACCTGCGCGGCGCCGTGGCGCCGGGCCAGCTCGGCCAGCTCGTCGGCGATGCCCGGGGTGGCGGCGAGGACCGCGTCCGGTCCCAGCCCGTCCACGGGCGGGACGCTGCCGGTCGGGCCGGGCACCCGGACCACGGCCCCGGCCTCGGTCGCGATGAGCGCCGCCGCGGCCCAGTCCCACCAGTTGGAGCCGTGCTCGATGTAGCCGTCCACCCAGCCCGCGGCCACCGCGCAGAGGTCCAGTGCGGCCGAGCCGGCCCGCCGCACGTCGCGCACGTGCGGCAGCATGCCGCTGATCATGTTGATCTGGCGCGTCCGCCGCTGGGCGCTGTAGGAGAAGCCGGTGGCCAGCATCGTCAGCTCCAGCTCGGTCGTCCCGGACACCCGCAGCCGCCGCCCGTCGCAGGTGGCGCCGCCGTCGCGGGCCGCGCTCCACAGCCGCCGCGACTCCGGCTCCAGCACCGCGCCGGCCACCGTGCTGCCGTCCTGCACCGCGGCCAGCGAGATCGCGTACCAGGGCAGGCCGTAGAGGAAGTTCACGGTGCCGTCGATCGGGTCGATCACCCACACGGTGTCGGTGGCCGCCCGAGCTCCACCCTGCTCCTCCCCGACCACGGCGTCAGCGGGCCGCAGCACGGCCAGCCGGGCCCGGATCAGCGACTCCAGCGCGTGGTCGGATGCGGTGACCACGTCGGTGCGGGTGCTCTTGGTCATCACTCCGTCGCGGGCGACGTCGGCGGATCCCGCGGCCGTCTCGTCCCAGGGCCGGGGCAGCCCGCGCAGGTGTTCGGCCGCCTCGACCACGATGCCCTCGGCGATCCGGCGCAGGGTGGCCGGACCGTCGGCGGTCTCCGGTGCGGAATTCGACGTGCGCTCGCTCGCGGTGCCCATCGGACCAGAATGCCGCCATTCGAGCGCCGGGCTCGAATCCGGTGCCCCGAACGCGCCGGGACCGCCGAAGGTCAGCGGGCACAGCACACGCAGTTACAATGGCCCGGTACCCGACGCAGGGCGGCTTGGAGAAGACACCATCCGGGCGGCAATCCGACGCGGTACCCGACGACATCTCGACCCCTGCAGCCGGAGCTATTTCCACTTCGGCGCACCGTAAGAGCGCACCGTAGCGAGAGGGCCTAGTGGTAGCCGCAGACTCCGCACCCCGCAGCGAACCGTCCGGCACGACGCCGTCCAGTTCCGTAACCGCCAAGCCCCGATCGCGGGGCAAGACGGCAGCCAAGACGCGTACCGCGTCCAAGAACGGCACGTCGACGCCCGCCCCCGACGCGCTCGGCGCGGCTCCCGACGGCGAGCCCACCGAGCTCGAGGGCGCCGACGTCGAGCTCGAGGGCGTCCCGGAGGTGGTTGACCTCGAGGAGGTCGTCGACGTCGAGCTGGAGGCCGAGCTCGCGACCCCGGAGGTCGTCGTCGTCGACGAGGAGGACGACGAGGAGGACGACGAGGAGGACGAGCCCGCCGTCGGCGTCGCCGCCCGACGGGCCCCCGCGCAGCGCGATCGGCCCACCCCTCAGAAGTCCGGCGACTTCGTCTGGGACGAGGAGGAGTCCGAGGCGCTGCGGCAGGCCCGCAAGGACGCCGAACTCACCGCGTCCGCCGACTCCGTTCGCGCCTACCTCAAGCAGATCGGCAAGGTCGCGCTGCTCAACGCGGAGGAGGAGGTGGAGCTGGCCAAGCGAATCGAGGCCGGGCTCTACGCCGCCGAGCGGATGCGCCGCTCTATCGACGCCGGCGAGAAGGTCTCCCCGCAGCTGCGCCGTGACCTGCGCTGGATCGTTCGGGACGGCGAGCGGGCCAAGAACCACCTGCTCGAGGCCAACCTGCGGCTGGTCGTGTCGCTGGCCAAGCGCTACACCGGCCGCGGCATGGCCTTCCTGGACCTGATCCAGGAAGGCAACCTGGGCCTGATCCGCGCGGTCGAGAAATTCGACTACACCAAGGGCTACAAGTTCTCCACCTACGCCACCTGGTGGATCCGCCAGGCCATCACCCGCGCCATGGCCGACCAGGCC
>DATMDS010000183.1:0-5789 GCA_035557575.1 Pseudonocardia sp. | reverse complement strand
CCCCCCAGACTGCCGTTCGGAGCCATACCGCAGGTCCGCGAGGCCGGCGTATCAGCGTCGGGGCGGGGCGCTCCTGGTGGGCATGAGAGCGGATGTATCTGCGATGGTGCCGGTGCTCGCCGGGGCGCTCGGATCGGGCGCCGGCGCGGCGTTCGTGGGCGGCTGGCCCGGCCTTCCCCTGATCTCCGACCTGGCCGCGGCGATCGCGGGGTGCGCGCTGATCCTGGTGGCGGTGCTGCTGGTCGGCTCGGCCGCCGGTGCCCCGGCCGAGACCCCGCGCCCGGAACCCGCCCGCTCCGAGCCCGGACGCTCAGACGTCGCGGGTGATCGTCTGGTCCCGGCCGGGCCCGACGCCGATCGCGCTCACCGGGGCGCCGGTGAGCTCCTCGATCCGCCGCACGTAGGCGCGGGCGTTGGCCGGCAGCTCGTCGAACGTCCGGAACGGCGAGAGGTCCTCGAACCAGCCCGGAAGTTCTTCGTACACGGGGACCGCGTGGTGCACGTCCGACTGGGTCATCGGCATTTCGTCGATGCGCCGCCCATCCACCTCGTACCCCACGCAGATCGGCACCGTGTCCAGGCCGGATAGCACGTCCAGCTTGGTCAGGAAGAAGTCGGTGATGCCGTTGACCCGGGCGGCGTAGCGCCCGATCACCGCGTCGAACCAGCCGCAGCGCCGCGGTCGCCCGGTGGTCACCCCGACCTCGCCGCCGGCCTTGCGCAGGTGCTCGCCCATCGCGTCGAGCAGCTCGGTGGGGAACGGGCCGGAGCCGACCCGCGTGGTGTAGGCCTTCAGGATCCCGATCACCCGGGTGATCCGGGTGGGGCCGATCCCGGAGCCGACCGCGGCGCCGCCCGCGGTCGGGTTCGAGCTGGTGACGAACGGATACGTGCCGTGGTCGACGTCCAGCAGGGTGCCCTGGGAGCCCTCCAGCAGCAGCGTCTCGCCGCGGTCCAGGGCCTCGTTGAGCAGCAGCCGGGTGTCGGCGATCCGGTCGGCGATCCGGCGGCCGTGCGCGAGCACCGAGTCGACCACCTCGTCGACGTCCAGCGCGCGTCGGTTGTACACCTTGACCAGCACCTGGTTCTTGAACGCCAGCGCGGCCTCGACCTTCTGGTGCAGGATCTTCTCGTCGAGCACGTCGGCCACTCGGACCCCGACCCTGGCCACCTTGTCCTGGTAGGCCGGGCCGATGCCGCGACCGGTCGTCCCAATCTTTGACTTGCCCAGGAACCGCTCGGTCACCTTGTCGATGGCCACGTGGTACGGCATGATCAAGTGCGCGTCCGCGCTGATCATCAGGTTGCTGGTGTCCACGCCGCGGTCCTGGAGACCGGACAGCTCGTCCAGCAGCACCCCCGGGTCCACCACCACCCCGTTGCCGATCACGTTGTGCAGGCCGGGGGTGAGGATCCCGGACGGGATCAGGTGCAGCGCGAAGTCCTGCCCGTCGGGCAGCACCACGGTGTGCCCGGCGTTGTTACCGCCCTGGTAGCGAACCACCCACTGCACCTGGCCACCGAGCAGGTCGGTGGCCTTGCCCTTGCCCTCATCGCCCCACTGGGCACCGATCAACACGATCGCCGGCATGTGACACTCCAGTCCTTGCCGCCGCGGAGCGCAGCGAAGGCAACCTCAACAACGCGCGGGGAGGGTAACCGATCAGAGTGGCCTGGATCGATTCGACGACGTTGCAGTTGTCCTGCGGGGTCACCCAGCCGCGCCGATGGCCGCGTCGCGACGTCGCGGTTCCTCCGATCGAGGGAGTGCCGACGGTGGCGCTGCCGGCTCGGCCGGGCCGCGCCGAGCTGGACCCGCTGCTGGCCGAGCACGACCCGCGGCGGCTGGTCGTGGTGGGCGAGGACGCCGACCTGGCCGCCGTGGTGCTGCGGCTGCTGCGCACCGAGCGGCTGCACGTCGAGGTGGCCTACCTGCCCCGGCGGCGGGCCTCCGCCGCCGCGGCGGCGTGGGGGCTGCGCACCGGAACCGCGGCCGCGGCGCACGCGCTGTCCGCTGCGGCTGGCCCGGTGCCGCTGATCCGGGACGACGGCGGCGGGGTGCTGGTGGGCCGCGGCGAGATCCGCGGAGTGCGCGGGGAGTGCTACTGCGACGAGACGCTGGTGCTGCGCGGAGCGGCGCCGTGGCTGGTGGTGACCCCGGGGCCGGACGGGGTGGCGGTGCGGGCCGGGCGGCGCGGCGGGCGACCGGACGGGCGGACCCGCCCGGTGCCGCCGCGGGCGCCCGCCGGTCACGGGTCGGCGCTCGGCCGGGCGGTGCAGGTGGGCTGCGAGCCGGCCACCGTGGTGCTGGACGGGGTCGCCCACCCGCGCCCGATCCGCCGCTGGGCCTGGTACCGACACACCACCGACTGGCAGCTGGTCCGCTCCTGACGACCGTCGACAGCGACATCAGGGTTGTTCGATCATCGAGCAGCGACCCTCACGTCGCGCTCGACGCACCTCGGCTCGGCTGCGGCGTCACCGGCAGCCGGTCGGCACCCAGAACCGGAGGATGTCCCGGCCGGGTGGGTCGGCCGGGCTCCCGCCGTTGCGCTCGATCACGGTCCGGCTGCCGATGTTGGTCGCGTCACAGGTGATCAGCACCGGGTCCAGGGCGCGGTCGTGGGCGAGCCGCAGGGCGGCGCGCAGCATCGCGGTGGCGTGCCCCTCGCGACGGCGCGAGCGCCGCACGTCATAGCCGATGTGCCCGCCGCGGACGCGCAACGCCTCGGTCAGCTCGTGCCGGACCGAGATCCGGCCGAGGAACTCGGGGCGCTCCGGCGGGCCTTCCACCCACCAGCGGGTCGACTGGGTGACGAGGCCCGCCCGGCGCGGCGTGTGCTCCTCGGCCAGCACGTCGGCCACGTAGGCGGCGAAGCCGGCCACGGTGCCCCACCGCTCGCCGTAGCCTTCGAGGTCGCTGCCCACCACCGTGCTGTCGCCGGCTCGGGCCTCGGCGGCGAACTCGCCCATCGCGGCCACGAACGACACCCGCACCCGCACGTCCGGCACGATGAGCCGCGGCACCTCGGGCAGGGGCACGCCCCGGACAACGTGGCGCGGGCCGCGCCGGTTCCGGCGCGCCGGGCTCAGCCCGTGCGCGCCACGCCGGGGCCGCCGCGCCGCTCCCGCATCGCGGTCAGCGCGTCGTCCCTGGTCATGCCGGTGGCCATCAGCAGGTCCAGCGCGATCGAGTTGAGCTGGGCCACGATCACCGCCTCGGACGTGCCGGGGGTCCAGTCGTGGGCCAGCACCTTCGCGTGCCGGACCACGTCGAGCACCGGCTCGCGGGCCAGCTCCCGGTCGCCCTCACGGTCCAGCTGCGCGGTCAGCATCCCGACCGCCGCCGACATCTCGCCCAGCGCGTCGGCCAGCTCGGGCGCGGCCGGCTCGTCGTCGCTCAGCGCGCCGAAGGTGCGCCGGGCCAGCACCCGGGCGTTGCGCATGGCGTAGTCCGAACGCTCGGCCAGCTCGGCGTAGCGGCCCAGCTCGCGGCGCCGGCGTCGGAACAGCGGGGCCACGGTCGTCACCTCCCGCCCGCCGCGCAGCGCGCCCCGCAGCCCGTCGATCAGCGACTGGCTGGCCCGGGCCCGGCGCAGCGCCGTCCGGGCGGCCTCGACGTCACGATCGCGCAGGGCGTCACCGGCGGCGGCCAGCACCCCGGCCAGCTCGTCGAGCAGGGCCCGCGACGAACGGCGCACCGGGCCGACCGGGTCGACCGGCAGCACCCCCGCCACCAGCACGCCGACCGCGCCGCCGATCAGCGCGTCCAGGCAGCGGTCGAAGCCGCCGGAGTCGCCCGGCGGCAGCAGCGTCGCCACCAGCACCGCCGACGAGCCGGCCTGCGCGACCAGCAGGGTGGCGCCGTCGGTGGCCACCGCGACGGCCATCGCCAGCGCCACCACCAGCATGATCTGCCAGGTGCCGCTGCCGATCCGGGAGATCAGCAGGTCGCCGATCAGCACCCCGAGGCTGACCCCGACGACCAGCTCCACCACCCGGCGCAGCCGGCTACCCAGCGACACCCCGAGGCTGATCACCGCCGCGATCGGGGCGAAGAACGGGCGGGCGTGCCCGACCAGCTCAGTCGCCACGAACCAGGCGGCACCGGCGGCCAGCGCGCACTGCGCGATCGGCAGCGCCGAGCGGCGCAGCCGGCGGCCGCTCTGCCGTAGCCGGGTGCGCAGCCGTCGACCCCGCCAGGTCGCGGGCACTGTCGGTCGGCTCAGGCCAGGCCGAGCGCGGCCGGAGCCGCCGGGTCGGCCTCCGCCAGGAAGACGCGGCAGCGCTGCGCCTCGTCGTCCTCGCCGATCGCGTCGGCGGCCCGGTAGAGGGCGGCCAGCGCGCGCAGGAAGCCGCGGTTGGGCTCGTGCCTCCACGGCACCGGCCCGGCGCCCTTCCACCCGGAGCGGCGCAGCTGGTCCAGTCCGCGGTGGTAGCCGGTGCGCGCGTAGGCGTAGCCGGCGACGATGCCACCGAGCGCTCCGCCCGCCTCGTCGAGCGCACGCTCGGCCAGCACCGCCCAGGCCAGGCTGGACGTGGGACGGGCGGCGGCCACCTCGGCGGGATCGGTGCCCCGCTCCAGGTCGGCGGCGGCCGGGTCGACCGGGAGCAGGACGGGTTCGGGCCCGAGCAAATTGCCGTGCAGCGACATGCGCCCATCATGCGCGCCCACCCGTTTCGGTCGTGAGTGCGTAGCCGCGTTCTTACGCGGCTACGCACTCACGGGCGGGTCAGCGCAGGGTGGTGCCGGTGGAGCGCAGGTCGGCGCAGGCCTGGGTCACCCGCTCGGCCATGCCGACCTCGGCGGCCTTGAGGTAGGTCCGCGGGTCGTAGGTCTTCTTCACCCCGACCTCGCCGTCCACCTTCAGCACGCCGTCGTAGTTGGTGAACATGTGCCCGACGATCGGGCGGGTGAAGGCGTACTGGGTGTCGGTGTCGACGTTCATCTTGACCACGCCGTAGCTCAGCGCCTCGTGGATCTCCTCGATCAGCGAGCCGGACCCGCCGTGGAAGACCAGGTCGAACGGCTTCGAGCCGGCCGGCAGCCCGAGTTTGGCCGTGGCCACCTCCTGGCCGGTCCTGAGCACGTCGGGCCGGAGCTTGACGTTGCCCGGCTTGTAGACGCCGTGCACGTTGCCGAAGGTGGCGGCGAGCAGGTAGCGGCCCTTGTCGCCGGCGCCCAGCGCCTCGACGGTGGCCTCGTAGTCCCCTGGCGCGGTGTAGAGCTTCTCGTTGATCTCCGCGACGTGGCCGTCCTCCTCGCCGCCGACGACGCCGACCTCGATCTCGAGGATCGTGCGTGCCTTCTGGGAGAGCTCGAGCAGCTCCTCGGCGATGACGAGGTTCTCCTCCAGCGGGACGGTGGAGCCGTCGAACATGTGCGACTGGAAGGTCGGGTTCTTGCCGGCGGCGACCTCCTCGGCCTCCATCGCCAGCAGCGGCTTCACCCAGGAGTCGAGGTTCTCCTTGGTGCAGTGGTCGGTGTGCAGCGCGATCGTCACGCCGTAGTTCTTGGCGACCTCGTGGGCGTAGGCGGCCAGCGCGCGGGTGCCGGTGACCCTGTCCTTGATGGTGGACCCGGAGGCGTACTCCCCACCACCGACGGAGACCTGGATGATGCCGTCACTCTCGGCCTCGGCGAAGCCGCGGATCGCCGCGGTCACGGTCTGGGACGAGGTGATGTTGATGGCCGGGTAGGCGAACTTGCCCGCCTTCGCCCTGTCGAGCATCTCGTTGTAGGACTCGGGGGTTGCGATGGGCACTGAATGCCTCCTGTGGATAGACGC
>DATMDS010000182.1:0-3579 GCA_035557575.1 Pseudonocardia sp. | reverse complement strand
CTCCCGCCGGATCGGCACCTCCAGGTGCCAGCGCGGGTGCTCCTCACGACAGATCCGCCCCTCGACCACCGCCCGCCGCAGCTGCGGGTTCCCGGCCGCGCCGACCCGGGCCGTCACCGCGTCCTCCGGGTGCGCGGTCGGTGCCGTGGTCGGCCGTACCTGGGCCACGCACAGGAACTCCTCGGCCCACCCACCGTCCGTCCCCGCCAGCGGAATCCAGATCAGGAAGTCGGCGAACGACATGTCGGCCAGCAGTTGCCACTCGGCGACCACGCGCTGCAGATGCTCGACCGCGTCGCCCGACAACCGCGTGTGCAGCGCGAGCAGGTCGCTCATGGTGGACACGCGGCGCCCCTCCCGGTCCGTGCTCGGGCCATCCAATCACGTGCGAGGATGGCTCCATCCCGCGTGCACCCGAAGGAGAAACCATGTCCAAGCGCGCTCGCAAGCGTCGTGACCGCAAGAAGAACTCCGCCAGCCACGGCAAGCGTCCCAACACCTGAGCCGCCGGCCACCGTCGGGAACGGGCCGAGCGGCTCGTTCCCGGCGGTCAGTCGTCGGCGCGTTCGATGCGGGTGCTGCGGACCTCGACCGTGGTGGTGGTCGTCCCACCGGGGCCGGCGGTGACGGTGACCGTGGCCTGCTCGCGCACCGCCACCCGGATCTGCTCGCGCAACCGCTCCTTGAGCCCGGGCGGCGCCTTGTCCCCACCGCACTTGGTGGCCAACAGCTTCTTCAGCTTCTCGTCCAGCCCGTACTCGGCCAGACACGGGCCGCACTCGTCGAGGTGCTGGGCCAGCAGCCTCCGGCGGGTCTCGTCGCACTCGTGGTCGAGGAACAGCCAGACCTGGGCGAGCACCTCGGCGCAGTCGGTGTCGTGGTGATCTCCGCAGCTCACGACGACACCTCCTGCTCACCGCGCAGGAACCCGCGGTCCCGGGCGGTGTCGGTCAGCATGTCCCGCAACTGCCGCCGGCCGCGGTGCAACCGCGACATGACAGTGCCGATCGGCGTACCCATGATCTCGGCGATCTCCTTGTAGGCGAACCCCTCGACGTCGGCGAGGTACACGGCCATCCGGAAGTCGTCCGGCAGCTGCTGCAGGGCCGCCTTGACGTCGTTGTCCGGCAGCCGGTCGAGCGCCTCCGCCTCGGCTGAGGGCAGGCCCTGCGAGGTGTGCTCGCCGGCCTGCGCGATCTGCCAGTCGGTGATCTCTTCGGTGGGCGCCTGCTGGGGCTGGCGCTGCCGGCGCCGGTAGCCGTTGATGTAGGTGTTGGTGAGGATCCGGTAGAGCCAGGCCTTGAGGTTGGTCCCCGCGCGGAACGTACCAAACGCGGCGTAGGCCTTCAGGAAGGTCTCCTGCACCAGGTCCTCGGCGTCGGCCGGGTTGCGCGTCATCCGCAGCGCAGCACCGTAGAGCTGGTCCAGCAGCGGCATGGCGTCCCGCTCGAAGCGGGCGGCCCGCTGCTGCGCGGTCTCGGCCTCGCCGTCGGGCAGCTGGCCGTCGACCTCGCCGGGCCCGTTCGGCAACTGCGACGAGCGGTCGGTGGCCTCCTCGGCCGTCTGCTCGGTGCCGGGCACCGCGCTCCTCTCACGCCGTTCCAGGACGCCTGCGACCGCGGGAGCGATCCACGCGGCGGCGTCCGTCGGACGGGTCGAGAGTACGCGGCCCGGGCTGGGCCGGCCGATCGGGCGAGCCCGATCCAGAACTGCAGCAGTCACAGCTGCGACAACGCGGGGCGCCGAGGCGTGATTCCCCCGGGGCCGGCCCGATGGCGGCCCGGGGCCCGATAACGTGCCCCGGGTGGCAGGCAAGGGCACCCCGGCAACCGCGCTGCTCGCACGCCATCGCGTCGAGCACCGCCTGCACAGCTACCCCCACGGGGCCGGCGCCGCCTACGGCCCGGAGGCCGCGGAGGCGCTCGGCCTGGACCCGGCCCGGGTGTTCAAGACGCTGGTGGCCGAGGTCGACGGCACGCTGACCGTCGGTGTGGTTCCGGTGTCGAGCACGCTGGACCTCAAGGCGCTGGCCGCGGCGGTCGGCGGCAAACGGGCACGGATGGCCGACGTCGCCGCGGCCGAGCGGGCCACCGGCTACGTGGCGGGCGGGATCTCCCCGCTGGGCGGGCGCAAGCGGCTGCCGACCGTGCTGGACTCCTCCGCCGAGCAGCTGCCGACCGTGTTCTGCAGCGCCGGCCGGCGCGGGCTCGAGGTGGAGCTGGCCCCGGCCGACCTGGCCCGGCTCACCGGGGCCCGGTTCGCCCCGATCGCCGGCTGAGCGGCTGGCGGCCCCTGCGGTCAGCCGGCCGGCGCGGGCACGATCCGGGAGAGCCAGCCACCGACCGCGGCGGTCAGGCCGGCGACGTCCGAACGCAGCGAGTGGTCACCGCGCAGCAGCACGACCTCGCGACCGGGCGCGGGCTCCGGGCGCCCGAACGGGTCCCGCTCGCCCTGGACCACCAGCACGGGCACCGCGGGCGCGGCCAGCTCGGCCAGCCGATCCTTCTCCGGCCGACCCGGTGGGTGCACCGGGAACGCCAGGCAGAGCACCCCGGCCGCGGCGCCCGCGGTCGCCGTCCGGCAGGCCACCCGGGCTCCCGAGCTGCGCCCACCGAACACCAGCGGGCCGCCCAGCTCCGCCCGCACGTGCGCGACCACCGCCAGCCAGGCCGCGTCCAGCTGGGCGGCGGGCGCCGGCGCGCGCCGTCCGGCGACCCGGTAGGGCTGCTCGACGAGCACCACGTGCAGGCCCGCGGCCCGCGCGACCCGGGTGGCCGCGGACAGATCCGGGGCGCCGATCCCGCCGCCGGCACCGTGTCCCAGCAGCAGGGCCGCCGGGCCGCGACCGTGGTGCACGGTGATCCGCGCCGGCCCGTGCGGGGTGTCGACCTGGACGGCCGGGGCGGCCGGCGCGGTGATCACTGCGGGTTCGGTCACTGCGGGTTCGGTCACTGCGGGTTCGGCCCGGCGAGCAGGTCGAGCTGCAGCGGCTCGGCCACGTCCTCGGCGGGCATGGCCGCCAGCAGCTCGGGGCCGTTGTTGCGCACGTTGTTGACCGCGGGCGCGACCGGCCGGATCTCCATGGTCGCGATCAGCTCCGGCGCCGGCGGCACCAGCAACTCGGCCACCGCGTCGTCGCCGGCGTCACGGTCCGGGTCGAGCCAGGCGTCCCAGGCCGACGGCGGCAGCACCAGCGGCATCCGGTCGTGCACCTGGGCCAGCGGCCCGACGGCCTGCGTGGTCAGCACGGCCGCCGTGACCAGGCCGTCGGCGTACTCCCCCTCCGGGTCGTCCTTGGGCTTCCAGTACTCCCACAGCCCGGCCATGGCCAGCGAGCTGCCGTCGACGTAGTGCGTGTAGTAGGGCTGCTTGTGATCCCTGCCGCGCTGCCACTCGTACCAGCCGTCGGCCGGGATCAGGCAGCGTCGCGCGTTCAGTGCCTTGCGGAAGGCCGGCTTGCTGCCGGCCGTCTCGGACCGCGCGTTGATCATGCGAGCGCCGGCCTTCGCGTCCTTCGACCAGGACGGCACCAGGCCCCAGCGGACCATCCGCAGGGTGCGCTCCACGGTGTCCGGATCC
>DATMDS010000181.1:0-16218 GCA_035557575.1 Pseudonocardia sp. | reverse complement strand
CGCGCTGCCCGGGTTCGCGGGCTGGGTGGTGCAGGTCGTCACGGTGCTGGTCCTGATCGGGCTCGGGGAGGAGCCGGCCTGGCGC
Organism: Pseudonocardia sp.; assembly: GCA_035557575.1. Classification (GTDB taxonomy): domain Bacteria; phylum Actinomycetota; class Actinomycetes; order Mycobacteriales; family Pseudonocardiaceae; genus Pseudonocardia. The sequence goes on along the minus strand of DATMDS010000181.1, from coordinate 16,133 downwards.
GGGTACGCGCTGCCCAGGCTGCTGGCCGGGCGCAGTGCACTGGCCGCGGCGCTGCTGCTCGGGCTGTGGCACGCGCTCTGGCACCTGCCGTTGTTCGGCGTCGAGTACGACCTGGCCAACGGCCTGCCGTGGGCGATCACCGTCTGCTGCTTCGCCGTGGTCACCACCTGGATGTGGCTGCACACCGACGGCAACCTGTTGTTGCCGGTGCTGCTGCACACGGCACCACGTCGGTGCCGCCGCCTGACAACTCCTCGTCGAGTCGGGGCGCAGCGGGAGGCCCTTGCACGATCCGTGTGAGTACCGGCGCGGACACTCGAGCGCAGTGAAGTGATCGATTGCCACGACAGGGAAAGTTTCACGATATTTCCCGGGCCGGCTCGAATTCACCCCGGAATTGTCTGAGGGCATGGCTGGCGACATCACGGCCCCACTGACGTCAGCAACGTAAAAGTCTCAGCGATCCTGGCAGTGACCGGCGTCACAAATTACCGCCGGCCGGTGGAGCATCTTCGCCCATATGGACGACGTTGAGTGCACGACGGCTTGAGTGTGCGAGGCGGCGACGCCGGAGGGATCGTGGCATGCGTGGATGTATAGCCGGCCGCCGCCCGCTGATGCGGTCGCTGGCCGGTGTGGTCATAGCGATCGCGCTCTTGATCAGTCTTCCGCCTGGCACGGCCTCGGCGGCTCCGCCTGAATCTGATTCCGCGGCGGACTCAGCGGCCGCGGCTGGGTCCGAACGTAGCGAGGCCTCGGAACCGGACGAGGACGAGGACGGAGCCCGATCCGGCTCTGAGCCGAACAGATCTACCGGGGACGCCGACCGGGAGCCTGCTTCCTCGGCCGACCCGGATGATGCAGCGGCGCGACAAGTCCGCGAGCAGGCGGCCGCGCGGCAGAAGGCCCGGGACCAGGCGGCCGAGCAACAGGCGAAGGCCCAGGCGCTGGCCGAGAAACGGGCCGCCCAGACCGCCCGGGCCGCGCAACGGGCGCACGCCTTGTGGGACGGACACGGCCGACCCCACAGACTGATCCTCGTCAAGCAGCGGACCATCGACCTGGTCAGCAACGGCCGACTCACCCGGCGGGTCCCGCGGTCAGGCGGCGCGTTGACACTGTCGGCGCTGCGGCGGTTCGTACCCGGAGAGTGGCTGCGGATCGCCGACGGCACGGCCGACCTCACCGCGGCCATCGTCCTGACCTCCACGCAGAGCCTCACCCTCGGCGGGGACGTGCGCACCGTGCGCCTGGCCGGTGGACCGACACCATCGGATGCCGCTTCGATCTACATGGGCCGGGGACGGCTGGTCCTGCGCGGAGTCACCGTCGGCTCCTTCGACCCCGCCACCGGGCAAGCCCTGCGCCCTGGTCCCGGCCGCCCGTTCCTCGCCGTGTCCCGCGGCGCCCGGTTCGAGGCCATCGACTCCGCGATCAACGACCTCGGCACCCTGCCCACCGACCCCACAGCCCGAGCCGGGCTGGGACTGGGCGAAACCAGCACGGGCTCGCTGGTCCGCACCACGCTGAACCGCAACAGCATCGGCCTCAAGCTCGACCGCACCGACGGAGTCCGCCTCGAGGACGTCACGATCACGGAATCCGTGTCCCATGGGCTCGTGCTGCGCGGCGACCGCGGCACCGTGCTGACCAAGATCACTACGAACGCGAACGGCGGCAACGGGGTGTTGGTGATCGGCCCCAGCTCGGATCGACCCGTCACCGGCATCTCAGCCACTGGTAACAAGTTCTACGGGATCGCGGTGACCGGGCAAACCAAGCCGCAGGTCAACGCCGTCACCACGGCGAACAATCTCGCCGGCGGCATCCGGGTCAGCTGGTCCACCGAAGTGACCGTCAACGACCTCACCTCCACCGACGACGCCATCGGCATCTACACCCACGGCGGGAGCGCGCAGACCGTCATCAACCGGGCCCGGATCAGCGGCCCACGCCGCGGCTTGCAGATCGAAAGGACCACCCGCGGTCTCACGGTGAACGGCAGCACCATCGGCGGTGCGTCCGTCACCGGAATCGCTATCGGCGGCCAGCACGTCGCCCTGAACCAGGTCGCCATCGCCGACTCCGCTACCGCCCTGCGCTTGGAACGTGGCGCCGGCGACATCGCCGCGACCGGTCTCACGCTCACCGGTGGGAACGATGGCGTTGTGGCGCTGTCCGCCACCAATAGCGTGATAATGCGCAACCTCGTCGCCGACGGCGTCAAGCGCACGGCGGTCCGAACGGCCAGCTCAGGTCTACAGATCCTCGACAGCCGCATCACCGGCAGCGCCACCGGCATCGACACCGGAGCCGCCACGACCATTGCCAACGTCATCATTGATGACGCGGACGAAGGGATCCGCTCGCGCTCCAGGGACCTCGTCGTCGTCGACGACACGATCGTCTCTGCGCTGTCTGTCGGCGTCAACGCCGCCCCAGGTAGCCCTGTACAACTGGTCAGCTCCCAAATCGACGCCCTGAAAGCTCTACGCGGTGTCATCGACCAGGACGGGGGCAACGATGTCAGCCTGCCTCCACTCAACGTGCTCGGCGCGATCGGAGTCCCCCTGATCCTGCTCGCCCTGATCCTCGAACAGATTCACGCTTTCCGGCTGCGCAACGTCGACAACTCGCGGCGAATACCAGCCGCACTCCCCACCGGCACCGCCTGGACGCATGCCGGCAGGCTTGGCCAACGCGAAGTCGGCGTTGCGCACGGGGGTGCCGTCTGATCAGGTTGTGCCAGGTCGAGGGGGGATGCGACGCCGTGGAACCTCATCGCCTCCGACACCGGCATGTGGGGCCTCATCGATTGGGACGTTGCCGGGCCGGGGACGCGACTGTGGGAGCTGGCCTGTGCCGCGCACGGGTTCGTCCCGCTCAGCTCGGATCGGGTGACGGCTCGGCCGGACCCGGGCGCCGGCTCCGCGCGCTCGTCGACGCCTACGGCCTGGACGAAGCCGACCGCGTGAGGCTGGTGGAGCTGCTGCCGCTGCGAACTCAGGCGATGTACGACCTGCTCGCCGAGGGCGAGGCAACCGGGACGCAGCCGTGGGCCATGCTGTGGCGGAAAGGCCACGGCCGACGCTGGGGTGCCGACACGGCCTACATCGCGGAGAACATCGATTCCTGGCGCACGGCGTTGGTCGACTAGCCAGGGCTCGCGAGGAACCAGCGCCTATCCACACCGCCGGACGCAGGACGGGTGCCCGGTGCTGGACAACTACGGCGCCGACCAGGACATGGCCTGACGCGGCAGCGGCCGGTTCGGCGCGCCGTTCCCCGGGAACTGCGGCTAGCGTTTCCCGGGGAGTCGGGAGGCGTCATGCGACCACACCACGCAGGAGCCGGCACGTGGCACGTGAGCGGCCCGCACTGGGACAGCAGCGTGATCTGGGACGGCTGGATACTGATGCTCCCCGGTGTGTTCGTGGCCGCCGTACTGGCCACCGCCCTGGCCCTGAACGGGCCGGGGGAGGCCCTGTGGTCATGGGTGCGGGCGCGGTTCGCCCCGGACCCGTGGCGCGCCCGCTGGGACGCCGCGGTCGCCAGCCACCGCGTCACCGCGCTGGCCTTCAGCGAGTTCGAGTGCGACCTGGGGGCGTCCCTGCAGCTGCCGGCCCTCGCCGACGTGAACGAACCGGCCACCGGGCGGTTCGTGGACGCGTTCGCCGAGGCGAACGCCCTGCGCAGCGAGCAGTTCCCGGGCCCGGAGTACGCGCAGCGCTTCGTCGCCGCGGTCGAGCGCGCCGGGCAGGCGTGGGCGGCGGCGGTCGAGTCGGCCGAGCGCAAGCGGGACGCCCGGTTCGACCCGGACGAACGGCGGCTGATCACCCAGGTCGAGACGTTGCTCGGGGTGGCCGCCTCGTCGCCCTTCGAGTCGGAGCGCCGCACCGCGTACCGCACGGCGCAGCGCCGGCTCGCCGACCTCGAGCGGCGGTCCGGGTGGCGGTTGCCCCGAGCCGCGGCCGCGGCGCTGGAGGGCCGGGCGCGCGGGGCGCTGCTGCCGGCCACCGAGTAGGACGGTGGTCGTGCCGGGCGAGCCCTCGTTCGGCGGTAGCGCTCGCTGCGGCGAGTCCGGTAGTCACGGAGGCTTCCGCTGGTCCACGTCCGTGGGCCGTGCTCGGGGGAGCGACGCTTTGCGCGGAGGCTGCTGTGCAGCTGCAAGCACGACGAATCACGCCTGCCACCACGATGGCGCGACGGTGGACGTAGCGTGACCGCGCCGCCGTGGTGGGAACCGTTCACGGACGTGGTCCCGGACTGGTTCCGCACCTACCTCACGGTCGAGCCTGCGGCCTCGGTCATCAGCACCCACGAAGCCCAGTTCCTCCCGGGCCTGTTCCAGACGGCCGACTACGCCAGGGCCGTCATCGGCCTCGCCCACCCGGATCCGGTGGCCGCCGAGCGCCGCGTCGAGCTGCGGCTGGCCCGCCAGGGCCTGCTCGACCGGCCCGGGTCCCCGGACATCTCCGCGGTCATCGGTGCCGAAGCGCTCAGGCCGCCGCCGCTGCCAGCGCAGCAGTGGCGGGCGCAGCTCGACAGGCTGATCGAGCTCACCGAACGACCACGGGTCAGGATCCTGATCAGCGCGGCAACCCCTGTCCCGCCGGTGGCGGAGCCGTCGTTCACGCTCCTGCGGTTCCCCGACGACGCGCACCGCGACCTGGTGTACGTCGAACACCTCGACGACGCCCGCTACCTGGACGACCCGGCGGAGGTCGCGCGCTACTGCGACGTGCTGGCGGAGCTGAGCGCACCCGAGCGAACGGCCGCCGAGACCCGGGCCGTGCTCCACCGGCTGCACGCCCAGGTCAGCTGAGCGCGACCGGCCGGCCGCGTCCCGGCGCCGACTACGTCCCCGCCGGCGGGGCCGCGGGCAGCAGCACCGCCGGGTCGACGACGACGTGCAGCAGCGCCGGGCGGCGTTCGTCCCGCACGGCGGCCAGGGCTCCCCGCACGGCGCCGGCGATCTGGTCGGCCCTCTCGACCCGGGCGGCGAAGGCGCCCATGGCTGCGGCGATCGCGGCGAAGTCCGGGTTGGTCAGCTGGGTGCCGCTCACCCGACCCGGGTAGAAGCGCTCCTGGTGCGCCCGGATGGTGCCGAACTGGCCGTTGTCCATCAGGACCACCAGCGGGGCGGCCCCGTACTGGCGGGCGGTGGCCAGCTCGTTGCCGTTCATCATGAACTCGCCGTCACCGGCGACGGTGACGACGAGCCGGTCCGGGTGGCGCAGGCAGGCGGCCAGGGCGGACGGGACGCTGTAGCCCATGGAGCCGTTGCGGGTGGAGAGCAGCGCAGGGTAGACCCGGGTGGGGATGAAGCGCTGGGCCCAGCCGGAGTGGTTTCCAGCGCCGTAGGTGAGGATCGCGTCGCGGGGCAGCTGTGGCACCAGCTCCCGCATCAGCGCGGTCATGCTGGCCGGCGCGGCGGGCTCGTCGGCCGGCGCGCCCGGATCGGCGGAGAGTTCCTCGGCCGCGCGCAGCCGCCGGCACCAGGACGACCAGTCCGGGTGCGGCGTGACGTCGAGGGCGGGCAGGGCGGCGGCGAAGACGTCGGGTCGGGCCAGGATGTGCCGGGTGACCGGGCCCGAGTGTCCGGTGCGGGCCGGGTCGATCGAGACGATCACGGTGCGCGCGTCCGGTCGCTGGCGCAGCGCGTAGCCGTCGGTGTCGACCTCGCCGAGCACGGTGCCCACGGCCAGCAGCAGGTCGGCGTCGTCGAGGGCGGCGGCCGCGGCCGAGTCGCGGCGGTAGCCGAGGGTGCCGGCGAAGACCGGGGAGTCGCTGGGTACGACGCCGTCGGCCCGCCACTGGGTGATGGCCGGGATGCCGGTGCGTTCCAGCCAGGCGGTCATCGCGGCGGCTCCGGCCGGGCTCCACTCGTTGCCGCCGGTCATCACCAGCGGTCGCCGCGCGGCCGCGAGCAGCTCCTCGAGCGCGTGCAGCTCGGCGGCGTCGACCGCCCCGTCGGCCACCGGCAGCGGGTCGAGGAGGTTGCCGTCGAACGGCCGGCGCAGCACGTCCTCGGGCAGGCCGACGACCACCGGTCCCCGGCGCCCGCTGCGCGCGGCGAAGAACGCCTCGGCGACGATCTCGGAGGCGCGGCCGGGCTCGTCGAGCACGAACACCCGTTTGGTCGTGGTGTGGAACCAGGCCTGGATGTCGAACTCCTGGAAGGCCTCGCGCTGGCGGTGGCCGAGCGGGACCAGGCCGACGAACAGCACCAGCGGGGTGGCGTCCTGCCAGGCTTGGTGGACGGCGACCATGGCGTTCGCGGCGCCGGGGCCGCGGGTGACCATCGCGACGCCGGGGCGGCCGGTCAGCTTGCCGTCGGCCTCGGCCGCGTAGGTGGCGCCGCCCTCCTGCCGGCAGACGACGGTCTGGATGCCGGCGTCGTGCAGCCCGTCCAGCACGTCGAGGAAGGATTCGCCGGGCACCTCGAAGACCCGGTCGACGCCGTGCGCCTCCAGCGACCGCACGATGGCGTGCCCGGCGCTGATCGGGGTGCTCGGGCTCACCGGCCACCGCCGACGTCCAGCAGCGCGCCGGTGACGTAGGAGGCCGCCGGCGACAGCAGCCAGACGATGGCCTCGGCCACCTCGGCGGCGGTGCCGCCGCGGCCCATCGGCACCTGCGCGGCCATCCGGGCGACCCGGTCCGGTTGACCGCCGCTGGCGTGGATCTCGGTGTCGATCAGCCCGGGCCGCACGGCGTTCACCCGGATGCCGGTGGCCGCCACCTCGCGGGCCAGGCCGACGGTCAGCGTGTCGACGGCGGCCTTGGAGGCGGCGTAGTCGACGTACTCGTCCGGCCCGCCGAGCTGGGCGGCGCGGGACGACACGTTGACGATCGCCCCGCCCGCGCCCATCCGGCGCACCGCCTCGCGTGCGCACAGCACCGCGCCGACCACGTTCACCTCGAACATCCGCCGGATCCGAGCGGCATCCAGGTCGGCGACCGTCGACCGCGGCGCGACGACGCCGGCGTTGTTGACCAAGCCGCCCAGCGGGCCCAGCCGGTCCTGCGCGGTGTCGAACAGGCGCAGGACGTCCGCCTCGTCGGCGACGTCGCCACGCACCGCGACGGCCCCCACACCGGCGGCGCGACACCGGGCGACGACCTGGTCGGCGGCCCCGGCGTCGGCCCGGTAGGAGAGACAGACGTCCCAGCCCTGGCGGGCCGCCAGCTCGGCGGTGGCGGCCCCGATGCCCCGGCTCCCGCCGGTCACGATCAACGTTCCGGACACGGCCCCAGTATCGGCCGGCAGCGGTCCCCGCCGCGATCCGGGCCCGAACACGGCCGAACGGTGCACCGGTCCCGGTGTCGGCGGGGTGCCGTGGTCGGGACCCGGCCGTGGCCGCGGGGTGGTCGAGCGCGACGGCTACGAGAACCCTCCGCCCACGGGCCTCCAGCGGGGCTGCACGACCACCGCGCACACCTTGTGGTGTTGTCGCACACGCCACGACCTGTGCGAGAGCACCTCACGGTGTGCGCGGCGCACCCGGTGTCGGCGGGGTGCCACGGTCGGTACCCGGCCACAGGCCACAACATGTGTGCGGACATCAACCGGTGTGCGTCGTGGGCCCGCGAGCGCGACGGGCGACCCCGGGCGCGAATGCGCACTCACCGCGGCGGCAGTCGACGGGCACAGCGGGCGCCCAGGTTGCCCCGCCAGCGTGGAGTCGATCGCGGCGGAACGGCCACTACCGCTCCGGCTTGCGCGCGGTGGCCAGCAGGTACTCCGCGTGGTAGACGGCGCGGTCGGCGTTCCCGGCCCGGTTCCAGGTGGTGAGGAAGTCCAGGAAGTCGCGGTCCAGGTCGTCCACCCGATCCGGCAGGGAGGCGGTGTACCGGTAGACCGCGATGGTCGGGCCGTAGTTGCGCTTCCAGTACTCGCGGAAGTCGGCCGGGTCGCCACGGTGGTCCATCACCACGGTCTGGCGGCGGAACCGCAGCTCGGTCACCCGGTCGCCGAACAGCTCGCCGACGTGCCGCTCGTCGCCCCACCGCGGAGCCGGGGTGGCGCCCGGCGGCAGCGGCGGCGCGTACGGGCGCATGGTCGCGAAGAGGTTGCCGATGAAGCCCTCCGGCGTCCAGTTGATCATTCCGATGGTTCCGCCGGGTCGGCAGACGCGCACCAGCTCGTCGGCGACGAGCTGGTGGTGCGGCGCGAACATCGCCCCGACACAGGACATCACCACGTCGAAGCTGCCGTCCGGGAACGGCAGCCGTTCGGCGTCGGCCTCGACCCAGTCCAGCTCGACCCCGCGCTCGGCGGCGAGCAGCCGTCCGGTGTCGAACAGCTCGGGGGTGAGGTCGGACGCGATCACGGTCGCGCCGAGCTCGGCGGCCGGGATGGCGGCGTTCCCGGTTCCCGCGCCCACGTCGAGTACGTCCTGGCCGGCCCGGACCCCACAGGCCCTGACGAGCTCGGGCCCGAGGGTGGGGATCAGCTCGGCGGCCACGGCGGCGTAGTTGCCGGCGGCCCACAGGGCCCGGTGCTTGGCCTTGAGTTCACGGTCGGAGTCACGTTGCACGGTGCTGGTCATGATCGTCCTTTCGGGGTTCTCTCGGGTGCACCGACTGTGCCCGGACCCGTCTGCACAACGGTTGCAGAACTGTGAAATGCGCAGCTCAGAGGGCAGGTTGCGGGTCGGGCAGGCGCAGCCCGCGCCGGCCCACCCCGGCCCGCCAGGCCTGCGCCACCCGGGTCGCGCCCAGCGCGTCCGCGGTGCGCAGTGCCTCGGCGGCCGCCTCGGCGTCGCCGCAGATCAGGGCTTCGGCCCGGGACCACACGCTGCCGCGGCTGGCCCAGATCGCGGCTGCGGCCCGCCAGTCACCGCTGATCAGCAGGGCGTACGGCTCGTCGATCCGTTCCGGCGGCGAGAGGTTCGGTTCGGCCCGCCACAGCCGCAGCGCCAGCTCGCCGGCGAGCCAGCGGTGCCGTTCCACGGCCAGCGGCAGCCAGCGCCGGGCCTCGGCCGCGGCGCGCTCGGTGTCCCCGGCCAGCCAGAAGTGCTCCGACCGGGCGGCGGCCACCGGCCCGACCCACTGCAGCTCCTTCATCGGGTAGGCGTACCCGGCCGCCTCGTCCAGGGCGGCCGGCGCGTCGTCGTGGCCGCGCCGCAGCCGCAGCAAACCGAGCGCCACCAGCCCCGGGATCCGGGTGTTGCGGGCCAGCCCTGGCCACTCGTGGGACTGCTCCGCGTCGACCAGCGCGCCGTCCCAGTCGCCGCGCTCCACCCGCAGCCGGGCCCGCAGGCCCATGGTGAACCGCGCGTAGCCGTGCAGGTCGTGGTCCAGGGCGACCTCCAGGGCGCGGTCGAGCTGCGGAGCGGCCCGGCCGTGCTCGCCGCGCTGCAGCGTCATCGAGCCCAGGTTGACCAGCGAGCGGGTGGCCTGGTCGGGCAGCCCGGCGGCCACGGCGGTGGCGTGGGCCTGTTCCAGCTCGGCGCCGTCCCAGTCCGGTCCCAGGTCGAACCGCGCGCCGCTCACGTTGATCAACCCGTCGACCGCGGTGGCCACATCCCCGACCCGATCGGCCAGCTCGATCGCCCGCCGGCCCCAGGCCAGGGCCTGCTCGGGCTGGTTGGTCAGCATGTACCGCGAGGACAGCTGGCCGTAGGCCATCGCCAGCTGCCGGCCGGGCGGGATGGTCTCCAGCACCGCCACCGCCCGCCGGCACGCCGTCCACGCCTCGTCGGTGTGCCCGCTCCACCAGTGCATCCGGTTGAGCAGCAGCAACGCGGCCCCGGTCCGCTCGGCGTCGCCGGCGGCCTCCCACAGTGCCAGCGCCCGGTGCAGCTGCGGCAGGCCCTCCTCGGTGAACCCGGCCGCGAACGCCTGCGCGGCGAACTCGTCCAGCAGCTCGGCGCGCTCCCGCTCGGGCAGCCGGTCGGCGTGCGGAAGGGCGGCGCGCAGGTGGCCCACCGCCTCCCGGCGGGCGTTCACCGCGGCGGCCCGGCGGGCCGCGGCTCGCGCGTGCTGCAGCAGCGCCGGCACGTCGCCGGCGAGGCGGGCGTGGTGCGCCAACCGGGCCGGGTCGGCCGTTCCGTCCAGCGCGGCCAGCACGGTGGCGTGCAGCTCGGCCCGCCGCACCGGGGACAGCGATTCCTCGACCGCGCGGCGCAGCAGTTCGTGCCGGTACGCCACCCCGGTCTCGGTGGCGACCAGCACCCCGCGGGCCAGGCAGGTCTCGACGTCCGCCGCCGCGCCGGCGAGCACCGCGGGGTCGGCCTGCCCGGGCATCACCGACACCAGCCGGGCCACCGCCCTGGCCGCCTCGGGCAGCGGCGCCAGCCGGGCCAGCATCAGGTCCCGCACCGTCGGCGGGACGTCCGAAGGGCCGGCCGCGAGCAGCTCGCTGACCAGCAACGGGTTCCCGCCCGTGACCTCGTGCACCCGTTCGGCCGGGCGGCCGGCGCGCCGGGCCAGCTCGGCCACCCCGGCCGGGGACAGCGGCTGCAGCGGCAGCCGGGCCACCACCTCGCGGGGCAGCGTCGCGAGTGCCAGGCGCAGCGGGTGGTCGGGGCCGACCTCGTCGTCGCGGTAGGTCAGCACCAGCAGCGCCCGCAGCCCGGCCATCCGCCGGCCCAGGAAGGTGAGCAGGTCGAGCGTCGCCCCGTCGGCCCAGTGCACGTCCTCGATCACGAGCACCGGGTGGGGCTGCCCGCGCGGCGCGGCCAGCTCCTCGAGCAGTGCTGCGAACACGGCCTCGCGGTCCGCATCCCCGGCAAGCGCCGCGCCGAGCGGGCCCCCGGTCTGCCGCCCGACGTCGTGCAGCGGGCCCAACTCGCGTGGCGTGAGCAGCGGGTCGCATGCCCCGAACAGCAGCCGCACGTCGCCGGCGGCCTGCGCGGCGAACGCCGCGACCAGCGTCGACTTGCCGACGCCGGCCTCGCCGTACACCAGCGCGACGCGCCCGGATCCGGCCGCGCGCAGCTCGTCGAGCAGCGCCAGCGGCCCGCTGCGCTCCAGCGGTCCGACCGGCAGCGGGGGCAGCCGGGCGGCGGTCGGCGGCGGTGTGGGCCGGCGCGGCGGACGTGCGGTCCCCGGGTCCGGGGCGGTCGCCGGGGCGTCGCCGTCGCCGGTGAGGATCTGCTGGTGCACGGCTCGCAGCGCGGTGCCCGGGTCGGCGCCGAGCTCGTCGCGCAGCCGCTCCCGCAGCTGCCGGTAGGTGTCCAGCGCGTCGGCCTGCCGGCCACTGCGGAACAGGGCGAGCATCAGCTGGCCGGCCAGTCGCTCGTCGAGCGGGTGCGCGCGCGCCGAGCCGGCCAGCTCGGCGAGCAGGTCGCGGTGCCGACCGGCGCGCAGGGCGGCGTCGTTGCGGTCGAGCACGGCGGCGAGCCGCTCGGCCTGCAGTGTCGCCCTGACCCCGGCGAACCACGGGGTGTCGATGGCGGCGAAGGGCTCGCCGCGCCAGAGCTCCAGCGCCCGCTCGTACCCGTTCGCGGCGCGCCCGGGGTCGGCGTCGGCGCGGGCCTGTCGGACCAGGGAGCGGAACCGGTGCAGGTCGACCGCCTGCGGGTCGACCACCAGCCGATAGCCACCGGCCACCCGGGTGATCGAGACATCGGCGGCGGCCAGCAGTTGTCGCAGCCGGGAGAGATAGGCCGACAGCGCGTTGCGGGCCCGGTGCGGCGGCCGCTCGGCCCACACCCGGTCGATCAACTGATCGACCGGCACCACGCGGTTCACCTCGACGAGCAGGGCGGCGAGCACGCACCGCTGCCGGGCGTGCCCGGTGTCCACCGGGCGGCCGTCGATCAGCGCGTCCAGCTCTCCGAGCAGCCGGAACTCCACCGTCATCGGGCACGCTCCCCGCCCGGATCCGGAGTCGTCACGATCACCGATCTCTCCCGAGATGTTGCGGGAGCACAGTCTGGGGGACGGACGCGCCCCGCACCAGCGTCGGCGGCGGTCAGGCTTCGGCGCGGGATCTCCGCAGCGCCCAGGTGACCGCCGCCGCGGAGAGCATGCAGATCCCGACGACCCAGAGCCCGATCCGGTTGTTGCCGGTGGCGTCGGCCAGCGCGCCGGTCACGTAGGGCGCGACGAACCCGGACAGGTTGCCCAGTGAGTTGACCAGACCGATGCCGGCGGCCGCGGCGGCCCCGGTCAGGTACGCGGTGGGCAACGACCAGAAGCCGGGCAGGGCGGAGAGCACCCCGCAGGCGCAGATCGTCACCGCGATCATGGCCAGCCAGGGGTTGGACAGGTACAGCGCCACCGGGATCGCGATCCCACCGACCAGGGCGGGCACCGCCACCCGCACCGACGGGTCGGCAGCGCGTCGGGTCCAGAGGATCATCACCAGCAGCCCGACGACGTACGGCACCGCGTTGATCACACCCTGCTGGACGGTCCCGTAGGTGGTCCCGTACTGCTGGGCGAAGCCCTTGATGATCGTCGGCAGGAAGAATCCCAGCGCGTAGAGGCCGTAGACGATGCCGAAGTACACCCAGGACAGCGCCAGCACCCGCGGGCTGCGCAGCGCGCCGAGCACCGAGCTCGGGCCGGCGGCCGCGGCGCGTTCGCGCTCCTCGCCCAGCTGCCGTTCCAGCGCCTCCCGCTCCGGCTCGGGCATCCAGCGCGCGGCGCCGGGGCGGTCGGTGAGCAGGTACCAGGTGACCACGGCCAGCAGGATCGCCGGGATGCCTTCGAGCAGGAACATCACCCGCCAGCCGGCCAGCCCGAACAGCCCGTCGGCGTAGCGGATGATCAGGGTCGAGACCACCGCACCGAGCGCGGTGGAGATCGGGATCGCGGTCATGAACCAGGCGGTCATGCGGGCCCGCTGTGCCGCCGGGAACCAGTAGGTCAGGTACAGGATGATCCCCGGGAAGAACCCCGCCTCGGCCACCCCGAGCAGGAACCGCAGGACGATCAGCACGGTGGCGTTCGGCGCGAAGGCCATGGCCGTGGCCACGATGCCCCAGCTGATCAGGATGCGGGCGATCCAGCGCCGCGCCCCGAAGCGGTGCAGCAGCAGGTTGCTCGGTACCTCCAGCAGCAGGTAGCCGATGAAGAACACGCCCGCGGCCACCCCGAACAGCGTCGCCGACAGGCCCAGCTCGTCGTTCATGCCGTTCGGGCCGGCGAACGCGATGTTGACCCGGTCGAGGTAGTTCACGAAGTAGAGCAGCACCAGCAACGGGACGAGCCGGCGGCCGGCGCGCCGCACCCCCGAGCGCACCAGCGCCTCGTCCGCGGAGCCCGCCGTCGGGTCGGACGTCGAGAGCTGGTCGGACGTGGAGGCTCTGTCGGACGGTGAGGCCATGGCGGACCCTTCTCCGGTCGGGGCCGGCGCTGCCGCGGTAGAGGATGCCCTCGATGCGCCGGTCCTGCTGGCCGGGCGCAGCCGGGGAGCGACCGGCTCAGGGTGGCGTCGGTGCCAGGTCCTCGGCGGCCGCCCCGAGGAAGACCGGGGTGCCGTCCGGCTGCCGCTTGCACCGGTACATGGCCTGATCGGCCCGGGTGACCACGGCGTGCACCGAGGCGGGTGCGGTGGCGATCGTGACCCCGATGCTGGCCGTGAGCCTGTCGCGGCTGTTCCGGTGGGCCACCGTGTCACCGAGCGCCCGCCGGATGCGCTGCGCGATCGCCCGCGCCTCCTCCGGCTTGCTGATCAGGGGGCAGATGAGCAGGAACTCGTCGCCGCCGATCCGGCCCAGCACGTCCTGCCCACGGGCGTGCGCGGTCACCACCTGAGCGGTGCGGGTCAACACCTCGTCCCCGGCGGCGTGCCCGAAGGAGTCGTTGACCGCCTTGAGCTGGTCCACGTCGAGGAACAGCACGGCGGCCGGCTGCCCGGCGTCGAGGAGCGTCTGCAGGACGGAGAAGGTGGAATCGCGGTTGGCGCATCCGGTGAGCGCGTCGTAGGTGGCGCGGCGCCGCAGCTCCTCGCGCATGCTGGCGCTGTCGGTGACGTCGGAGAGCGTGACCAGCGCCCCGGGCAGGCCCTCGTCGGTGGTCAGAGCGGTCACCGACGCCGCGCAGCGGCGGCGCGCACCGGTCCGCGGGGGGAGGACGTCGATCTCGACCTGGCGATCGACGTGGTCGTCGAAGGTGGCGGCGAGCAGGCGCAGCAGCAGCGTCCGGTCGTCGGGCGCCACGCTGGCCAGCTGCTCCTGCAGGGTGGGTGCCGGGCCGACGCCGAGGATGTCGGCCAGCCGGCCGTTGGCGAAGACGATCTCCTGGTCGAGATTGACGAGCAGCACGCCGGTCGGCAGCGCCTCCGCCAGCCGGTGGAACAACCGCTCGCGCCGGCGCAGGGCCTCGTGCGCGGCCATCTCGTCCGAGATGTCACTGAGGTGGCAGATGGCCACCAGCCCGTCCGGGTCGTCGAGGCCGAGGAAGGTGTTCTCCAGCTCCACCCACAGCCAGCTGCCGTCGCGCCGAAGGTGCCGCACCCTGACGTGCTGGCTGCGGCGGGTGACCCGCATCTCCAGCCACTGCGCGACGGCCCGCTCGTGGTCGTCGGGATGAATGAACTCCAGCGAGCGGCGGCCGAGCATCTCGGCGCTGGCCCAGCCGAGCATCCGCTCCAGCCGCTCGTCGACGAAGGTGATCACGCCGTAGAGGTTCTTGTGCACCACCGCGGTCCGCGGCGGGGGCGGGGCCGGCACGAGCGTGTCCGGTTGCGGTCCCTCGACATCGACGCCGTGCCGGTCCTCGGCCACCAGGACGTTGAACCACACCCCGTACCGGTGCCGGCCGTCCACGATGGTCGAACAGAACGCGCGGTCGGGGTCGCTGCACAGCCGTACCGTCGCGCGGGACATCCCGGTGTCGTGCGCACATTCCCACGCCCTGACCTGGACCATGCGATCCGCGGGGGCGGTGAAGTCGATGACGGTCTCCTCGGTTCCCGGCAGCGTTTGGACCGCGGCGAACCGCGGATCGTCCGGCAGCGGGGCGCGGACCGCCCCGTCGGTCAGGGCGACGACGATCGCGCCGGTGCGGGACAGCAGCTCGTCGAGCACTCCGTCCAGCGCGGCGTGGTCCAGAGCGGTGCCGCTCCCGAGTGCACTCGTCATCCCGTCCACACCCTCGCCTGCTCGACGCGGCCGAACGCACATCATGGCGGAGCGCTCGTGGCGGTCCATCAGCGACTCCCGCATCACGGCCCGCCCGCCCGACGGGTGACTTGTGGTGTGGGTCACCAGCTGCCAGCATCGAGGCGCTGGGCGTCCACCACCGCCGATGCATCTGGAGCGCCGATGGCCGGACCGGAGCCGCGCGGCACGGACCTGGAGGCCGACTGCTCCGGGCCGACCTGCATCACCTGCTCCGACGCGGCGGTGCCGGTCACCGTGCTGACCCTGCTCCCCGACGACATGGCGGTGGTCGATCCCGGCGGCGGCCCCCCCGAGACGGTCAGCGTCGCCCTGGTGGACGCCGCTCCCGGCGACGTCCTGCTGGTCCACGCCGGCGAGGCGATCGCGAAGCCGGCGCCCGGCCCCTGAGGTGGCGGCCCCGGAGCAGATCACCGTGCAGCGCCGCGCCATCCGGGTCAGCGGGCTGGTGCAGGGAGTCGGGTTCCGGCCGTTCGTGCACGCGCTGGCCAGCACGCTCGGGCTGGTCGGCCACGTCGGCAACGACGAGCGCGGGGTGCTGATCGAAGCCGAGGGGCCGGGCCCCGAGCTGGACCGCCTGCTGGCCGGGATCCGGGACCGACCACCACCGATGGCCCTGGTCACCGGCGTGCGGTCGATCCCGGTGCCGGTCCGCGGCGGCACCGGGTTCGCGATCGTGGCCAGCAGCGCCGCCGGCCCGGCCGGGACGATCGTCGCGGCCGACGCCGCCACCTGCGCCGACTGCCTGCGGGAGCTGCGCGACCCGGCCGATCGGCGCTACCGGCACCCGTTCATCACGTGCACGAACTGCGGGCCGCGGTTCACCATCGTCACCGGGGTTCCCTACGACCGGGCCACCACCACGATGGCCGGCTTCCCGATGTGCGCCGCCTGCGCCCGCGAGTACCACGACCCGGCCGACCGGCGCTTCCACGCCCAGCCGATCTGCTGCCACGACTGCGGGCCGCGGCTGCGCTTCGTCGACGCCGCGCGCTGGAGCGGCGACCCGCATGACCGGGACGCCGGCGGCGGTGATCCCGGGGCGGATCC
>DATMDS010000180.1:0-5819 GCA_035557575.1 Pseudonocardia sp. | reverse complement strand
GGTGTGCTGCACGCTCGGCTCGCCCACCTGGATCGGCTGGAAGCGGCGCTCCAGGGCCGGGTCCTTCTCGACGTACTTGCGGTACTCGTCGAGCGTGGTCGCGCCGATGGTCTGCAGCTCGCCGCGGGCCAGCATCGGCTTCAGGATCGACGCGGCGTCGATCGCACCCTCGGCCGCGCCGGCTCCGACCAGCGTGTGCAGCTCGTCGATGAACAGGATGATGTCGCCGCGGGTGCGGATCTCCTTGAGCACCTTCTTGAGGCGCTCCTCGAAGTCACCGCGGTACCGGGAACCGGCGACCAGCGAACCCAGGTCGAGGGTGTAGAGCTGCTTGTCCTTGAGCGTCTCGGGCACCTCGCCCTTGACGATGCCCTGGGCCAGCCCCTCGACGACGGCGGTCTTGCCGACGCCGGGCTCGCCGATCAGCACCGGGTTGTTCTTGGTCCTCCGGGAGAGGACCTGCATGACCCGCTCGATCTCCTTCTCGCGGCCGATGACCGGGTCCAGCTTGCCCTCGCGGGCCGACTGGGTGAGGTTGCGGCCGAACTGGTCGAGCACCAGCGAGGACGAGGGAGTGCCCTCGCCGCGGCCGCCCGAGGACCCCTCGGCGGGCTCCTTGCCCTGGTAGCCGGACAGCAGCTGCAGCACCTGCTGGCGCACCCGGTTCAGGTCCGCGCCCAGCTTGACCAGCACCTGTGCCGCGACGCCCTCACCCTCGCGGATCAGGCCGAGCAGGATGTGCTCGGTACCGATGTAGTTGTGGCCGAGCTGCAGCGCCTCGCGCAGCGACAGCTCCAGCACCTTCTTGGCCCGCGGCGTGAACGGGATGTGCCCGCTGGGTGCCTGCTGGCCCTGGCCGATGATCTCTTCGACCTGCTGCCGGACGCCCTCCAGCGCGATCCCGAGCGATTCCAGGGCCTTCGCGGCCACACCTTCGCCCTCGTGGATGAGGCCAAGGAGGATGTGCTCGGTACCGATGTAGTTGTGGTTGAGCATGCGGGCCTCTTCCTGGGCCAGCACGACAACACGCCTCGCTCGGTCGGTGAACCTCTCGAACATTCGAACTCCTAGCCTGCTGCGCCGTACGCGATGCCATCCATGTAGGCGCGTAGCGCCGTGTACACCCTCTCCACTGTATCGGCTGGGAGTACCGGGGCGCCCGTGGTCGCGTCGAGGACTGCCGGTTCAGCTGGCCGCGGCGTGCTCCTCCGACCGCTCGGCAGCCGCCTGCTCGGCCCCTTTCTCGGCGGCCTTGTCGGCCCGCCAGCCGTCCTCGTCCCGGCCCAGCCGCCAGTACCCGGACACCGACAGCGCGTCCCTGGGGACGCCGCGCTCCTCCAGCAGGTACCGCCGGACCGCGCGGACCATCCCGGCCTCGCCGTGCACGAAGGCGTGCACCCGCCCGGTCGGGAGCCGCAGCGAGCGCAGCCGGGTCAGCACCCGCTCGGTCGACCCGTCGGTGCGGTACAGCCAGTGGGCCTGCAGCCGGCCCGGCCCGACCAGGGGCTGCCGCTCGGTGTCGTCCGCCACCTCGAGCACGGCCACCACCGGCACCCCGGCCGGCACGCGTTCGCAGGCGGCGCCGATGGCCGGCAAAGCGCTCTCGTCACCCACCAGCAGATGCCAGTCCGCCTGCGGGCGCGGGGCGTAGGCGCCGCCGGGGCCGAGCAACCGCAGCCGGTCGCCGGCCACCGCGCCGGCCGCCCACGGCCCGGCCAGCCCCGCGTCACCGTGGTGCACGAAGTCGATCGTCATCTCGCCGGCGGCGCGGTCCAGCGCGCGGACGGTGTAGGTCCGGGTCTGCGGCCACTGCTCGCGGGGCAGCGACGCCCGGATCAGCTCGAGGTCGAACGGGTCCGGGTAGGACACATCGGGCCGCGGGAAGACGATCTTCACGTAGCGGTCGGTGTAGGGGGTGTCGGGGAACCCGGCGAGTTCGGCGCCGCCGGCCACCACGCGGACCATGTGTGGCGTGATCCGCTCGGTCCGGCGGACCTCCAGGGTCGTCATCCTGCGTGCCATCGGGCCTCCTCCACTTTCCTGAGGCAACCCTAACCAGGACGACGGGCCGGTGCACCCTGCACCAGCCCGTCGCTCTGCGTGACATCGATCATTCGGGCGAATGCCCGAGCGATCAGTTCTCCTTGTGGTAGGCCTCGAGCACCTCGGCCGGGATCCGGCCCCGATCCGAGACCTTCATCCCGCGCTTGCGCGCCCACTCCCGGATCGCCTGGTTCTGCTCGCGATCGATCGACGGCCGCCGCGCGGCCGCCGGTGCCGCACTGCCACCACCGCTCCCGCCACCGCGTCGGCGACCACCCGCGCGGCGGGCGGAGGCGACGAACTCGGCAAGTGCGTCCCGCAGCTTTTTGGCATTCGCTGTCGAGAGGTCAATCTCATAGCTCTTACCGTCAACGCCGAACTCGACAGTCTCGTCGGCGACCGCGCCGTCCAGGTCGTCGACCAGCCTGATCTCGCGGATCTGTGCCACCGCCGCAGCCCTCCATGTTTCTCAGTAGTTCGTTCGCGGCGACGCCGCATGCGAGTACGATATCCGCAAAGATCTACAACTGTCGAGTCGAACCGCCCGCTCGTGGTGAGTGTTACTCAGAACGCACGAGCGGATACAGTATCGTCTCGCGGATTCCGAGCCCGGTTAGCGCCATCAAGAGCCGGTCGACGCCCATTCCCATACCTCCTGTAGGGGGCATTCCGTACTCCATGGCCCGCAGGAAGTCCTCGTCGAGCTGCATGGCCTCCACATCGCCCGCGGCAGCCAGCAAGGATTGCGCGTAGAGCCGTTCCCGCTGCTCGACCGGATCGACCAGCTCCGAGTAGGCAGTGGCCAGCTCGGTTCCGAAAACAATGAGGTCCCACGCCTCGCTCAGCCGGGGCTCGGCGCGATGCTGCCTGGTCAGCGGCCTCACCTCGACCGGGTAATCGCGGACGAACGTCGGCTCGATCAGCGTGTGCTCGACCAGCTTCTCGAACAGTTCCAGCACGATCTCGCCGGGCGACAGTTCGTCGGCCAGTTCGACGTCGTGCGCGGCCGCGAGCTTGCGCAGCTCCTCACCAGTAGTCTCCAGATCGATGCGCTGCGCAACTGCTTCCGAGACCGCGTCGTGCAGCGTGACAGAACGCCACCCGCCGCCCAGATCGTGCTCCGACCCGTCGGCGTGGGTGACCACTGTGGAACCGAACACCGCGACCGCACTCGCTTGCACCATCGCTCGGGTCAGCTCGGCCATGTCGTCGTACGTGGCGTAGGCCTGGTAGGCCTCCAGCATCGCGAACTCCGGGGAGTGCGAGCTGTCGATCCCCTCGTTGCGAAAGTTACGATTGATCTCAAACACCCGCTCGATCCCGCCGACCACGCAACGCTTCAGGAAAAGCTCCGGCGCGATGCGCAGATACAGATCGGAGTCGATTGCGTGCGCATGGGTGACGAACGGACGGGCGGTGGCCCCGCCGTGCTGCAGCTGCAGCATCGGGGTCTCGACCTCGATGAAGCCGCGCTCGTGCAGGGTCGTGCGCAGCGTGCTCACCACGCGGGCCCGGTTGCGCACCATCGCACGGGCCTGCGGGCGCACGATGAGGTCGGCATAGCGCTGCCGGACCCGGGTCTCCTCGGACAGCTCGCGGTGCGCCACGGGCAGCGGCCGGATGGCCTTGGCCGTCAGCTGCCAGCGGTCCACCATCACGGAGAGTTCGCCCCGGCGCGAAGTGATCACCTCGCCGTGGACGAAGACGTGATCCCCCAGGTCCACCGTGGACTTCCAGCGGGCCAGCTCGTCGGCCCCCACCGAGGCCAGGCTGATCATGGCCTGCAGCTGGGTACCGTCGCCCTCCTGCAGGGTGGCGAAGCAGAGCTTGCCGGTGTTGCGCTGGAAGATGACCCGTCCGGTGACTCCGACGACCGCGCCGGTGGCGGTGTCCGGCGGCAGGTCGGCGTGGGCGGCCCGGATCTCGCCCAGGCTGTGCGTGCGCTCGACCTGCACCGGGTACGGATCGCGGCCCTGCGCGTACTCCTGCGCCCGCTTCTCCCGGCGCACCCTGATCTGCTCCGGCAGTTCGGCCTCGGGGTGCTCGGGGGGCTCGGCGCTCACGTACTGCAGGGTAGTGACGCGTTTCGCACCGCTTCACCTCGGTATCGGCAGGTACTGGCTGCGCCCGGCGCCCCGTACCGTCGGCGTGATGACCGCAGACCGGGCCCGCTCCTTCGGTGCGGTCGCCGCCGAGTACGCCGGTACCGGCCCGGGGTATCCGGCGCCAGCCGTCGAGTGGGCGTGCCACGGCGTCGGCGGCCGGCTGCTCGACCTCGCCGCCGGGACCGGCAAGCTCACCGGGGAGCTGCTCGGGCGCGGGGAGCCGATCGCCGTGGAGCCCGACCCGCCATGCTCGCCGAGCTGCGCCGGCGCCTCCCAAGCGTGGACGCCCGCGCGGGCAGCGCCGAAGCGATCCCGCTGCCGGACGCCTCGGTCGACGCGGTGCTGATCGGGCAGGCGTGGCACTGGTTCGACCTCGACCGCGCGCTGCCGGAGCTGGCCAGGGTGCTGCGGCCGGGCGGGGTGCTGGCCGCGCTCTGGACGCGCTGCTCAGCGATCCCGTCGACCGGGACGCGGCAATGCACCGCATCCGCGGCTACCTCGACGGGCGGCCCGAGACGTCGTCGGGGGAGTTCGTGCTGCCCATGACCACCGAGGTGCTGCGCGCATTGCGCAGGTAGGTCAGCCGCAGCCCGAGCAGCGTCAGGTCGGGCACGAACTCGGTGATCGTCCGTGACTCACTGGCCATCAGCGGCGCCAGCCCGCCGGTGCCCAGCACCGTCACCGCACCGGCCCGCGGGCCGAGCTCGGCCAGGATGCGTTCGACCAGCCCGTCGACCTGGCCGGCGAAGCCGTACAGCACGCCCGACTGCAGACACTCCACCGTGTTCTTGCCGATGACCGAGCGCGGGCGCACCAGCTCCACGCTGCGCAGGGCGGCGGCCCTGGTGGCCAGCGCCTCCAGCGAGATCTCGATCCCGGGGGCCAGCGCGCCGCCGAGGAACTCCCCCCTGGCCGACACCACGTCGATGTTGGTGGAGGTGCCGAAGTCGACCACCACGCAGGCCGTGCCGAACACCCGGTGCGCGGCGAGGGTGTTCATCACCCGGTCGCCGCCGACCTCGCGCGGGTTGTCGACCAGCAACGGCACGCCGGTGCGCACCCCCGGCCCGACCACGACCGACGGCTGCCGCCGGCGCTCGGTGAGCAGCCGGAGCTCGCGCAGCAGGCTGGGCACGGTGGACAGCGCGGCGATGCCGGTGATCCGGGGCGCGTAGCCGCCGAGCATGGCGGCCACGGCCACCTCGAGCTCGTCGGCGGTCATCCGGGGGTCGGTGCGCATCCGCCAGTCCCGCACCAGCGGCGGCCGCGGATCGGCGGCCGCGGCCTCGTCGGCGGGGTCGGGGTAGAGCCCGAGCGCGATCTGGGTGTTGCCGATGTCGACGCAGAGCAGCACGGGCCCGTCCTCCGGCCCTACAGCCGAACCGCGACGTTGTCGATCAGGCGGGTGCGGCCGATCCGGGTGGCGGCCAGCAGCCGGGCCGGGCCGGACTCCGCGTTCGGCCCGAGATCGGGATCGCGCAGCTCGAGATAGTCGACGGCGAGGGCCGGCTCGGCGGCCAACACCGCGCGCGCCGCCTCCAGCACCGCCGCCGGCCCGTGCGCGGCCACCGCTGCCCCGGCGGCCAGCGCCCGCTGCAGCGTGGCCGCCCGAGCCCGGTCCGCGTCCGACAGGTAGACGTTGCGGCTGGACAGGGCCAACCCGTCGGGCTC